>NZ_VDDD01000101.1 GCF_006151785.1 Paracoccus marcusii
ATGCCGAATGGGCCGATCTGGCGCGCGACGCGCAGGTGGCGGGCCGCCACGGCGCAGCCGCGGTGGTCGAGGCCGTGCGTGCTGGGCAACTGGCCCAGCAGGACGCCGCGACCGAGTTCGCCTATGCCTGCGCCGAGGCGCGCTGGAACGCCGCCCGCCAGGCGCGTCCCGCGCTGAACGATCTGCCGATGCTGGATCGCCACGACCTGGTCGGCCTGTTCCGCCAGCTGGAGGCCGAGCGGATCGAGGCCACCAAGACGCTGATTCTGTCGCGACATTTCGACCAGCTGCCCCGCGGCACGCAGGGAGAGATGGGCCTGATCCGCGGAGAGATCGCCCGCCGCCGCGCGCACAAACCGGTGCGCTGGCTGATGCGCAACGCGGGCGCGATGGTCCAGCGTATCAAGCCGGTGATGCTGATGAGCCCGATCTCGGTCGCCCAGTTCCTGCCGCCCGATGCGGTCAGCTTTGATCTGCTGGTCATCGACGAGGCGTCGCAGATCCGCCCCGAGGACGCCTTGGGCGTCATCGCGCGCGCGCGCCAGATCGTCGTGGTGGGCGACCAGAAGCAGCTACCGCCGACATCGTTCTTCGACCGCCTGGTCGACGATGCCGAAGACCAGGACGAACCCGAGGACGGCCCCCAGGGCGCGAACGTGGCTGACATGGAGAGCATCCTGTCGCTGTGCGAGGCGCGGGGACTGCGGTCGCGGATGCTGGAATGGCATTACCGGTCGCGCGACCCGTCGCTGATCCGGGTGTCGAACGCGGAATTCTATGACGACCGGCTGGTGCTGCCGCCGTCGCCACTGCAGCTGGACCCCGATTACGGGCTGAAGTTCTGTCGCGTGTCCGGCGCCTATGCCGCGCGCGGCAGCGGGCGGGGGCGCGCGGGGACGAACCGGATCGAGGCCGAGGCCGTCGTCGCCGCCATGGCCGATCACGCCCGCAACTGGCCGGGCCTGTCCCTGGGCGTGGTCGCCTTCTCCAAGGCGCAGGCCGACATGCTGACCGAGGTGGCGGATGCCGCCCGCCGCCGCAACCCGGCGCTGGACGCGCTGCTGCGCGAGGGCGGGGCCGAGGACGTGTTCGTCAAGAACATCGAGAACGTGCAGGGCGACGAACGTGACGTGATCCTGATCTCGGTCGGCTACGGCCCGTCCGAACCCGACGGGCCGCTGACCCGGATGCAGTTCGGCCCCGTGAACGGCGAGGGCGGAGAGCGTCGTCTGAACGTGCTGTTTTCCCGTGCGCGCATCCGCTGCGAGGTGTTCGCGTCCTTTGACCCGGGCCAGATCGACCCGTCGCGGACCACGCGTGAGGGGCCGCGCGTCCTGAAGCGGTTCCTGGATTTCGCGCAGTCGGGCATCATCGAGGAACGCCGCCCCACCGGTCTGGCCCCCGACAGCCCGTTCGAGGAGGATGTCGCGCGCGTGATCCGCGATCTGGGCTATCTGGCCGATCCGCAGGTCGGCAGTGCCGGGTTCCGCATCGATCTGGGCGTGCGCCATCCTGACCGTCCGGGCCAGTACCTGGCGGCGGTCGAATGCGACGGCGCCGCCTATCACGGTGCGTTGTGGGCGCGCGAACGCGACCGTCTGCGCCAGGACATCCTGGAGAATCTGGGCTGGCGGTTCCACCGCATCTGGAGCACCGATTGGTTCCACCGCCGCGAGGCCGAGATCGCACGGCTGCGCGACGCCCTGTCGCAGGCCCGCGATGCGGCGCAGGACGGCATCCGCCCGCGCGGCGCGAACCATGGGGCAGGGCCTGTCGTCCAAGACGACCCCGAACCGGTCCTGGAGATGGCGCCGCCCTCGCTGTCGGCGCCGCCCTATCGCCGCGCGGACCTGCAGGCCCCGCCGGAGGGAGAGCCCCATGACCAGCCCGACGCCGTACTGGCCGACCTGGCAGCGGCCGTCATCCGCACGGAGGGGCCGGTCCATGCCGACGAGGTGGCGCGGCGCATCGCCGCGGCCTTCGGCAAGGCGCGCACCGGCAGCCGGATCGGAGAGGCCGTGGCCCGGGCCACCGCACTGGCCCTGCGCCGCGATGCCGACCTGATGCGGCAGGGCGATTTCCTGATGACCCGGGCGCAGGCCGACAGCCCGCCCGTCCGCGACCGCAGCGCCGAGACGGGCAGCCTGCTGAAGGCCGCCTGCCTGCCCCCGCAGGAGATCGCCGCCGCCGCGCGGATGATCCGGACCGAGAACGGCGGCATGACGCCCGACCAGCTGACCCGCGCCGTGGCGCGCCTTCTGGGCTTTCAGCGCGTGGGGCCGGACCTGTCCGAGGCGATATCGGGGGTGCTGCTGGGCATGGCCGCGGCCTGAGGCCTATTCCCCGCCGGGCGGAATGCGATTATGGCTGCCGCACAAGGCAAGGGAGCCGGACCGATGCGCGTGGACCTGATCATCTTCGACTGCGACGGCGTCATCGCCGACAGCGAGGTGCTGTCCGCGCAGGTGCTGATCGACCAGCTGGCGCGTCTGGACATCGTCGTGACGCCCGACGACGTGCGCCGCGATTTCCTCGGGCGCAGCTTTCCCACGGTCGCGGCGTCGATCCGCGACCGCTTTGCCCTGACCCTGCCCGCCGATTTCGAGGCGACCTATCGGGCCCGCCTGCTGGCGCGGTTCGACACCGATCTGCGCACGACGCCGGGCTTTGCCGATGCGCTGGCGCAGATCCGGCTGCCGGTCTGCGTCGCGACCTCGTCCAGCCCGCCGCGGGTGGCGCGGACGCTGGCGGTGCTGGACCTGGCGCAGCGGTTCGGCGCGGACGTGTTCACGGCCAGCCAGGTGGCGCGCGGCAAGCCCGCGCCCGACCTGTTCCTGTTCGCGGCCGAACGGATGGGCGTCGATCCCGCCCATGCCCTGGTGATCGAGGACAGCCAGCCCGGCCTGCAGGCGGCCCGCGCGGCGGGAATGCGGGTCCTGCAGTACCGCGGCGGCGCCCATCTGGCGGGACAGCCCGCAACGGACGAGGGCTTTGACTGCTGGTCGCAGTTCCCCGACCTGCTGGCGCGCATCCAGGTGCCCGCATGAGCCAGAACCACTTCACCCCCGAAACGACCCGCCTGGACGATGCCGCCCGCGCCGGCTGGCTGTACTACGTCGCCGGAAACACCCAGGACGAGATTGCGCGCAAACTGGGCGTCAGCCGCCAGACCGCGCAGCGTCTGGTCGCGATGGCGCTGGCCGAACGGCTGGTCAAGGTCCGCCTGGATCACCCGATCGGACGCTGCATGGATCTGGCGCGCGCGCTGCAGGACCGGTTCGGCCTGTTGACCGCCGAGGTCGCGCCGTCGGACCCCGAGGCGCCGGACCTGTTGGCGGGCATAGCCATCGCCGCCGCCGCGCATCTGGAACGCGTGCTGAAATCGCCCGAACGGCGGATCGTCAGCCTGGGCACCGGGCGCAACCTGCGCGCAACGGTGGAACAGCTGCCCCGCATGACCTGTCCCCAGCATGTCGTCGTGTCCCGCCTCGGCAACATGATGGAGGACGGGTCGGCCACCCCCTACAACGCCACCATCCGGCTGGCAGAGCGCATCGGCGCGCCGCATTTTCCCTATCCGCTGCCGGTGCTGGCGCGCGACGCGGCGGAACTGGCGGCGATGCAGGGACAGCAGGCCGCCCGCAACACCATCGACCTGTGCGCACGCGCCGACCTGTCGCT
Source organism: Paracoccus marcusii (assembly GCF_006151785.1). Taxonomy (GTDB): domain Bacteria; phylum Pseudomonadota; class Alphaproteobacteria; order Rhodobacterales; family Rhodobacteraceae; genus Paracoccus; species Paracoccus marcusii. The sequence goes on from NZ_VDDD01000101.1 coordinate 3,682, forward strand.
GGTGGGCATCGGACAGATGGACATGACCGCGCCGCTGCATGTCGACGGCTTCCTGAGCGAGGCCGAAATGGCGCAGCTGGCCCGCGCCGGTGCCGTGGGCGAGATCACCAGCTGGGTCTATGACGCCCGGGGCCAGGTGATCGATTGCGACTTCAACCGCCGCGTGGCGTCGGCACCGCTGCCCTGCGGAAGCGACCGTCCGGTGATCGCCGTCGCCTCGGGTCAGGCCAAGCTGCCGGCCATCCGCGCGGCGATGGTGGGGGGGCTGATCAACGGCCTGATCACCTCGGAGGCGACGGCGGAACGCCTGCTGGCCTGAAGAACTGCACTGTCGTCAAGCCTTTACACCCTCGCTGCACTGCGGCGGGGAATCTGCGTTGACAGATTCGCAAGACGGGGCGAGTATATGCCCATCGGAAGGGCAAATGCCCAACCGCCAAGGGAGGACTACATGACCACGACATTCCGCGCCCTTCTGGGCGCTACGGCCCTGTGCGCCGTCGGCAGCATGGCCGCCGCGCAGGACAACGTGACCCTGACGATCGCGACCGTGAACAACGGCGACATGATCCGCATGCAGCAGATGACCGCGCCCTTCACCGAGGCGAACCCGAACATCCAGCTGGAATGGGTCACGCTGGAGGAGAACATCCTGCGCGAGCGCGTCACCACCGACATCGCCACCAGCGGCGGGCAGTATGACGTGCTGACCATCGGCACCTACGAGGTTCCGATCTGGGCGGCGCAGGACTGGCTGACGCCCCTGGACGACCTTCCCGAAAGCTACAACGTGGACGACCTGGTCCCCGCCGTGCGCGCCGCCCTGTCGGTGAACGACACGCTGTACGCCGCGCCGTTCTATGCCGAATCGGCAATGGTGATGTACCGCACCGACTTGGCCGAGGCTGCGGGCGTGACCATTCCCGACAACCCGACCTGGACCGACATCACCGCCGCCGCCAAGGCGATGACGGACAAGGAGAACGAGGTCTATGGCATCTGCCTGCGCGGCAAGCCGGGCTGGGGCGAGAACATGGCCTTCCTGACCGCCATGGCCAACAGCTATGGCGCGCGCTGGTTCGACATGGAATGGGCGCCCCAGTTCGACAGCCCCGAATGGCAGGCGACGCTGACCGACTATCTGACGCTGATGAACGAATACGGACCTCCGGGCGCGTCGTCGAACGGCTTCAACGAGAACCTGTCGCTGTTCCAGCAGGGCAAGTGCGGCATGTGGATCGACGCGACCGTTGCCGCAAGCTTCGTGACCGACCCCGAGGATTCGACCGTCGCGGACAGCGTGGGCTTTGCGCAGTTCCCCAACAAGGAAGGCGTCGACAACCACGGCAACTGGCTGTGGGCGTGGAACCTGGCCATCCCGGCCTCCAGCCAGAAGCAGGACGCGGCCAAGACCTTCGTGGCCTGGGCGACCAGCCAGGAATACACCAACATGGTGGCCGAGGCCGAGGGCTGGCGCGCCGCACCTCCGGGCACGCGCACGTCGCTGTACGAGAACCCCGACTATCAGGCCGAGGCTCCGTTCGCGGCGATGACGCTGGAATCGATCAACGCCGCCGACACGCAGAAATCGTCGGTCCAGGACATTCCCTATACCGGCGGCCAGTTCGTCGCGATTCCGGAATTCCAGGGCATCGGCACGGCGGTCGGACAGACCTTCTCGGCGGCGCTGGCAGGCCAGATGTCGGCCGAGGACGCCCTTGCGGCGGCACAGTCCAGCACCGCCCGTGAAATGGCGCGCGCGGGCTATCCCAAGTAAGCCGCGACCCGCGCCGCCCCCGACATGCGGGGCGGCGCACCCCCGCTTTCCCCAAAAGGACGCAAGCCATGGCCACCCGCCAGACCGCAAGTCTTGCGCGCCTGATGCGCGCACCTGCCATCATCCTGCTGCTGATCTGGATGATCGTCCCGTTGGGGATGACGCTGTACTACTCGTTCCTGAACTACAACCTGCTGAACCCGGCATCCGTCAGCTGGGCAGGGTGGTTCAACTATCAGTATTTCTACACCGATCCGGCCTTCTTCGACGCGATCTGGAACACGCTGGCCCTGGTGCTGGGCGTGCTGGCGATCACCGTCATCGGGGGCATCGCGATCGCCCTGCTGATCGACAAGCCGATCTTCGGGCAGGGGATCGTGCGGATCCTGATCATCTCTCCGTTCTTCGTGATGCCGCCGGTGGCCGCGCTGATCTGGAAGAACATGATCATGCACCCGTCCTATGGGGTCTTTGCCGACATCGCGCGCGCCATCGGCGTGCAGCCGGTGGACTGGTTCGCGCAATATCCGCTGACCTCGATCATCATCATCGTGGCCTGGCAATGGCTGCCCTTCGCGACGCTGATCCTGCTGACCGCCCTGCAATCGCTGGACGGCGAACAGATGGAGGCGGCCGAGATGGACGGCGCGGGCGCCGTCAGCCGGTTCATCCACCTGACCCTGCCGCACATGGCACGCGCCATCACCGTCGTGGTGCTGATCCAGACCATCTTCCTTCTGGGCATCTATGCCGAGATCCTGGTGACCACCAATGGCGGTCCGGGCAATGCCAGCACCAACCTGACCTATCTGATCTATCGCGCGGCCCGTCTGAACTTCGACATCGGGGGCGCGGCGGCGGGCGGCATCATCGCGGTCATCCTGGCCAACATCGTCGCGTTCTTCCTGATGCGCGCCGTCGGCAAGAACCTGGATTGAGGAGCATCCCATGGCACGCGCAGTAAGCACCCGCACCAAGGTCGGCTATACCATTGCCGCTTGGATCGTGGCCTTGGTGATCTTCTTCCCGATCCTCTACACGATCATCACCAGCCTCAAGACGGAACAGGAGGCCATTTCGGGCTTCAGCCTGATCCCGTCCTTCACCCTGTCCAGCTTCGAGGCGGTGCAGACCCAGAACAACTACTGGAAGCCCTTCACCAATTCGGTGATCCTGGCGGTGGGTTCGACCATCCTGGCGCTGATCGTCGCGATCCCGGCGGCCTGGGCGATGGCGTTCTCTCCCACCAAGCACACCAAGGACATCCTGATGTGGATGCTGTCCACAAAGATGATGCCCGCGGTCGCGGTGCTGGTACCGATCTATCTGATCTTCCTGCGCACCGGGCTGATGGACACGCGGATCGGCCTGACGGTCATGCTGATGCTGATCAACCTGCCGATCGTGGTCTGGATGCTCTACACCTATTTCCGCGAGATCCCCGGAGAGATCCTGGAGGCCGCGCGCATGGACGGCGCCACGCTCAAGGACGAGATCCTGTACGTGCTGACGCCCATGGCGGTGCCGGGCATCGCGTCGACCATGCTGCTGAACGTCATCCTGGCCTGGAACGAGGCGTTCTGGACCATCCAGCTGACCACCACCAACGCCGCGCCCTTGTCGGCCTTCATCGCCAGCTTCTCCAGCCCGCAGGGGCTATTCTGGGCGAAACTCTCGGCGGCCTCCGTCATGGCCATCGCGCCGATCCTGATCATGGGCTGGTTCAGCCAGAAACAACTTGTCCGCGGCCTGACCTTCGGCGCGGTGAAATAAGGGGACCATCATGGGACGCATTACCCTTGAAGCAGTGACCAAGCGGTTCGGAGACGTCGAGGTCATCCCGCCCCTGAACCTGGACATCAACGACGGAGAGTTCGTGGTCTTCGTCGGCCCCTCGGGCTGCGGGAAATCCACCCTTCTGCGCCTGATCGCGGGGCTGGAGGACACGTCGGGCGGGCGCATCCTGATCGACGGCAAGGATGCCACCGACACGCCCCCGGCCAAGCGCGGCCTGGCGATGGTGTTCCAGTCCTATGCGCTGTACCCGCACATGTCGGTCAGAAAGAACATCGCCTTTCCGATGCGCATGGCGGGTGTGCCGCAGGACGAACAGGACCGCCGCATCACGGCGGCCGCCAAGGCGCTGAACCTGACCGATTACCTGGACCGCAAGCCGGGCCAGCTGTCGGGCGGCCAGCGCCAGCGCGTGGCCATCGGGCGGGCGATCGTGCGCGAACCGGCCGCGTTCCTGTTCGACGAGCCGCTGTCGAACCTGGACGCCGCCCTGCGCGTCGGCATGCGCCTTGAGATCAGCGAGCTGCACAACCGCCTGAAGACCACGATGATCTACGTCACCCATGACCAGGTCGAGGCGATGACCATGGCCGACAAGATCGTGGTCCTGCGCGCCGGCAACATCGAACAGGTGGGCAGCCCGATGGAGCTGTACCGCGCGCCCAGGAACCTGTTCGTCGCGGGCTTCATCGGCAGCCCCAAGATGAACCTGATCGACGGGGCGGCGGCCGCGGAATACGGTGCCCACACCATCGGCATCCGGCCCGAACACATCGCGGTGTCGCCCGATCACGGCAAGTGGCGCGGGCGCGTCGGCGTCAGCGAGCATCTGGGATCGGACACGTTCTTCTATGTCGAGGACACGGGTCTGGCCGACACCATCACGGTGCGTGCGGGCGGCAACATCGACCTGCATCACGGCGACACCGTCTGGCTGACCCCGGACGACGCGCAGATGCACCGCTTTGATGCCACGGGGGCGCGGGTGGCATGATGCTGTCGGGAAAGACCGCCCTGATCACCGGGGCCGCGCGCGGCATCGGGCTGGCATTCGCCCGCGCCTATCTGGATCAGGGCGCGCGCGTCGCCATCTGCGACATCAATCTGGAGGCCGCCCGCGCGGCGGCCGCGGGTCTGGGCGAGGGTGCCATCGCGGTGGCGCTGGACGTGACCGATCAGGCCAGCATCGACGCCTGCGTGGCCTCCGTGGAACAGCAGTTTGGCGGCATCGACATCCTGATCAACAACGCGGCCCTGTTCACCGCCGCCCCCATCGCCGAGATCACCCGCCCCGATTACGACCGCATCATGGCGGTCAACGTGTCGGGCACGCTGTTCATGATGCAGGCCGTCGCGCGGTCCATGATCGCGCGCGGTAAGGGCGGGCGGATCATCAACATGGCGTCCCAGGCCGGCCGCCGGGGCGAGGCGCTGGTCGCGGTCTATTGCGCCAGCAAGGCCGCGGTGATCAGCCTGACGCAATCGGCGGGCCTGAACCTGATCGCCCACGGCATCAACGTGAATGCCATCGCGCCCGGCGTCGTCGACGGCGAACATTGGGACGGCGTGGACGCGTTCTTCGCGAAATACGAAGGCAAGGCCCCCGGCCAGAAAAAGGCCGAGGTCGGCGCCGCCGTCCCCTTCGGCCGCATGGGCACTGCGGCCGACCTGACCGGCATGGCGGTGTTCCTGGCATCCGACGGGGCCGACTACATCGTGGCCCAGACCTACAATGTCGACGGCGGCAACTGGCTCAGCTGACTGCCGCACCCCCTGCAATTCCCGGCCCCCCGCGCGCATCCTGCGCCGCGGCCACGGGGCGATTTGACGAAAGGTCCGATCATGGCCATCCAACTGACCCAATCCGCGCTGGCCGGGCTGCCCGACACCGTGGCACGCCCCGCCTATGACCGCAGCGCCCTGACGGCGGGCATCCTGCATGTCGGCGTCGGCAATTTCCACCGCGCGCACATGGCGTGGTACCTGGACCGGCTGTTCGCCCAGGGGCGCGACCACAGCTGGGCGCTGATCGGCGCGGGCGTGCGTCCGGGCGACGCCGCGATGCGCGAACGGCTGGCGGCCCAGGACTGGCTGACCACGCTGGTCGAGCTGGACCCCGCAGGCCTGTCCGCACAGGTGCTGGGCTCGATGATCGATTTCGTGGCCGTGGACCCCGCAGCCACCATCGCCGCGATGGCCGATCCGGCGATCCGCATCGTCTCGCTGACCATCACCGAGGGCGGTTATTACGTCGACGCCAAGACCGACGGCTTCGATGCGGGCCATCCGGACATGGTGCATGACGCGGGCGCGCCGGATGCGCCGCGCACCGTGTTCGGCATGATCCTGGCTGCGCTGCGGGCGCGGCGCGCGGCGGGGCATGCGCCCTTCACCGTCCTGTCCTGCGACAACCTCCCGGAAAACGGCCATGTCTGCGCCCGCACGGTGACGGGACTGGCCCGCGCGCTGGACCCCGCGCTGGCCGATTGGGTTCAGGCCAACGTGGCCTTTCCGAACAGCATGGTCGATTGCATCACCCCGGCGACCAGCGACCGTGAACGCGCCCTGGTCCGCGACCGCTTCGGCATCCAGGACGCCGCCCCCGTCGTCTGCGAGCCCTTCCGCCAATGGGTGCTGGAGGACAACTTCCCCCAGGGCCGCCCGGCGCTGGAGGCCGTGGGCGCCGAATTCGTCGCCGATGTCAGCCGCCACGAGCTGATGAAGCTGCGCATCCTGAACGGCGGGCATGCGGCCATCGCCTATGCCTCGGCGCTGCTGGGGCATCATTTCGTGCATGACGCGATGGCGGACGCGGACATCGCCGCCTGGCTGCGCACGCTGGAGACGCGCGAGATCATCCCGACCCTGCAGCCCATTCCGGGCGTCAGCTATGATGAATACCTGGCGCTGATCGTCAGCCGCTTCTCGAACCCGGAAATCGGCGACACCATTCCGCGCCTGTGCCTGGACGGGTCGAACCGCCAGCCGAAATTCATCCTGCCGACGCTGCGCGACCGGCTGACGGCGGGCGCGCCCATCGGCGGGCTGGCGCTGGAGCTGGCGCTGTGGTGCCGCTATTGCGAAGGCACGACCGAGGCGGGCGCGCCGATCGCACCCAATGACGACGCCCATGCGACGCTGCGCGACCATGCGCTGGCGGCAAAGGACGATCCGCAGGCGTTCCTGTCCCAGCACGCGATCTTTGGCGATCTGGCGGGGTCCGCGCCCTTGGTCGCGGCCTTCGGCGACGCGCTGGCCGCGTTGCGCCGGGACGGGGTGCGGGCGACGCTGGCGGCCTATGTCGCGGGCATGCCCCACCGCTGAAAGCTGGCGGCCAGGTCAGGGCAATCGGCTGCGGCCTGGGCGGGCGTCAGGCCCGCGCCGGCCGCAGCCCAGGCATGGCGGATGGCGCGCACCCCCGCAGCCAGCCCGTTCGGATGGCCGTGGATCCCGCCGCCGCCCAGATACATCAGGTCCAGCGTGCCGCCCGTGCGCGCCCAGGTCTGGAACGCCTGGCCGCCCCATTGCCCCGAACAGACCACCGGCAGCGCCCGGTCCGCCTCCGAGAAGATCGGCGTCGTGACGTCCGCAAAGGACCGCACGAAGCTGTCGTCACCCTCCCAGTATTTCGCGCCGATGCCGTTGATCTGGAACTGATCGACGCCCAGCAGGCGCCAGATCTTCTGCCAGGCGCGAAACTCGAAGCCCAGGCCCGGATGGCGCGTCAGCAGGTCCCACCCGTTGCGATGCGCGTGCAGGCACAGCGCCGACCGCTTTCGCAGGAAGGCCATCGCCCCCGGTCCGATCGAATTGATGTTCACCACCGCCGCATTGCCGCCTTGCGCCACGACGTGATCGTGGCGGCGCATCATCACGTCCGGGTCCGCCGATGACAGGCCAAAGGCATACATGACCTGCTTGCCCGTCTGCTGCGCATGGTCGCGGATCACCGCCATGACGGCATCGACCCGCGCCTCGAAGGGGGAATAGGCGGGCGACATCATCTTTTCGTCGTCCTTGATGAAATCGACCCCGGCCGCGCACAGCGTACGCACGACCTCGGCCGTCTGATCGGGGGTCAGGCCAAGCGAGGGCTTGATGATCGACGCGATGATCGGCCCCTCTGCGACCCCGGTCAGGCGGCGAGAGCCCTCAATGCCGAATTGCGGCCCCGGGTGGGCCGCGAAATCGGGCGTCAGGTGGAAATCCAGCACCCGCATGCCGGTCAGGCCGCGCGCCGCGAAGAGGCCGCCCGTGGTGACCGTCAGCAGCGCCGCGATGTCGCCGCCGATGCTGTCGGGCGAAAAGGCGATGGTCGCGCGGGCGCGCCGCACCGGCCCCGCGCCTTCGGGCAGCGAGGGCTGGGGCAGGGGCTCCAGCAGGGTCACGTCCTCGACCCGGGCGGCGTGGCGGGCGCGCAGGGCGTCGGTCTCTCCGGGCAGGTCGGTGAAGGTGCCGGTGGACTGGTCGGCCGCGATCTTCTCGGCCATGGCGCGCGGGTCGCCGGGGGTCTCCAGCAGATAGGTGACGCGGATCATGGCTGCTCCTGATGTCGGGGGCCGCCGCCGTCGCGGATCCAGCCGAAATAATCGGTCGAGCCCATCTGCCCGCCCTTCAACGCGATCTCCAGCCCGTCATGCAGGCCGTCGCCATGGGCCCGGCACAGCGCGGCGCCGGGAATGGTGGGGGCCAGCGCGGTCAGGGCGCTGAGGCCCAGCTGCCGCATTGCGTGCCCCGAGGTGTCGCCCCCCGAGATCACCGCGCGGCGGATGCCGGACCCGCACAGCACCCCGTCCAGAATGCGGCCCAGCCCCTCTCCGATGCGCCGGGCGGCGGTCTCAGGCGCCATGCCCGAGGTCGACAGCGCGCTGCGGAACGCGCCGACCTGCGCGCCGTCATGGCCCGCCGCCGAATGGATCAGCGGGCTGGCGCCGTCACTTGCGGCACGCAGGGCGGCGGCGGTCAGGCGCGCGACCTCGGCCGTCAGATCGGCCTCGGATCCGCA
>NZ_VDDD01000102.1 GCF_006151785.1 Paracoccus marcusii
CGTGCGGGGCCTGTGGACACGGACCGCCGCCTGAGCCGCGCGCCCCGCCGGGGGCGCGCGGCCGCGATCAGCCCGACACGCCGCGCAGCCGGATGATGCCGTCGGCATAGGGTTCGAACCCCTCGATCCCCTGGCGCACCGTGTAGAAGTACTTGATGTGGTACAGATAGATCAGCGGCAGATCCTGTTTCAGGATGTCGCGCGTCTGGTCGTACAGCGCCTTGCGGGCCGCGGTGTCGGGTTCAGACCGGGCCTGTGCCAGCAGGACGTCGATCTCCGCATTGCGGTAATGCTGGTCGTTGTTGGCCCCGTCTGACCCGACAAAGGGGTGGATGTTGGCATCCGGGTCGATCCGGCCCGACCAGCCCTGCAGCGACATGTCGAAATTGCCGGCGACGTTCTCGGACAGCAGCGTCGCGAACTCCGTCGCGCGCAGAGAGATGTCGAACCCCGTCTCGGCCGCCATGGCCTGGATCACCTGGCCGACCTGCTGGGCGATGGGGTTGTTTCCGATCTGCATCTCGACGCGGATGGGGGTCTGGACACCCGCCTCGGCCAGCAGGGCGCGGGCGGCATCGGGATCGCGCGCGGGGATCGGATCGCGGTCGTCGTAATAGGGGGTGCCCGGCGCGGCCCATTGATTGCCGACCACGTATTCCCCTTCGAACACGACCTGGTTCAGCGCCTGGCGGTCGATGGACAGCGACAGCGCCTGGCGGACGCGGGCATCGGCGCCCAGCGGTGTCTCCGCGCGGGGTCCGTTGCCGACGTTGATGGTGATGCCCTGATAGCCGATGTTCGGCACCTCGAACAGCTGCAGGCGGTCGTCGGCCCGCACGCCCGGCACGTCGGCGGGGGCGGTGCGTTCGATGATGTCCAGATCGCCAGACCGCACGTTGGCCAGCCGCACCGTCGTGTCCGGGATCGGCAGATAGATCACCCGGTCGTAATGGAACTGGTCCGCGTCCCAGTGATCGGCAAAGCGTTCCAGCACGATCCGGTCGCCCTCGACCCGGTCGACAAAGGCATAGGGGCCCGAACAGACCGGGGCCCGGCCAAAGGCGGCGCCCGCCGTATCGGCGGCATCGGGCGAATACATCCGCCCCGCGTGATGGGCCAGCTGCGCCAGCAGCGTCACGTCGGGCGCGGTCAGCGTGATGGTCAGTTCATGATCGCCCGTAGCCTGGACCCGGTCGATCGATCCCAGCTCCGCCTTGCGGCGGCTTTCCTGCATCGTCATGTTCCGCTCCAGCACGCGGCGGGCGGATTGCGCGTCAAAGGGTGTGCCGTCGTGATGCGTCACCCCCTCGCGCAGCGTCAGGGTCAGCGTCCTGCCGTCATCGGACCAGGCCCAGTCGGTGGCCAGTTCGGGGATGATCTCCATGTCGGCATTGGTGTTCAGCAACCGGTCGCACAGCGATTCATAGACCAGCGAGGACACGAAGGTCCGCGACTGTGCGGGATCCAGCGAATCCGGGTCCTCGTTCAGGCCGATGCGCAGGTCGGCGGCGACGGCCATGCCGCCGATGGCGGCGGTGCCCAGGGCCGTGGCCAGAAAGGTGGTCAGCTTCATCGATGTCTCCCGATCGGTTCCGGCGCTTGGCGACGCCCTGTGCGGCCAACCCGAAATGGGACCGGATCATTAGTGTATACTAAGGTTCACGATCCGCGACTGGCAACCGTGATGCGTCTGCGCCTCGAAATTGCACATCCTGCAAATTTCTTTCGGTCAGGGCATTGATGCCGGCCAACGATATCCTTAGCTAGCTAACGAACCAGCCGAAAGGACGCGTCATGCCCCGCGAAAGCCCGATCCTTGATACCCTGCTGCGGGTCATGCGGACCCTGCGGCGCAGCTATGACCGCAGGGCGCGGGACGTGGGCCTGACCCTGTCGCGGGCGCGCGCGCTGACGACGCTGGCGCATCACGACGGCATCACTCAGACCGAACTGGCCGCCGAACTGGCGATCGAGGCGCCGACCCTGAAACGCCAGATCGACGCTCTGGTCGCCGGTGGCTTTGTCGAACGGCGTCCTCTGGATGGCGACGGCCGCAAGAACGGGCTGGTCGTGACCGAGCGCGGTCGCGACAGCGCCATCGTCGAATTCACGCACCGCCTGCGCGGCGAGGTGCTAGAGGGAATCGATCCGCAGGACCTGGACCGCGCGGCCCAGGTGCTGGACCGGATCGCCCGCAACATCGAACGGATGGACCGGACATGAGCGCCCCTGCCGCACCCCCGCCGCCGCATCCGCCGCTGCCCGGATTGCAGGCCGTGGCCTATATGCTGGCCGCCACCGTGATCGGCCTGTCGCAGGGCCTGCAGCAGGGCTTCGTGTCCACCAGCCTGCCCCAGCTTGCGGGCGATCTGGGCATCACCACGACCAGCGCGGCCTGGCTGCTGGCGGTCTACATGATCCCGCGCGCGGCACTGCCGGTGCTGCTGATCAAGATCCGCACCCAGTACGGGCTGCGGCGGTTCGCGGAACTGGGGATCATCCTCTATGCGCTGGTGGCGCTGGCGTCGCTGTGGGCGGTCGATTTCCGCTCGGCGCTGGTGCTGCAGTTCCTGGCGGGTGCCGCCGCGGCGCCCCTGTCGACGCTGGCCTTCCTCTACATGCTGGAACCCCTGTCCCCACAGGCCAAGATGACCCTGGGCCTGCCCTTGGCGATGACGGTGCTGATGACCGGACCGACGCTGGCCCGGGTCGTGGGGCCGTACCTGATCGGCGACGGCGGCATGACGGCGGTCCACGTGACGGGCCTGGGCATGGCGCTGGTGTCGCTGATGCTGGTCTTTTGCCTGCCCCTGCGCCCCATCCCCCGCCAGAAGGTGATCGAGCCGCTGGACTTTGCCAGCTTCGTGCTGATCGGCGCAGGTTTCGGCGGGCTGATCGTGGCCTTCGTCATGGGGCCGATCTACAACTGGACGGATGTCGCGTGGATCGGCTGGCTGCTGGCCGGCGCGGCGCTGTCGCTGACCCTGGCGGTGGTCGTGGAGCTGAACCGCACCGCCCCCCTGCTGGACATCCGCTGGCTGGCCAGCCCGGCCATCCTGCACCTGACCGGCACGCTGTTCCTGTTCCGGCTGATCCTGTCGGAACAGTCGGCGGGCGCGCCGCGCATGTTCCAGGTGCTGGGTGTCGCGCCCCAGCAGATGACCGTCCTGTTCGCCGTGATCGCCCTGGCCAGCCTGATGGGCGCGCTGGCCTGCATCGCCTGGATGCGGCCCACCCGCGTGCCCCAGTTCCACCTGGCCGCCCTGCTGCTGATCGCCGCCGGCGCCTGGCTGGACAGCGGCGCCGGCGTGCTGACCCGGCCCGCGCAGATGGTGGTCAGCCAGGCGCTGATCGGCTTTGCCGCGATGCTGTTCATGCCGCCCGCGATGATGGCGGGCCTGCTGTCGGCCCTGGCCAAGGGGCCGCAATACATCCTGTCCTTCGTCATCGTCTTCATCTCGACCCAAAGCCTGGGCGGCGTGCTGGGGTCGGGCCTGTTCAACACCTTCACCACCCGGCGCGAGGCGCTGCACCTGCAGGACCTGTCCGTCCAGCTGACCGCCACCGATCCGGCCACGGTCGCGACCCTGGCGGCCCGGGCCGCGATGCTGGCCGCACAGATCCCCGATGCCGCCGCGCGCCGCGCGCAGGCGGCGACCGATCTGGGCCAGCAGGTCGCGGCCCAGGCCTGGGTCAGCGCCTATGCCGATGCCTATGCGCTGACCGCGCTGGCCGCCCTGCTGGCGGCGGCCGTGCTGCTGCTTCACCTTTTGCGCGACGTGATGGCCCGCCGGGCCGCCGTCCAGAACACCGGAACCACGCCATGAAGAAAGAGAACCTTGTCCCGACCGCCATTGCCCTGATCCTGGGCCTGGCGGGCACGCTGCTGCTGCTGTTCGCATGGGGCCTGCCGCCCTTCTCGACCGCCGCCCCCCAGACCGAGAACGCCTATCTGCGCGCCGAGGTCACGATGATCGCCCCGCAGCTGTCGGGCTATGTCACCGCGGTCGAGGTCGAGGACTATCAGACCGTCGCGAAGGGCGACGTGATCGCCCGCATCGACGACCGCATCCCCCGCCAGAAGCTGGCCCAGGCCGAGGCCCTGCTGCAGGGCGCCCAGGCCGCGCTGAAGGTCGCCGAACAGGACGTCGTGTCGGCCGAGGCCGTGGCCCGCGCCGAACAGGCGGGCGTCGAGGCCGCCGACGGCGCGCTGGAGAATGCCCGATCGCAGGCCGACCGCGCGGGGCAGCTGCTGGACCGGGGCGTGACGTCGCAGTCGTCGTCCGACCAGGTCCGCCTGGCTCTGCAGCAGGCCCAGGCCGCCCGCATCCAGGCCGGCGCCCGCCTGGACGTCCAGACCGAGGCGATCCGTTCGGCCAATGTCGCGCTGGACGCCCGCCGCGCCGACATCGCCAGCGCCGAGGCCGCCGTCCAGCTGGCCCGGATCGAGGTCGACAACACCGTCATCCATGCCCCCGCCGACGGCAGCCTGGGCCAGATCGCCGTCCATGTCGGCCAGTACGTGACCCCCGGCACCGCGCTGGTCCCCCATGTCGGCACCGACCTGTGGGTCATCGCCAACTTTCGTGAAACCGCGATGCGTGGCCTGGCGCCGGGTTCGTCGGTCAGCTTCACCGTGGACGCGCTGCAGGACCGCCGGTTCACCGGTCAGGTCGAATCGCTGTCGCCCGCGACCGCATCGGAATTCAGCCTGATGGCGGGCACCGCAAGCGCCGGCAACTTCACCAAGATCGCCCAGCGCCTGCCGGTGCGCATCACCATCGATCCCGACCAGGACCGCGCCGCCCTGCGCCCCGGCATGTCTGTCGTGGTCCGCGCCGGGTCCTGACCCGCCGACGGCCCGGCACAGACCGGACCGCACAGGGGGGCAGCCGGCCCGGGGGCGCGGCAAGGACGCAGTCGGCGCGCACGCGCAGCCGGGCCGGGACGCAACCGGAGTGCCTCCAGGCCGGGATGATGCGCTGGCGCGGACCAGACCACTCACGGCGCCGGGCCGGTTTTTCCGCCACCACGGGTTGAAGCCCGCCACGGGCGGCACTATGGCCCATGCCGAAACGTCAGGGCGCAGGAAAGCTGTGCCAGAGGAGGCATCGGTGAAATCATTGGCATCACTTTCGCGGTTCGTCGGCAATACCTTTGCGGCCTGGGTCGTCCTGTTCGCGGTCCTGGGCTTTCTGCTGCCCGACCTGTTCCGCCAGCTGACACCCTGGATCGTCACCCTGCTGGGGATCATCATGTTCGGGATGGGGCTGACCATCTCGGGGCGCGACTTTGCCGAGGTGCTGCGCCGCCCGGTCAATGTCGGCGTGGGCGTCGCGTCGCAGTTCCTGATCATGCCGCTGCTGGCGGTGGCGCTGACCATGATCATCCCGATGTCCCCCGAGGTCGCGGCGGGCGTATTCCTGGTCGGCTGCTGCCCCGGCGGCACGTCGTCGAACGTGATGACCTATCTGGCCAAGGGCGACGTGGCGCTGTCGGTCGCCTGCACCAGCGTGACCACATTGATGGCGCCGATCGTGACACCCTTCCTGATGCTGATGCTGGCCAGCGAATACCTGCCCGTGGATGCCTGGGCGATGTTCCAGTCCATCGTCAAGGTCGTGCTGTTCCCGCTGGCCCTGGGATTTGCAGCGCAAAAGCTGCTGCCGGCCTTCGTGCGCGCGGCGGTGCCTGCCCTGCCCTTGGTCAGCGTGACGGGCATCGTGCTGATCGTGGCCGCCGTCGTCGGCGCATCCAAGGGCGCGATCGTCCAGTCGGGGCTGATGATCTTTGCCGTGGTCGTGCTGCACAACATGCTGGGCTATCTGATCGGGTTCATCGCGGCGCGGCTGGCCGGGCTGGACCTGGCCGCGCGCAAGGCCATCGCGATCGAGACCGGCATGCAGAATTCGGGCCTGGCCGCGGCACTGGCCACCGCCTATTTCTCGCCGCTGACGGCGGTGCCGGCGGCGATCTTCAGCGTGTGGCACAACATTTCAGGCGCGCTGGTGGCCAACATCCTGTCGCGGATGAAGGCCCGCTAGATCCGCCTCAGCGCCCCGTGATGCCCTCGATCTGCGGCAGCACGCGGGGCTGGGTCACCAGTTCCGGGCGGCGGCGTTCATAGAACGCGTTGCCGCCCGCCGTCACGACGTAATGCATGTTGTTGTAGGACGCGCGATAGCTGGCCGCGTGAAAGAACTGGGCGTTCTGGATCATCGGATGGCGTTCGCCGCGCAGCACGGACACGGCCGCCTCGCGCAGGCGCGGGGCCGACGCGCGGTCCATCCGCTTCGTCAGGACGCCGGGCGCGAACTGGTTCTTCTGCCCCACCACGCCGCAGACCGACCGCGGATAGTTGCCTGACTGGACGCGGTTCATCACCACGCTGCCCACGGCGATCATCCCGTCCCGGCTGGACCGGTTCGATTCGAAATACATGGCGCGTTCCATGCATTCCAGTTCGCTCTGACGCTTGAAACCGCCGCAGGCGGCCAACGACGACAGCACCGCCAGCAGCGCGGCGCCGCGCAGCATCCCCTTCGAAAAACTCATGCCTGTCCCTGCCCTTGCAGCCTTGTTGTTTCGCAAGGCTTAGCAGCAGGCGGGCCGCGCGGACAACTGCCAGAGCGCATCTGAACTATGTCACATCCCTGTTGACAGAAGTCACCCGCGCCGCTTAGCGTGCAAATGTCAGAGGGAGACTGACATATGTATCGGCACGCCTGGTGGGCGTCCGGCATGGGGGGACGACATGACCACGCCGCTGTTGGAGGCCTCGGGCTTTCGCAAATCCTTCGACGGCGTTCCCGCGCTGAAGCTAGGCCAGTTCCGGCTAGAGCCGGGATCGGTGCATGCGCTGTGCGGCGGCAACGGCGCGGGCAAGTCGACCTTCCTCAAGATCCTGATGGGCATCCATCACCGCGATGCGGGAACCCTGCTGCGCAACGGCCACCCGGTGGTGTTCGACAACCCGTCCCAGGCCCTGGCGCACGGCATCTCGATCATCGAGCAGGAGCTGAGCCCCGTCCCGGCCATGACCGTGGCCGAGAACATCTATCTGGGCCGCGAACCGGTGGGGATGTTCGGACGCATCGCGTTCCGCGAGATGAACAGCCGCGCCCAGGCGCTGCTGGACGGGTTCCAGTTCGGCATCCGCGCGGACAGCCTGATGATGGACCTGACCGTGGCCCAGACCCAGCTGGTCGAGATCGCCAAGGCGCTGAGCTATGA
This sequence comes from Paracoccus marcusii, assembly GCF_006151785.1. Lineage (GTDB taxonomy): Bacteria > Pseudomonadota > Alphaproteobacteria > Rhodobacterales > Rhodobacteraceae > Paracoccus > Paracoccus marcusii. Next base: position 7,234 of record NZ_VDDD01000102.1, read on the forward strand.
CGCCGAGGTCATCATCATGGACGAGCCGACCTCTGCCCTGGGCGAGGCCGAGGCCGACCAGCTGTTCGCCGCCATCGACACGCTGAAGACGCGCGGCAAGGGGGTGATCTATGTCAGCCACCGCCTGTCCGAGATCTTCGGCGTCTGCGACAGCTATACCGTGTTCCGCGACGGCAGCTTCGTCGAGACGGGCAGCCTGGCCGACATCGACAAGGACCACCTGATCCAGCTGGTCGTGGGCCGCCCCCTGACCGAGGAATTCGTCAAGGAGAACACCCCGCAGGCGCGCCGCCTGCTGTCGGTCGCGGGTCTTGCCGCCGATCGCGGCGTCCGGGACGTCAGCTTCGATCTGCACGAGGGCGAGATCTTGGCGCTGTACGGCCTGATGGGGTCGGGCCGGACCGAGATCTTCGACCGACTGTTCGGCCTGTCGGCCGAGACGGCCGGCACCGTGACCATCGACGGGCGCCCCGCCCGCATCACCACCCCGCGCGAGGCGATCGAGGCCGGGCTGGCCTATGTGACCGAGGACCGCAAGCGATCCGGCCTGGTCCTGACCGGCGACGTGCGCGAGAACCTGTGCCTGGCCACGCTGGACCGCATGTCCGCGGGCCCGGTGATGAACGCCCGCGCCGAGGGCCGCGCCGCCACCAGGATGATCGAAACGCTGAACATCCGCACCGCGTCGGACCGGCTGAACGTCGCGCATCTGTCGGGCGGCAACCAGCAGAAAGTCGTGCTGGGCAAGTGGTTCCTGACCGAGCCGCGCATCCTGCTGCTGGACGAACCCACGCGCGGCGTCGACGTGGGCGCGAAGCGCGAGATCTATCGCGTGATGTCCGATTTCGCCCGCGCGGGCGGGGCGGTCATCATGGTGTCATCCGAGACGGACGAGGTGCTGGGCATGGCCGACCGCGCGGTCGTCATGCGGGACGGGCGCGTGGCGGGCGAGTTGGATCGCGCCGCGATGTCGGCCGAGAAACTGCTGCATCTGGCGGCCTGACGCGCCGGGACGGACGCCGTCGACGGATGCATGAACGGGAGAGAGACAGGGTGGAAGACCAGATCAAGACCGCAGCGCAGCCGCGCCGCATGATCCCGGCGCGGATCGGACGTGACGCGCAGCGATACGGCATCCTGATCGCGCTGGCGCTGCTGTGCATCGTGCTGTCGATCGTCAGCGAGAATTTCCTGACCTCGCGCAACATCATCAACGTGCTGCGCCAGACCTCGATCAACGGGATCCTGGCGATCGGGATGACCTTCGTCATCCTGACGCGCGGCATCGACCTGTCGGTCGGATCGGTGGTCGCGCTGGTGGGCGTGGTCTCGGCCAGCTTCGCCACGACCTCGGCGGCGGGGTTCATTCCCGGCGCGCCCTACATGCCGCTGATCCCGATCGCTGTGGGCCTGATCACCGGCACCGCGATGGGCGCGCTGTCGGGGATCGCGGTCGCGCGCTTTGCGGTCCCGGCCTTCGTCGCGACGCTTGGCATGCTGTCGGCGGCGCGCGGGCTGACGCTGATCTATTCGGGCGGGCGGCCGGTCCCGGCGCTGACCGACGGCTATCGCTGGATCGGGACGGGCGACATCGCGGGCATCCCGGTGCCGATCATCCTGTTCGGCCTGGTCTTCGCGCTGTCGCATTTCGTGCTGACCCGGACCCGCTTTGGCCGCCACGTCTATGCGGTGGGCGGCAACCCCCATGCGGCCAAGGTGTCGGGCCTGCCCGTCCGCGCCATCCGGTTTTCGGTCTATGCCATATCGGGCGCGCTGGCGGGCATCGCGGGGATGATCCTGGCCGCGCGGACCGGCTCGGCCCTGCCCCAGGCGGGTGTCGCCTATGAGCTGGACGCCATCGCGGCGGTCGTGATCGGCGGCACCAGCCTGGCGGGCGGCGTGGGCCGGGTCACCGGGACCGTCATCGGCGCGCTGCTGATCGGGGTGATGAACAACGGCCTCGATCTGCTTGGGGTCGAATCCTATTACCAGCAGGTGATCAAGGGGGCGCTGATCGTGGCCGCCGTCATGCTGGACCGGTCCCGCAAGACCGAAGACTGAGATCCGGCGCGTGCCGGGACATGGTGTCACCGAGGGAGGAAACCAGATGACGACGAAGATGATGATGACGGCCAGCGCATTGGCGCTTGGCCTGGGTCTGGGCGCGGCGCAGGCGCAGGACGACCCGATCAAGATTGGCATGGCCGCCTATGGCCTGAATGCCGAGTTCATGCAGCTGTGGTCGGCGGCGGGCGAAAAGCACCCGGCGGTCGAATCCGGCATGGTCGAGCTGACCATCTTTGACGGCCGCTATGACGCGCTGGTGCAGCAGGACCAGTTCGAGACGATGATCACCCAAGGCTTCGACGCGATCGTCTTTGCGCCGATGGACGTCGAGGCCGGCGCCACCGCCGTCCAGCTGGCCGTCGATGCGGGCATCCCCGTCGTCGGATCGAACGCGCGGGTCAACAGCGACCTGCTGACCGCCTATGTCGGATCGAACGACGTCGAGGCCGGCTATCTGGAGGCCAAGGCCGTCCTGGACAAGATGGGCTGCCAGGGTGCGGTGGTCATCATCGAGGGCCCGATCGGCCAGTCCGGCGAAATCCAGCGCGGCGAGGGCAACGAGAAGGCCCTGGCCGAATGCCCCGACGTTAAGATCTTGGAACGCCAGACCGGCAACTGGTCGCGCGCCGAGGCGCAGGCCCTGATGGAGAACTGGCTGACTGCGCATGGCAACGACATCAAGGGCGTGATCGGCCAGAACGACGAGATGGCCCTGGGTGCCATCGAGGCGATCAAGGCCGCCGGCATGGACGTGGCCGATTTCGCGATCGCGGGCGTGGACGGGGTGACCGACGCGCTGAACGCGGTCAAGGCGGGCCAGATGGATTCGATCCTGCAGGACGGCGAGGCCCAGGCCCTGGGCTCGATCGACGTGGCGATCAAGGCGGTCAAGCCCGACTATGAGCCCATGTCGGCGATCTGGGAACAGTATCCCGACATGCCGTGGAACAACGGCGCGGACAAGGAATACAACGTGCCCTGGACCCCGGTGACGGCCGAGAACGTCGACGCACTGCTGGCCACGCGCCAGTAACGACCACCCCCTTCGGCGGCACGCCTGCCGGAGGGGCCACCTGACCCACGAAAGGACTGCGGATGGCCGCTTCACTTGATTTCAGCCTGGGCGGCCGGACCGCCGTGGTGACGGGTGCCGGATCGGGCATCGGCGCCGCCATCGCGCAGGCCTTTGCCGCCCAGGGCGCGCGCGTCGCGCTGCTGGACATGAACCTGGCCGCCGCGACGAATGCCGCGGCCGCCCTGCCCGACGCGCAGGCCTTTGCCTGCGACGTGACCGACGCGGCCAGCATCGGCGCGGCCGTCGATGCGGTGACGCAGGCCTTTGACGGCATCGACATTCTGGTCAATTCCGCGGGCATCGTGGACCTGGCCCCGGCCGAGGATCTGAGCGACGGCGCCTGGACGCGCACCATCGCCGTCAACCTGACCGGCAGCTTCCTGATGGCGCAGGCCGTGGGGCGCGGGATGATCGCGCGGGCCAAGGGCGGGCGCATCATCAATCTGGCCAGCCAGGCAGGCTCGGTCGCGATCGAGGGGCATGTCGCCTATTGCGCGTCGAAGTTCGGCATCGTCGGCGTGACCAAGACGCTGGCGCTGGAATGGGGCGGGCACGGGATCACCGTCAATTCCATCTCTCCGACCGTGGTGATGACCGATCTGGGCCGCAAGGCCTGGGAGGGCCCCAGGGGCGAGGCGATGAAGGCACTGATCCCCGCCGGCCGCTTTGCCGAACCCCACGAGATCGCCGCTGCGGCGGTGTTCCTGGCATCGGACGCGGCGGCGATGATCAACGGCGTCGACCTGCTGGTCGACGGCGGATACACGGTGCGATGATGGGGGACGACATGACGACCAAGGCGATGCAGCGTTTCGTCAACGACCCCGACGACATCGTCGACGAGACGGTGGCGGGCTTCATCAAGGCGCATCGCGACCTGGTGCGCAAGGACCCGGCCAACCCGCGTGTGGTCCTGTCGCGCTTTGCGCCCCAGGACGGCAAGGTCGGCATCGTGACCGGCGGCGGGTCGGGGCATGAGCCGGCCTTCATCGGCTATGCGGGCCGCAACCTGGTCGATGCCGTGGCCGTCGGAGAGCTGTTCTCGTCACCCACCGCGAAAAGCTTTGCCGATGCGATCCGGGCCGCCGATGGCGGTGCCGGGGTCGCGGTCCTCTACGGCAACTATGCGGGCGACAACATGAACGTGCGCATGGCCGCGGGCATGGTGGCCGAGGACGGGATCGAGGTCGCGACCGTGGTGGCCAATGACGACGTCTGTTCCGCCCCCGCATCCGAACGCGCCAAGCGCCGCGGCGTGGCCGGAGAGATCTTCATGTGGAAGATCGGCGGCGCCAAGGCCGCGCTTGGCGGCACCCTGGCCGAGGTTCGGGCCGCGGCCCAGCGGGCGATCGACGCCTGCCGGTCGGTGGGCGTGGGCCTTGGCCCCTGCACCCTGCCCGCGGTGGGCCATCCGAACTTCCAGATCGCGCCCGGCACGATGGAGGTCGGCATCGGCCATCACGGCGAACCCGGCACACGGGTCGAAGCGCTGAAGACCGCCGACCAGGTCGCCGACGACATGGTCCGGATCGTGCTGGACGATCACGCCCTGCCCGACGGAACCGAGGTCGCAGTGCTGGTCTCGGGCCTGGGCGCGACCCCCGTGAACGAGCTCTATGTGCTGTACGACCGGATCGAGGTCGGGATGGAACGCGCGGGCCTGCGGGTGCACCGGGCCTTCGTCGGAAACTATTTCACCTCGCTGGAGATGGTGGGGGCCACGCTAACGGTCATGGCGCTTGACGACGACCTGAAGCACCTGCTGGACATGGACTGCGCGGCGCCCGGCCTGACCGTCGCGGGCACACGGCCCGCGCCGGTGGGCGCCCTGGCGGGTGGTCCGCGCCACCGCGCC
>NZ_VDDD01000103.1 GCF_006151785.1 Paracoccus marcusii
GATCCGGCCCTGCAGGCGGTGGCGGGGCTGCGCGGCTGGCTGGATGCGCGGCCCGCGCCGCGACCGGGCCTGGAATGGGCGCTGCGTTGGGCCGAACGCCACGCGCCGGCGCCCGACAGGGTGACCCTGACACATCAGGATTTCCGCACCGGCAATTTCCTGGTCGATGCCGATGGGCTGACGGCCGTTCTGGACTGGGAATTCGCCGCCTGGTCGGACCCGGCCTGCGATCTGGGGTGGTTCTGCGCGGAATGCTGGCGGTTTTCGCGCCCCGATCTGGAGGGTGGCGGCATCGCCAGCCGTGCGGCCGTCCTGTCGGGCTATGCCGCCGCCAGGGACACGGTCCCCGACCCCGACCGTGTGCGGTGGTGGGAGGTCATGGCCCATATCCGATGGGCCGTGATCGCCCTGCAGCAGGGCGACCGCCACGACAGCGGGGCCGAACGTTCGCTGCACCTGGCGCTGACCGGGCGCATCGCCGACACGCTGGAATACCGCCTGTTGCAGATGACCGCGCCGGAGGCCGCATGAGCGACGCACTGGACCTGATCGCGGAGGCCGAGGCGACCCTGCGCCGGGACATCGCCCCTGGCGGGCCGGATGCCCGATACCACGCGCTGCTGGCGGCCAATGCGCTGGCCATGGCGCAGCGAGAGCTGGCCCGCCCGTCGCAGGACGTGACCGCCGATGTGGCCGCGATCCGGGCGGGGGCGCATGACCATGACGCCGACCTGCATGCCCGCCTGCTGGCGGCCGCCCGGCTGCGCGCCTGGATCGCCGACCCCACCACCGCCGAGGAGCCCGCATGAGCATGGATCGTTTCCGCCTGGACGGGCGCGTGGCGCTGGTGACCGGGGCATCGGGCGCGCTTGGCGCGGAATTCGCGCGAACGCTGGCCGGTGCGGGGGCGCGCGTCGTGCTGGCCGCGCGGCGCGTCGATGCGATGCGGGCCCTGGCCGACAGCCTGTCTGACGCCCATTCCATCGCGCTGGACGTAACCGACCCGGGCAGCGTCGCCCGCGCCGTGGCCGATGCCGAGGCCTGGGCCGGCGCTCCGGTAGACCTGCTGGTCAACAACAGCGGCATCGCCATTCCCGGTGCGTCGCTGGAACAGTCCGACCAGGACTGGGCGCGGGTGATGGGCGTCAACCTGGACGGGGCACGGCGGATGTCGGTGGCGGTGGCCGCAAGGCTGGTCGAGGCGGGGCGGCCCGGCGCTATCGTCAATGTCGCCTCGATCCTGGGGCTGCGGCAGGGCGCGGGGGTCTCCGCCTATGCCACGTCCAAGGCCGCACTGATCCAGCTGACCAAACAGCACGCCCTGGAATGGGCGCGCCACGGCATCCGCGTGAACGCATTGGCCCCCGGCTATGTCGAGACCGACATCAACCGCGATTTCTTTGCCACCGACCATGGCCAGGCCCAGATCCGCCGCATTCCACAGCGGCGGTTGGGGCAGGCCGGCGATCTGGCCGGGCCGCTGCTGCTGCTGGCCTCGGACGCGGGGGCGTTCATGACCGGATCGGTCCTAGTGGCCGATGGCGGCCACCTGCTGTCGCCGCTGTAGACGCGATCCCCACGCCCACCGGTGCAAGGGGCGCGGAATGGGCTAGCGGCCAGTCGGGGGCACAAAGCCCGCCTCGGCCTCGATCCGTTCGGCGACCAGGTGCTGCAGCGTCCAGATGTAATCGTCCTCGATGCCCCATTCGGCCAGTCCGCGCGCGGTGCGCAGCAGATATTCGGCGCCCGAGCCCGCAGCGCCAGCAGCCGTCGCCAACAGCCGCGCCTGCTCCTCGACCGGAAGGCGCGCCACGGGGGCGTCGACCGGATCGGCATAGAAGGTCAGCGCGGATTCGACCCCGCGATCGGTGCGCACCTGGATCCAGCAGGCATTCGCGGCCAGCTCGTGCGCGACCAGTTCGCGGCGCAGGATGGCGCGCATGGATTCGACCTCGGTCCCTTCGGCGATGTCCAGCACCAGCCCCTCGCAGGTTCCGCCCGATGCCAGCGCGAGCATCAGGCCAGGCCGTTCGGGCGTTCCGCGGAAATGGTCCAGCGTCAGCGAAAAATCGCGGTGCCAGCCGATCGCCGTGGCGCGGCGGCGATCCTGCACCGCAAAGCCCGGGTTCCAGATCAACGACCCATAGGCGAAGATCGGTATCGGGCCCGTCCGCCCCTGCGTCAGCCGCAGGGCCAGCGCGTCCAGGTCGCCATCCTCCAGCATCCGCCAGGCGGGGTTGTAAAGCAGCCCCTCGGCGGGGGCGACGCTGGCGACGTGGTGATCGCTCAGCGACAGGGTGCGGGCCTTGGGCATCATCCCTCCGATGTGGCGTGTCGGGCGCAGGTTTTGACCGTCATCCGCCGGGCGTCAACCGCCAAACCTGTCCGCGTCACGACGTCGCGCGCAAATCGGGCGGTTTCGCGGGCCGCCTGCCTGCACGGGCTTCACCCTGCGCGCGATGGCGGCTAGAACGGGGGCAAGGGGCATTCCGGTTGCCCAGACACGCAAATAACCCAAAGGCGCATCCCATGGCCGACGATCTGCTGAACAGCTTTACCTCCGGCCCCGACGAACAAGGGCGCTTTGGCATCTATGGCGGCCGCTTCGTGTCCGAGACGCTGATGCCGCTGATCCTGGATCTGGAGGCGGAATACGAACGCGCCAAGACCGACCCGTCCTTCTGGGCGCAGATGGACGACCTGTGGACGCATTACGTCGGCCGGCCCAGCCCGCTCTATTTCGCGGAACGCATGACCCAGCACCTGGGCGGCGCCAAGATCTACATGAAGCGCGACGAGCTGAACCACACCGGCGCGCACAAGATCAACAATGTGCTGGGCCAGATCCTGCTGGCGATCCGCATGGGCAAGACGCGCATCATCGCGGAAACCGGCGCGGGCCAGCACGGGGTCGCGACGGCCACCGTCTGCGCGCGGTTCGGCTTGAAATGCGTGGTCTACATGGGCGCGCATGACGTCGAACGCCAGTCGCCCAACGTCTTCCGCATGCGCCTGCTGGGGGCCGAGGTGATCCCGGTCACGTCGGGGCGCGGCACGCTGAAGGACGCGATGAACGACGCGCTGCGCGATTGGGTAACCAACGTGCGGGACACGTTCTATTGCATCGGCACGGTCGCAGGGCCACACCCCTATCCGGCGATGGTGCGCGATTTCCAGTCGATCATCGGCAAGGAGGTCCGCGAGCAGATCATGCCGCGCGAGGGGCGCTTCCCCGACACGATCATCGCGGCCATCGGCGGCGGGTCGAACGCGATGGGCCTGTTCTATCCGTTCCTGAACGACAAGGACGTCCGCATCATCGGCGTCGAGGCCGGGGGCAAGGGCGTCGATGACCGGATGGAGCATTGCGCCAGCCTGTCGGGCGGCCGCGCCGGCGTCCTGCACGGGAACCGCACCTATCTGCTGCAGGACGATGACGGCCAGATCCTGGAGGGTCATTCGATCAGCGCGGGCTTGGACTATCCGGGCATCGGGCCGGAACACGCTTGGCTGAAGGATATCGGCCGCGCCGAATATGTCAGCATCACGGACGACGAGGCGCTTGGCGCGTTCCAGCTGTGCTGCGCGCTGGAAGGCATCATTCCCGCGCTGGAGCCCAGCCATGCGCTGGCGCATGTCATCAAGATCGCGCCGGACCTGCCCGCCGACCACATCATCGTGATGAACATGTGCGGTCGTGGCGACAAGGACATCTTCACCGTCGCCAAGCACCTGGGCCAGGACCTGAAGACCTGATCAGCGCGTCAGCAGCAGGATGTTCAGGTCCGCTTCCAGCATCGGCAGGGGCATCAGGATGCGCGCCTGCGTCGGGCTGACGACCTCGACCATGCCGACCTCGGGGACGCGCTGCGGCGTGGCCGCGGGGTCGATGCTGTCGGGCAGGTCGGCATAGGGCAGGGCGGTATCGCCGGCGATGTAGCCTGTGCCCAGATAGACCTGTGCCCCGTCCAGATCGCCGATCATGCCCTGCATCCGCTGTGAGCCGCTCAGTTTCACGAACCCGCCGTCGGTGTCGATGCGACAGCGGAACGGCTGATAGACGACCAGAGGCAACCCGCCACCCAGCTTCAGCATCCGGCACGACCAGTCGCCTTGCAGCAGGGTCGCGGCCTGATCGGCGGGCAGGGGGCGGCCTGCCAGGCCTTGCACCATAACGGCCAGATCGTCCGAGGTTCCCTGCGCAAGTGCGCCCCTCAGCGTGCGTCCGGCCACCGCATCGACCTGCTCCAGCCGGATGCGGTCGTCGGCGCGGATGATGGGTGCCAGGTCGGGGCCGAAGGCCGCGGCGGGTGTCGCGGCCAGTGCCGCGATCAGGATCGCCGTCCTAGTCCGCATCGGTCCCGGCATGGCGCTTCAACAGCTCCAGCGGCACGATCTCCAACGCGCGTTTGTGCGTGGATTCCAGCACCACGGTCGGCGCGGCGAATTCCTGCGCCGCCTGCAGAAAGCGGCTGGCGCACAGGCACCAGCGCTGGCCGGCCTTCAGCCCCGCAAAGCCGTATTCCGGCCGCGGGGTCGTCAGGTCATTGCCCAGATAGCGGGACATCGCCAGGAATTCGTCGGTCAGGATCACGCAGACCGTGTGGCTGCCCCGGTCCTCGGGCCCGGTGTCGCAGCAGCCGTTGCGAAAGAATCCGGTCATCGGCTTGGTCGAACAGGGCTGCAAGACGCCGCCCAGCACATTGATCGAAGCGTCCATGGGGTCTCCTTTGCGCCCAGCCTAGGCGCAGCCGGGCGCCGGGGAAAGTCACAACTGCTTCGGCTGCCAGTCGATCCAGCGCCCATGAAAATCCGTGCGGCCAAGCGACCAGTCGTGCCGGGTGCCGTCCCACAACGTCAGGTCCAGCGCCGCGCCCTCGCCGCCATCGGCCTCCATCCGCAGATGGGCCACGGGGGCCGACGAGGTCGCGGTCCGGCCTGCGTGGGACAGTGCGTCGGAGCAGGCCTGCGCCGTCGTGGGCGGAAAATACTGGGCCGCGACGGTGTGATAGACCAGCGTCAGCCGGTCCGGGACCGGCTTGGCCAAGCGGTCGGCCAGCCAGGCGCCCGCATCGCCACGGTCGACCTGCGGCGGGTCGCGCCGGGCCAGGTCCAGCGCCGCCCGCAGGCGCGCCATGCGGTCATGCTGATCGGCCCAGCAATAGGCCATCAGCCGCAGCCCGTCACGATCCGGGTCCAGCGGGTTCAGGTCGACCCCGCGACGGCTGGCAACCGTCACCGACCCCTGCGGCATCGCGCCCCGCCATTCGGGTGTCAGCACCACGCCGGTTTCCCCCGCACCCAGGTGATAGCGGTCGAAATTCAGGTTCAATCCGGCCGACGCCCCCAGATCCAGCAGCCGCAGCGGCAGGGGTGACAGCGCGCTGAGGAACCGTGCCGCGCCGATCAGGGCCGCGGACCGGGCGACCTCGTTCGTCTGCGGGGGGCTGTCCAGCCATGACAGAATGGTTTCCGCATGATCGTCCAGCACGCGGCGCAGCAGGGTTGGGTCCACAACGCCGCCGTCATAAGCGCGTGCAAGGTCAGGGGCCTGCCCGGTCAACACCAGCGCATGCAGCGCCCCGCACAGGCGCAGGGGCAGCGAATCCGCCGCAGTGGACGGATCGCCCGTCCAGCCCAGCACGCGGTCCGCGACCGGTCCGTCGGCCAGAACCCGGGGCAGGGTCCGACACAGTTGTGCCGTCAGCGGTGAGCCAAGCGCGGCACAGGCGCGGGCCTGATGGGCAAAGGCCGCGGCGACCGTCACTTGAACCGGTCGCTCAGCGCGCGCAGGCGGTCGGTCAGGGTGACGGGCTGGGGCGCGGGGTCCGGTTTCGGTGCCGGTGGAGGTGCGGGTTTCGGGGCCGGGGCCTCGGTCCCGCTGTTGCGTGCCGGTGCGGTGCGGTTCGCCACCGCGTTCTGGAACCGGCCGCCATCGCCGGCCGCCAGCGCCGGGGCGCCGTCCGAGATGCCGCGCAACAGGTCGTCCAGCCAGTCCTGCTCTGCCTTGGCAAAGTCAGACAGAACATAGGACGCGACCTTGTCCTTGTGCCCCGGATGCCCGATGCCAAGCCGCACCCGTCCGTATTCCGCGCCGATATGCTGGTGGATCGAGCGCAGCCCGTTGTGGCCTGCATGCCCGCCGCCCTGCTTGACGCGGCACTTGCCGGGCGCCAGGTCCAGTTCGTCATGCAGCACGATGACGTCGGCGGGCGTCAGCTTCAAATAGCGCGCGGCCTCTCCGACGGACTGGCCGGACAGGTTCATGAAGGTCTGCGGTTTCAGCAGCGTGACGCGCATGTCGCCAAGGCGGCCATCGGCGGCCATGCCCTGAAACCGGGCGCGCCACGGCGTAAAATCGTGGTCCGCGGCGATCCGGTCCAAGGCCAGGAACCCGATGTTGTGACGATTGGCCGCATATTTCGCGCCGGGATTGCCCAGCCCCACGATCAGCTTCACGGCTGCCTCCTGTCCGCCCGCCGGGGGCGATTTGCGTTCCATCCCTTGCGGCTGTCCTTGCCCGTTACTAAGACTCTGTCAACACTTCGCGGGTAAGACAGGGACAAGTGCCCGGTCGAATCGCGGGGACAGGGGCGAACAGGCAAGGACAGAAGATGAGCGATCCGGCAGAATTCTACATGAACACCCTGGTGCCGATGGTGGTCGAACAGACCTCGCGCGGGGAACGGGCCTATGACATCTTCTCGCGTCTGCTGAAGGAGCGCATCATCTTCGTGTCGGGTCCCGTCCATGACGGGATGTCGACGCTGATCTGCGCGCAGTTGCTGTTCCTCGAGGCGGAGAACCCGTCCAAGGATATCAGCATGTATATCAACAGCCCCGGCGGTGTCGTGACCTCGGGACTGTCGATCTATGACACCATGCAGTACATCAAGCCGCGCGTTTCGACGCTGGTGGTGGGGCAGGCGGCCAGCATGGGTTCGCTGCTTCTGGCGGCCGGAGAGCCGGGTCTGCGCTATTCGCTGCCGAACAGCCGGGTGATGGTCCACCAGCCATCGGGCGGATACCAGGGCCAGGCCACCGACATCCTGATCCACGCGCGCGAAACCGAAAAGCTGAAGCGTCGCCTGAACGAGATCTATGTCCATCACACCGGCAAATCCCTGACCGAGGTCGAGGAGGCGCTGGAGCGCGATCGTTTCATGACCGCGGACGAGGCAAAGGACTGGGGCCTGATCGACGAGGTCGTGGCCCCGCGCGGCAAGGCCGTCCCGGAGAAGAAATAGCTTTGATGGGGATTGTGACGGGCCGGACTGGCCCGTAACATGGCGTGAATGACCCGCGGCGGCCGATCAGCCGCGGAAACCCGAAGATGCGGCGCGCGGAAACCCGATCCCGCCGTCGCCCGCCCCGCGTCCTTGCGGGACGGCAGTCAAGGAAATGGACGATGGCGAACCAGTCCGGCAGCGACAGCAAGAACACGCTCTATTGCAGCTTCTGCGGCAAGAGCCAGCACGAGGTCCGCAAGCTGATTGCGGGACCGACCGTGTTCATCTGCGACGAATGCGTCGAACTGTGCATGGACATCATCCGCGAAGAGACCAAGACCAGCGGTCTGAAGTCCGGCGACGGCGTGCCCACCCCGCGGGAAATCTGCGGTGTGCTGGATGATTACGTCATCGGGCAGGAGCATGCCAAGCGCGTGCTGTCCGTGGCCGTGCACAACCATTATAAGCGTCTGAACCACGGCTCCAAGACCGACATCGAGCTGGCCAAGTCGAACATCCTGCTGATCGGGCCGACCGGCTGCGGCAAGACGCTGCTGGCGCAGACCTTGGCGCGCATTCTGGACGTGCCCTTCACGATGGCGGACGCGACCACGCTGACCGAGGCGGGATATGTCGGTGAGGATGTCGAGAACATCATCCTGAAGCTGCTGCAGTCGTCCGAATACAACGTCGAACGGGCACAGCGCGGCATCGTCTATATCGACGAGGTCGACAAGATCACCCGCAAGTCGGACAACCCGTCCATCACCCGTGACGTGTCCGGCGAGGGCGTGCAGCAGGCCTTGCTGAAGATCATGGAGGGTACGGTCGCCTCGGTTCCCCCGCAGGGCGGGCGCAAGCATCCCCAGCAGGAGTTCCTGCAGGTCGACACGACCAACATCCTGTTCATCTGCGGCGGCGCCTTTGCCGGTCTGGACCGCATCATCGCGCAGCGCAACAAGGGCACGGCGATGGGCTTTGGCGCTTCGGTCAAGGAGACGGGCGATCAGGGCGTCGGCGAGCTGTTCAAGGAACTGGAGCCCGAGGATCTGCTGAAGTTCGGCCTGATCCCGGAATTCGTCGGCCGTCTGCCGGTCATCGCGACCCTGACCGACCTGGACGAAGAGGCGCTGATCATCATCCTGACCAAGCCGAAGAACGCCTTGGTCAAGCAGTACCAGCGCTTGTTCGACCTGGAGGGCGTTCAGCTGACCTTCACCGACGACGCGTTGACCGCCATCGCCAAGCGCGCGATCAAGCGCAAGACCGGTGCCCGCGGCCTGCGGTCGATCATGGAGGAGATCCTGCTGGACACCATGTTCGAACTGCCCGGACTGGACAGCGTTCAGGAGGTCGTGGTCAACGACGAGGCCGTGGACAACCCCACCGCCAAGCCCCTGCTGATCCATGTCGATCCCAAGAAGGAAACCGCCTCGGCCGGGTAATCGGGGCATCCGCGCAAGGCTGGACCTTGCGCGGAAACTGGGGCATATCCCAAGGGCAAAACTGATCGTTGAGGGTCCTGCCGATGTCGTTCCTGCTGCGCTTTCTGACCTGGTGGAACAGCCAGACGCTGAACACTCAGTTCTGGACCTGGCGCAACGGCGTGAAGGTCGGCGAGGACGCGGCCGGAAACATCTTCTACAAGACCAAGGACGGCAAGCGCCGTTGGGTCATCTATAAATCCGAATCCGAGGCCAGTCAGATTTCGCCCGAATGGCACGGCTGGCTGCACCACACCTGGAACGAGGCGCCGACCGAACTGGCCGTCCCGCGCAAGGCGTGGGAACAGCCGCACCAGGCCAACCTGACCGGCACGCCGGGCGCCTATGTGCCGGCCGGGTCGCTGTATCGCGCGGCACCTGCGGTGCGCAGTGATTATGACGCGTGGCGCCCGGAATAGCATGTCCGCCGACATCGCCCATGGGACCGAGGCGCGTGCCGAACTGATCGCGGGTGGCGTCGTCCTTGCGGTCGCCGCGGGTTTTCTTGCTTGGGCGGCGCAGGGGCAGTGGGGCGGCGGATCGGGTTATCCGCTGATCGCATCTTTTCCGGATGTCGACGGGGTCGCGGTCGGGACAGAGGTCCGTTTGGCCGGTGTTCGTATCGGCCGCGTCAGTGAGGTTCGGTTGAACCCGCAGACCTATCTGGCCGATGCGGTCATGACGATCCCAGCCGACATTGTGCTGCCTACGGACAGCGCCGCGCTCATTCAGTCCGACGGCCTTCTGGGCGGCGCGTACATTCAGCTGCAGCCCGGCGGCGCGATGGACAATCTTGCCCCCGGGGACGAGATCGAGGATGTGCAGGGTGCGGTCAGTTTGCTGCAGCTGATGCTGAAATTCGTCGACAGCCAATCGGCCGATGAGTCCGTGCCATGATTCGCGCCGCGCTTTGCCTGATGCTGATGGCAACACCCTTGGCCGCGCAGGACACCGTGCGCGCACAGGGCGCGATGCTGCGGGGTCTGGACAAGGTGTCGGGGCGGACGACGGACCTGCCGCTTCAGATCGGTCAGGCCGTCCGTTACGGGCGGTTGGAGATTAGGCTGGGCGAATGCCGCTATCCTGCAGGCGATCCCAGCTCTGACGCCTTCGCGCAGCTGACCATCACCGACCTGCGGCAGAACGCGACGGTCTTTAGCGGCTGGATGATCGCCAGCTCGCCCGCGCTGTCGGCGCTGGATGACGCGCGCTACGATGTCTGGGTCATGTCCTGTCAGGGCTGAGCGGCCAGCATCTCTGCTGAGAGCAGTGGCGCCGCACGGATGTCGGCCTTGCGGCGGAGAGCCGCGGTCAGCCGCGTGTGATAGGTCTTGCGCGGAATTTCGATCCCACCCATCCGGGCCAGATGCGGCGTCAGGAACTGCGTGTCGAACAAGGTGAAGCCGCATCGCTTCAGGTGCGTCGACAGCCACCACAGCGCCATCCGCGATCCGTTCTCGCGGGCCGAAACCATGGATTCGCCGAAGAACGCCCCCCCAAGGGTCACGCCGAACAGACCGCCCGCGAAGGCCCCGTCATGGCGGATCTCGATGGCGTGCGCATGGCCCGCGCCGTGCAGCGCCTGGTACAGGTCCGCCAGCGGAGCGTTGATCCACGTCGTTTCGCGGTCGGCACAGGCGGCGACCACGGTTGCGAAATCGCCGTCCAGATGCGCGGACCATCCACCACGCCGCAGGTCTCGCCGCAGAGAGCGCGCGACATGGACGCCCCCCACCGGCAGGACCCCCCGCATCGGGGGGTCGAACCAGTACAGGCGGTCGTCATCCGCGCTTTCGGCCATCGGAAAGACGCCGCGCGCATAACCGGTCAGCAACTGCGCAGGCGTCAGCATCGGGCCCTTACGCGTAGTGCCGGGCCAGCCAGCGTTCCAGCCAGTGGATCGAGTAGTTCCCCGACTGGATGTCCGGTTCCGCCAGCAGATCGCGGAACAGCGGCACGGTCGTGTCGACCCCGTCCACGATCAGTTCGCCCAAGGCGCGCGACAGACGGGCCAGCGCCTCGTCCCGGTCCCGACCGTGAACGATCAGCTTGCCGATCAGGCTGTCGTAATAGGGCGGGATCGAATAGCCCTGATACAGCGCCGAATCCATCCGCACGCCCAGACCGCCAGGGGCGTGATACTGGGTGATCTTGCCGGGGCAGGGAGAGAAGCTGGGCACCTTCTCGGCGTTGATCCGCACCTCGATCGAATGGCCGTTGATCACAAGGTCCTCCTGGTGGAACTCCATCGGCAGGCCGGCGGCGACGCGGATCTGCTGGCGCACCAGGTCGACCCCGAAGATCGCCTCGGTCACCGGATGTTCCACCTGCAGGCGGGTGTTCATCTCGATGAAGTAGAACTCTCCGTCCTCGAACAGGAATTCGATCGTGCCGGCGCCGGAATAGCCGATCTTGGCGACGGCATCGGCGCAGACCTTTCCGATCCGGGCGCGCTGTTCGGCGGTGATGGCGGGGCCGGGGGCCTCCTCCAGCACCTTCTGGTGGCGGCGCTGCAGCGAGCAGTCGCGTTCGCCCAGATGCACGGCGCGGCCCTTGCCGTCACCGAAGACCTGGATCTCGATGTGGCGTGGACGCTGGAGGTATTTCTCCAGATAGACGTCGGGGTTGCCGAAGGCTGCCTTGGCCTCGGACCGCGCGGTGCGGAAGGCGACCTCAAGGCCCGCCTCGTTCTCGGCGACCTTCATGCCGCGACCGCCGCCGCCCGCCGTGGCCTTGATGATGACCGGATAGCCGATCTGGGCAGCGACCGCCTTGGCCTGTTCCACGTCGTTCACGCCACCGTCGCTGCCGGGCACGCAGGGGACGCCAAGCGCCTTCATCGTGTCCTTGGCGGTGATCTTGTCGCCCATGATGCGGATGTGTTCGGCACGCGGACCGATGAAGGTGATGCCGTGATCTTCCAGCATCTGCACGAAACCCGCATTCTCGGACAGGAAGCCGTAGCCCGGGTGGATCGCCTGCGCACCCGTGATCTCGCAAGCCGAAATCAGGGCTGGCATCGACAGATAGGACTGCGCCGAGGACGGCGGACCGATGCAGACCGATTCGTCTGCCATGCGGACATGCATCGCATCGGCGTCGGCGGTCGAATGGACCGCGACCGATGCGATGCCCATCTCGCGGCAGGCGCGGATCACGCGCAGCGCGATCTCGCCCCGGTTGGCGATGAGGATCTTGTCGAACATGGGCTTACTCGACGATCATCAGGGGGGTGCCGAATTCGACCGGATTGCCGTCATCGACCAGGATGCGACGCACCGTGCCCGCGCGGGGCGCGGGGATGTGGTTCATCGTCTTCATGGCCTCGACGATCATCAGCGTGTCGCCCTCGGCCACGGTCTGACCGACGGTGACGAAGGCCGCGGCGCCGGGTTCAGCCGACAGATAGGCGGTGCCCACCATGGGCGATGTCACGGCGCCGGGCAGGCTGGCCGGATCGGCGCTGGCCGCGGCCGAGGCGGGCGCAGTGGCCGCGGCGGGCGCC
>NZ_VDDD01000104.1 GCF_006151785.1 Paracoccus marcusii
CGGGGTCGCGGCAACCGTCGGCCGCGCCGCCGGGGCCGTCCTGACGGCTGCCGGGTCTGGCCGTGGCGGTGCCGCGGTCACTCCCGTGGTCAACGACGCCGTCGCGGTGGCCGCGCGCATGCCGGGACACAGCCCCAAGGTAGAGCCCTGCGCGGATGCCGACGGGTCCGGCTTGTAGCCAAGGCGCGCGCACAGCTCCGGGCTGCCCGAAAGGCCGGTGGCCTCGCGCAGCGTCGGCGCCATGGTCAGGGCATCCTGCAGCGCGGTGTGGATCGGATCGGGCACCCGCGACGCGGCCGGTTCCGCGCGGGTTTCGGCCGGGGCCGGGTCCGCGGTCCATTCGCCGGGGCGCAGGTCGCGCGACAGCTGTTCCAGCAGCATGGTTTCGACATCGGGCGGCGGTGCCTGGGTCAGTGGCAGCGCCCGTTCGGTCAGCGGGTCCGTGCGCCGGACGTCCAGACTGGGGGGAAAGCCGCACAGCGCCTGCCCTTGCCCATCCTGGCGCGCGGTCCAGTCGGTGCCGCTGCGGGTGAAGACGCAGCCGTTGCCGTCTATATACTGCGTCCCCGCGAAATCGGCGGGGGGCGGTGGCGTCGGAGCGGCCTGCGCCGCCCCGCCCAGCAAAAGCATCGCCAAGACCCGCAAGTGCCCGATCATCTGCCATCCATTCCGTTGTCCTGCCCCAGACCTAGCGCAGAACCGTGAAACGGCGGTTAACGGGCGGCCTTATTTCGTGCCGAACATCCGGTCGCCGGCATCGCCCAGACCCGGGACGATATAGCCGTGATCGTCCAGTCGTTCGTCCAGCGCCGCCGTGAAGATCGGCACGTCCGGATGCGCCTCGCGCATGCGTTCGACGCCTTCGGGCGCAGCCAACAGGCACAGGAAGCGCATGTTCTTGGCGCCGCGCTCTTTCAGCATGTCGATGGCCGCGACCGACGAATTGCCCGTGGCCAGCATCGGGTCCACCACGATGGTCATCCGCGCGTCCAGTTCGCGCGGCACCTTGCAGTAGTATTCGACCGGCTTCAGCGTCTCGGGGTCGCGATAGAGGCCGACAAAGCCCACGCGCGCGCCGGGGATCAGCTCCAGGATGCCGTCCATCAGCCCATTTCCGGCCCGCAGGATCGAGATCAGGGCCAGCTTCTTGCCCTCCAGCGTTGGGGCCTCCATCTCGCACATGGGCGTCTCGATGTGCATGGTGGTCAGCTCCAGCTCTCGCGTGACCTCATAGGCCAGAAGCAGGCTGATCTCGCGCAGAAGGCGGCGGAAACCGGCGGTGGACACCTCTTTTTGGCGCATGATCGACAGCTTGTGCTGAACCAGCGGGTGGTCGACGACGGTCAGGTGTTGCATCAGGCGAATTCCTTTTTCAGGCAGTCGCGGGTGGACGCATCGCAGAACGCGGCGTCGGCAGCCCACTGGTTGATCTGTCGGAACTCGGTATCGCCCCAGCCAAAGGTCGACGCAAGCCGATCGTATTCATGGCGCATCGTCGTGTGGAAGAACGGCGGATCGTCGGTGGACACGGTGACCCGAACCCCGGTATCGGCCAGCCGCGCGATGGGATGGGCGCCCCAGGACGGATAGACCCCAAGCGCGATGTTCGATCCCGGACACACCTCCAGCGTCACGCCGCGCTCGACCAGGTCGCGCACCAGCGCAGGGTCGTCGATCGCCTGCACGCCATGCCCGATGCGGGTGCAGCCCAGGTCCAGCGCCTGCCGGACGCTGTCGGGGCCGCCCCATTCGCCTGCATGGCAGGTCAGGCCCAACCCGGCCTCTGCCGCGCAGTCAAAGCTCCAGGCGTAATCGGTGGCCCGGCCGACCTGTTCGGCCCCGCCCATGCCAAAGCCGGTGATCCAGCCGCCCGCGGTCTCGGCAGCACAGCGCGCGGTTTTGCGCGCACGATCCGCGCCGAAGTGACGAATCGCGGTGACGATGCCGCGGCTGTCGATGCCATCCGCCCGGGCGCGGTCCGCGACCTCGGTCATCGCGGCCAGATGATCGCGCCAGGCCGACAGGTCCGCACCGCCGCAGAACTCCGGCGAGACGAACAGTTCCGCATAGACCACGCCCTCCTCGGCGCAGCGGTCCAGCACCTCGGCCAGCAGGCGGGCGTAGTCGCGCGGGCCGTTGATGACGCTGGTCGCGGCCTCGTAGCAGCGCAGGAAGCCCGGAAAGTCGTCATAGGCGTAATGCCCGCGCTCGTCGAAGACGCCGGACAGGTCGGCGCGTTTTTCCTTGGCCAGACCGCGGATGAAATCGGGTGGCGCGGCGCCCTCCAGATGCAGGTGCAGTTCGATCTTCTTCATAGGAATGATGTCCCGTGTCGGGGGGCGGGCAGCCCCAGATGCGCAACGATCGAGGCGCCGATATCCGCAAAACCCACCTGCCCCACGCCGCGCACGCCCGCGCCCCAGCCCAGCACGGGGGCGCGCTCGCGGGTGTGATCGGTGCCGGACCAGGACGGGTCATTGCCGTGATCGGCGGTGAAGATCGCCAGATCGCCGGGCGACAGCGTCGCCAGGAACCGGCCCGCGACACCGTCGAACCATTCCAGTTGCGTGGCATAGCCGGGAATGTCCCGCCTGTGGCCGAAATTGGTGTCGAATTCGACGAAGTTCGCGAATGTCAGGCTGCCGGGTTCGGCCTGGGTGCCAAGCCGGACCAGGTGTTCGGCCAGGGCCGCGTCATCGGCGCCCTTGTGCAGGCGGGTGATGCCGCGATGGCTGAAGATGTCGCCGATCTTGCCGATGGCATGGGTGACCCGCCCCGCACCCTGCGCGATGTCCAGGATGGTGTCGCCCGGCGGCGCGATCGCGAAATCGCGGCGGTTGCCGGTGCGACGGAACGCGCCGGGCTGGCCGACAAAGGGGCGCGCGATGACCCGGCCCACGCGCATCGCGTGCAGTATCGGTGACAGGTCGCGGCACAGCGCGATCAGGCGGTCCAGGCCGAACGCCTCCTCATGCGCCGCGATCTGCAGCACGCTGTCGGCCGAGGTATAGCAGATCGGCCAGCCGGTCTGCAGATGCCGGGCGCCGAAGTCGTCGATGACCTGCGTGCCAGATGCGTGGCAATTGCCCAGGATGCCGTCGGTCCCTGCCAGCTGGCAGATCCGCGCGGTCACGTCGGCAGGAAAGGCGGGGTCGGCGTCGGGGAAATAAGTCCAATCCCACGGCACGGGGACGCCCGCGATCTCCCAGTGGCCGGAGGGGGTGTCCTTGCCGTGCGACACCTCTGATGCCGCGCCCCACAGGCCGCGGGGTTCGGCGCCCAGACCCGGTGCATCCGCGCCCGAGGCCAGCCGCACCGCCGCCCCAAGCCCCAGCCCGTCCAGCACCGGCATCCGCAGCGGACGCGCCTGCGCGATATGCCCGACGGTGTTCGTACCGGTATCGGGGCGACCGTCGTTGAAGAAGGCGTGGGCATCGGGCGCGCCGCCGATGCCCACGCTGTCCATGACGATCAGGAACGCCCGGCTCATGCGCCGATCCGGTCGCGGATCAGTGGGCCGGGCTGGCCGTCGCCCAGGACATAGGCGGCCTGCACGGCGGCGATGGCTACCTGTGCCGCCGTGTCGTCGGCGGCGTGGACCATGCCCAGGGGGCGGTCGGGGCCGACCTCCTCTCCCAGCTTGGCCAGGCGGTCCAGGCCCACGCGGTGGTCGATCGCCTCGGCCGCGCGCACGCGTCCACCGCCAAGCGCCAGGACCGCGTGGCCAAGCGCGGTCACGTCGATGCGCCCCACGCGCCCCGCGTCTGGCGCGGGAATGGACAGGATCAGCGGCGCGCGGGCCAGATGCGCCTCGGGGCGGTCCAGCAGGTCGCGCGGTCCGCCCTGGGCCGCGACCATGCGGCCGAACACCTCGGCTGCGGCACCGCTGTCCAGCGTGTCGGCCAGACCGTCCGCGGACCGTCCCGCCAGCGTCAGGCATTCCGCCGCCAGCGCCAGCGTCAGGTCGCGCAGCGCCCCGGCCTCGCCCCGCAGGGCGCGGATCGCCTCTGCCACCTCCAGCGCATTGCCGGCGCTGCGGGCCAGCGGCTGATCCATGTCGGTGATGAAAGCAGAGGTGCGGCAGCCCGCCCCGTTCGCGGTCTCGACCAGGGCCTGGGCCAGCCGGCCGGCGCTGTCGGCCTTCTTCAGGATGGCGCCCGACCCCGCCTTGACGTCCAGGACCAGCGCATCCAGCCCCGCCGCCAGCTTCTTCGACAGGATCGATGCGGTGATCAGGTCGATCGATTCCACCGTCCCCGATTCGTCACGGATCGCGTACAGGCGACGGTCCGCAGGGGCCACGTCGCCCGTGGCCGCGACGATCGCGCAGCCGACGGTGCGCACGATGCGGCGGAAGTCATCCTCCGGCTGGTCGCACAGATAGCCGGGGATCGCCTCCAGCTTGTCCAGCGTGCCACCCGTATGGCCCAGGCCGCGACCCGAGATCATCGGCACGAACACCCCGCGCGCGGCCAGAAGCGGCGCCAGCACCAGCGACACCGTATCGCCGATGCCGCCGGTCGAATGCTTGTCCACCACCGGGCCCGACAGGTCCCATTGCAGGACATGCCCCGAATCGCGCATGGCGCGCGTCAGCGCCACGCGGCCCGCAGGTCCGACGCCCTTGGTCAGTACCGCCATCGCAAAGGCACCCGCCTGCACGTCGCTGACCGACCCGTCGGCCAGCCCCTGCGCGATCAGCGCCGCGCCCGGCCCGTCCAGGCCCCGCCCGTCGCGGATCGCCGATATGACAGGACGCGGATCCGTCATGTGCGCGCCATGTGGCCCGCGTCGAACCGGCCGGGCAGCAGGTCGCCCACGGTCGTGTGCATCTGCGCGCCGTCGGTCGTGGCCAGCAGGACCGACACCTCTGCGGATGCGAATTCAGCCAGTTTCTGGCGGCAGCCGCCGCAGGGCGGCACGGGGGTCGGGCTGTCGGCGATGACGGCGACCTCGATCAACTCCGTCTCTCCGGCGGCGACCATCGCGGCGATGGCCCCGGCCTCGGCGCAGGTGCCTTCGGGATAGGCCACGTTCTCGACGTTGCAGCCGCGATAGACGGTGCCCGACGCGCCGCGGATGGCCGCGCCGACCTTGAATTTCGAATAGGGCACATAGGCCCGTTCGCGCACGTCGCGCGCCGCATCCAGCAATGACGTCGTCATGGTTCACCCCGTTCGATCTGGCCGCCAATCTGCGCCCGCGGGCGGGGTTGTGCAAGACGCGCGCGGGCGCGCAGAACCCCGCTGTTCCCCGACGTCAGAATGGTTTAACGGTAAACCAATTCCGAAACCGGAGGGGCGAAAGATGGAAGACCGCAGGCAGGACAGCGCAAGACAGGCCGCGCTGGATTATCACGAGTTCCCGCGACCGGGCAAACTGGAGATCCGCGCGACCAAGCCGATGGCCAATGGCCGCGACCTGGCCCGCGCCTATTCCCCCGGCGTCGCCGAAGCCTGCCTGGAGATCAAGGCCGATCCCGCAACCGCCGCACGCTATACCACCAAGGGCAACCTGGTGGCCGTCATCTCGAACGGCACGGCCGTCCTGGGCCTGGGCAACATCGGCGCGCTGGCCTCCAAGCCGGTGATGGAGGGCAAGGCGGTCCTGTTCAAGAAATTCGCCAACATCGACTGCTTCGACATCGAGGTGAACGAGCCCGATCCGGTCAAGCTGGCCGAGATCGTCTGCGCGCTGGAGCCGACCTTCGGCGCGGTGAACCTTGAGGACATCAAGGCCCCCGACTGCTTCATCGTCGAACAGATCTGCCGCGAGCGGATGAACATCCCGGTCTTTCACGACGACCAGCACGGCACCGCCATCGTGGTGGGCGCGGCCGCGACCAATGCGCTGCGCATCGCCGGCAAGCGGTTCGAGGACATCAAGATCGTCTCGACCGGCGGCGGGGCGGCGGGCATCGCCTGCCTGAACATGCTGCTGAAACTGGGCGTCAAGCGCGAGAACGTCTGGCTGTGCGACATCCACGGGCTGGTCCATGAGAGCCGCGACATCGACATGAACCCGCAGAAGGCCGCCTATGCCCAAGCCTCGGACAAGCGCAGCCTGACCGAGGTGATCGACGGCGCCGACCTGTTCCTGGGCCTGTCCGGTCCGGGCGTTCTGACGCCCGAGATGGTCGGCCGCATGGCCCCGCGCCCGATCATCTTCGCGCTGGCGAACCCGAACCCGGAAATCGACCCCGACGCGGCCCGCGCCGTTGCCCCCGACGCGATCATCGCCACCGGGCGCAGCGATTTCCCGAACCAGGTCAACAACGTCCTGTGCTTCCCCTTCATCTTCCGCGGCGCGCTGGACGTCGGCGCGACCACCATCAACGACGAGATGAAGATCGCCTGCATCGAGGGCATCGCCGCCCTGGCCCGCGCGACCACCGCGGCCGAGGCCGCCGCGGCCTATCGCGGCGAGACGCTGACCTTCGGCGCCGACTATCTGATCCCCAAACCCTTCGATCCGCGCCTGATGGGCGTCGTGTCATCCGCCGTGGCCCGCGCCGCGATGGAGACGGGCGTTGCGACCCGGCCCCTGGACGACATGGCCGCCTACAAGCAGAAGCTGGACGGATCGGTCTTCCGATCGGCGCTGATCATGCGCCCGGTCTTCGAGGCCGCGGCCACCGCCACGCGCCGCATCGTCTTTGCCGAGGGCGAGGACGAACGTGTCCTGCGCGCCGCCAATGCCATGCTGGAGGAGACGACCGATGTCCCGATCCTGATCGGCCGCCCCGACGTGATCGCCACCCGCGCCGAACGCGCGGGCCTGCCGATCCGTCCGGATGTCGACTTCGAGATCGTGAACCCCGAGAACGACCCCCGCTATCGCGACTATTGGGAAACGTATCACGGCATCATGGCGCGGCGCGGGGTCAGCCCCGACATCGCCCGCGCGATCATGCGCACCAACACCACCGCCATCGGCGCCGTCATGGTGCACCGGGCCGAGGCCGACAGCCTGATCTGCGGCACGTTCGGACAGTACAGCTGGCACCTGCAATACGTGCGCCAGATCCTCGCCCGCGACGGGCTGCACCCGGTCGGCGCACTGTCGATGATCATCCTGGAAGACGGGCCGCTGTTCATCGCGGACACCCAGTGCCACAACGACCCCACGCCCCAGCAGGTCATGGAGACGGTGATGGGCGCCGCGCGTCACGTCCGCCGGTTTGGCCTGACGCCCAAGATCGCCCTGTGCAGCCATTCGCAGTTCGGCAACACCGACAGCTATTCCGGCCGCAAGATGCGCGACGCCCTGGCGCTGCTGGACGCACGCGAGCCCGACTTCATGTATGACGGCGAGATGCATGTGGACGCGGCGCTGGACCCCGAGCTGCGCGAACGCATCTTCCCGACCTCGCGGCTGCAGGGTGTGGCGAACGTGCTGGTCTTTGCGGGCACCGACGCCGCATCGGGCGTCCGCAACGCGCTGAAGATGCGCGCGGGCGGCCTGGAGGTCGGGCCGATCCTGATGGGCATGGGCAACCGCGCCCATATCGTGACACCCTCGATCACCACGCGCGGCCTGCTGAACATGTCTGTGCTGGCCGGCACTCCGGTCACGCATTACGGCTGATTCGGCGACATTTTTGCAAATACTGCGGCGCGGCAAAGGAGGATTTGCTGCGCCGTTCTGTTTGCAAACACGATCGCCGGATTTCTGCTAATCAGCGCATGGTCACGCCGCTAACAAGGTTGCGCGACGCCCCCCTTCCTGCGTAACAAAACCCAGGTTCAGGGAGGGGAGTCCATGTCCTATCAAGATCTCTACGCGCGCTGGAAGGCCGATCCCGAGGCGTTCTGGATGCAGGCCGCCGATGCCATCGACTGGACCCAGCCCCCAAGCCGCGCGCATTTCGACCAGGGCCCCGCCGGGGAATGGTTCGCCGACGGCATGGTGAACACCTGCTGGAACGCCATCGACCGCCATGTCGCGGGCGGTCACGGCGACCGCCTGGCGGTGATCCACGACAGCCCGATGACCGGCAGCGTCAGTCGCCTGACCTATGCCCAGCTGCAGGACCAGGTGGCCCGGCTGGCGGGTGTGCTGGCCGCGCGCGGCATCGGCAAGGGCGACCGGGTCATCATCTACATGCCGATGATCCCCGAGGCGCTGCAGGCGATGCTGGCGTGCGCCCGGATCGGGGCTATCCATTCGGTCGTCTTCGGCGGGTTCGCCGCGCATGAACTGGCGGTGCGCATCGACGACGCCAAGCCCCGCGCGATCATCGCCGCAAGCTGCGGGCTAGAGCCGGGTCGCGTCGTCCCCTACAAGCCGCTGATGGACCGCGCCATCGACGAGGCCGCCCACAAGCCGGACTTCACAATCGTGTTCCAGCGCCCCGTATGCGCGGCCGACATGGTGGCGGGCCGCGATCTGGACTGGCGCCAGGCGGTAGCGGACGCGCAGCCTGCCGACTGCGTCCCGGTCGAGGGGAACCACCCGGCCTATATCCTCTACACCTCGGGGACGACGGGCCAGCCAAAGGGCGTCGTGCGCCATACTGCGGGGCATCTGGTCGCCCTGGCGTGGAGCGTGCCGAACATCTATGGCATCGGGCCGGGCGACGTGTTCTGGGTCGCGTCCGACGTGGGCTGGGTCGTGGGGCACAGCTATATCGTCTATGGGCCGCTGATCGCGGGCGCGACGACCGTGGTGTTCGAAGGCAAGCCCGTCGGCACCCCCGACGCGGGTACGTTCTGGCGGGTGATCGCGGATCACAAGGTCAAGTCCTTCTTCACCGCGCCCACCGCCATCCGTGCGGTCAAGCGCGACGACCCGGACGGCAGGTTGGTAGGAAAGTACGACCTGTCCGGCCTGCAGGCCCTGTTCCTGGCGGGCGAGCGCGCCGACCCCGACACCGTCACCTGGGCCGAGGATCGGGTCAAGGTGCCGGTGATCGACCACTGGTGGCAGACGGAGACCGGCTGGCCCATCGCCGCGAACCCCTTCGGTGCGGGGCTGATGCCCGTGAAAAAAGGCAGCCCGACCCTGCCCATGCCCGGCTACGACGTGCAGGTCCTGGACGAGGCCGGGCACCCGGTCGCACCCGGCACCCTGGGCGCGATCGCGATCAAGCTGCCCCTGCCGCCCGGCACCCTGCCCACGCTCTGGAATGCCGAGGATCGGTTCAACCGCGCCTATCTGCAGCATTTCCCCGGCTTCTATGAGACCGGGGATGCGGGTTACGTCGACGATGACGGCTATGTCTGGATCATGGCGCGCACCGACGACGTCATCAACGTCGCGGGCCACCGCCTGTCCACGGGCAGCATGGAAGAGGTTCTGTCCAGCCATCCTGCCGTCGCGGAATGCGCGGTGATCGGGGTCGCCGATCCGCTGAAGGGACAGGCACCCCTGGGCCTTTTGTGCCTGAAGAAGGGGGTCGAGACCGAGCATGCCCAGGTCGTGGCCGAGGTGGTGCGCATGGTCCGCGACCGCATCGGGCCCGTCGCGGCCTTCAAGACCGCCTGCGTCGTCGACCGCCTGCCCAAGACGCGGTCGGGCAAGATCCTGCGCGCGACCATGGCCAAGATCGCGGACGGTGAGACGGTCAAGGCGCCCGCCACCATCGACGACCCCGCCATCCTGGACGAGATCCGCCGATCCCTGGCCGGGATCGGCTATCCCGCCTAGTCCAGCGTCGCGCCCAAGCGGGTCATCAGCGGCACGAAGTCGGGAAAGGACGTGGTGATCGGCCCCGCGTCGTCGATGGTGACGGGCTGCTGGGTCGCAAGGCCCAGGATCAGGAAGCTCATGGCAATGCGGTGGTCCAGATGGGTCACCGCATGGCCGCCGCCCGCCACCTGCGCCGCGCCGTGAACGGTCATGGTGTCGCGCGTGTCCTCGACCGTGACGCCGTTCGCGCGCAGGCCCACGGCCATCGCGTCGATCCGGTCGCTTTCCTTGACGCGCAGTTCCGCGACGCCGTTCATCACCGTGGTGCCTTCGGCGAACGCGGCGATCACCGACAGGATCGGGAATTCGTCGATCATGCTGGCCGCACGATCGGCCGGGACGGTCACGCCCTTCAGCGGGCCGTGGCGCACCAGCAGGTCGGCCACGGGCTCTCCGCCCTCCTCGCGCGGGTTCTCGAAGGTGATGTCGGCGCCCATCTCTAGCAGGGTCACGTACAGGCCGTCCCGCGTCGGGTTCCGGCTGACGCCCGGCACGCGAATTTCGGACCCCGGCACGATCAGCGCCGCAGCCACCGGAAAGGCCGCACTGGACGGATCGCGCGGCACGGCCACGGGCTGCGGGCGCAGTTCGGGGCGGCCGGTCAGGGTGATCTTGTGGCCGTCAGGCGTGGTCTCGGTCCGGATCTGCGCGCCGAACCCGGCCAGCATGCGTTCGGAATGATCGCGCGTCGGTTCGGATTCGATCACCACCGTGTCCCCTGGCGCATTCAGCCCGGCCAGCAGGATCGCCGACTTGATCTGGGCGCTGGCCACGGGGGTGCGATAGGTGACGGGCACCGGATCGGCCGCGCCCTGGATGGTGATGGGCAGACGCCCGCCCTCGCGCGCGGTGATCTGGGTGCCGAATTGCGACAGCGGGTCCGTCACCCGCGCCATCGGACGACGCGACAGGCTGGCGTCGCCGGTGAAGGTCACGCTGATCGGCGTGGTCGCGACCGCACCCATGATCAGACGCACGCCGGTGCCCGAATTGCCGCAATCGATCACCTCGGCCGGGCTGGAGAAGCCGCCCACGCCCACACCATGCACCGACCATTCCCCCGGCCCGTGCTGCGTCACCTGCGCACCAAGCGCCTGCATGGCGCGGGCGGTGTCCAGCACGTCCTGGCCCTCCAGCAGACCGGTGATGCGCGTCTCTCCGACGGCCATCGCGCCCAGGATCAAGGCGCGGTGGCTGATCGACTTGTCCCCCGGCACCAGCGCCTCGCCCGTCAGGGGGCCGGTGCGGCGGGCGGTCATCGGACGGGGGTCTGCGGAATGCGACATGGGCCTACCTCGTGGTTTTGCCGCGCCTTTTAGCCCGCCCGGCGCGCCCCTGCCACCATCATCTTGAGGCCGGCGCCCCTGCGCCCTAGAAGGGGGCCAATCACGGATTGGAGAATCCCATGCAGGAACTGGACCGGCTGCGCGACCTGGCCGACCCCGAACGCGCCGCCCGCGCCAGTGCACGCCACAAGCGTGATCGAGAGACCCTGGGCATCACCCCCGCCGCCCTGGAGGAGGTCGTCGCCGAATGGCGCGCGGAACGCGATCTGGACGCGCGCATCGCGCTGGCCGAGGCGCTGTGGGACAGCGACGTCCACGAGGCCCGCCTGGCCGCCGCCCGCCTGCTGGTGCAGGCCCGGATGCGGCCCGACGACGCGGCCTGGGCCGCGATCATGGACTGGGCGCCGCAGATTGACGGGGCCGAGATCGACGATGCGGTGATGACCGCCGCCGCGCGTCGCGTGGTCGCCGATCCGACCCGCCTGGATCAGATCACGGCATGGGCCGGCAGCCGGAACCCGTGGCTGCGCCGGGGCGTGATGCTGGCCACGCTACCCTGGGCCAAGATGAACAACCCCAAACCCGAGGACCTGGAGATTCGGGAAAAGGTTCTGCAGCTGATGCTGCGCCTGGCGTCCGACCGTCACGGCGGCGTGCGTCAGGCGGCCAAGCTGTGGCTGCGCAACCTGGAAAAGCGCGACCCGGACCGCGTCGCCGTCTGGCACAGCGCCCATGAGGCGATGGCCGCGCCCGAACCGCAGCCTGAACCCCTGGCCGAGGACGCGCCGCAATCCGACGACGCGCCCCGCCCCGACGGCGATCAGGAGCGGTAGACTTCCAGCGTCGGCAGGTCGGTCAGCGGCACGCCCAGCAGCTGCAGTGCCGGCAGCGAGACCTGGCTGCCCGTGCCCGATCCCGACAGGGGCCGCAACTCGACCTGCGCCGACTTGCCCGTGGCGGGGTTCACGATGCGCCCCTGCACGGGCGCATCGACCAGGGGCGTCTTCATCCAGAACCCACCCTCGGACGGGTTGCCAAGCGATCCGACGGTCGTGCCAAGCCGCGTCTCGGCCGTGGCCGGGGCCTGGGCGGCGGCCACGCGCTGTTCTGGCGTCGTGGTGTCCAGCTGTGCGGGTGTCGCGCGTGCCGCGGGCCGGGGGCTGGGCGCGCGCGTCACGGCCG
>NZ_VDDD01000105.1 GCF_006151785.1 Paracoccus marcusii
GCTGCTAAAAGAGGTGCAGTTGGATCGAGATCATGTTTGGCAGGCTGGAGACTGGCGCCGCATTGCCATCCGCTACGACGGGTGCCCGAAGGTCTTCCATTCCGCCATCGCTCTTGCCGTAACCGTCATGTTCTGGCTTTGACGATCGAACAATCTTCAGCATAGGATCTGGACTTGGCTGGCGATATCGTACCGACTCAGGGGTTTCCAGTTTCTAAGTCGACCGATTTGTCTGCCGGTCCGAACCTGGGCGACGCAAACTGCGACTGGTGCCAAAGCGGATAGATTTGTGGTGGGCGACTGACCGCATTCAGACGTGCCAGGTCGTCTGGCGATAGAGTCAGGTCCAGGGCCCGAAAGTTCGCCTCGAACTGCGCGGTCGAGGTTCCGCCAACAACCAGAGACGCAACGGCGGGTCGCGTCAGCGTCCAGGCCAGGGCGATCTGCGCGGCCTCGACGTCATATGCGGCGGCGATGTCATTCAGGACATCGACGATCCGCCACAGACGCTCCTGATCCCGGATGGGCGGTTCAGACCATCCGCGGTCCTGACGGCTGTCGGGTGCCACAGGCTGCTGCCGCGTGTGCTTTCCGCTGAGAAGGCCCGCCGCCAGCGGGCTCCAGACGGTGACGCCGATGCCTTGGTCCACCGAAAGCGGCAGAAGCTCGTATTCCGCCTCGCGCGCTTCCAGAGTGTAATGAATCTGCTGAGTGACGAAGCGCTGGAAATGGCCGCGGTCGCTGGCCATCAGCGACTTCATGATCTGCCAACCCGTATAGTTTGAACAACCAGCATAGCGGATCTTGCCCTGCCGTGTCAGGCTGTCCAGCGCCTCCATCGTCTCCTCGACCGGGGTCTGGCCGTCCCATTCGTGGATGTGGTAGATGTCGATATGATCGCGACGCAGCCGCTTCAGCGACCGCTCGCATTCGCGGATCAAGTGCCAGCGGCTGGCGCCCTCGTCGTTCGGCCCGTCCCCGATTCTCATCCGCGCTTTGGAGGAGATCAGGATGTCCGGGTTGCGGTCCGCCAGCACCTCACCTACGATTTCCTCTGACAGGCCTGTCGAATACATGTTTGCGGTGTCGATCAGGTTGACCCCGTGATCGGTGCAGCAATCGATCAGCCGTGCGGCCTCGGTCACGCCCTGGCTGGCGATGGCGGCAAAGGGCCCCCGGCCGCCGAACGAAAAAGTGCCCATGGACAAGGCCGAGACCTTCAGTCCGCTGCGCCCCATGATCCGGTATTTCATGCCGCTCTCCTTGCCTTGAATTCAGGTTCCGACGGGCCGTGCCGCGCCATGGCTGACGAAATCCGCCATCGTATGGATCAGGATGACCGCAACGGTGCTGCCGGCATCCTGGATGCCGCGGGTCTTTTCCTGAAACGCCGCCGCCTTGCCGTGCTGGGCCACCAGGTCCCTGGTCCGCTCCAATGCGTCGACCGCGACGGCATGTGCGTTGTCCAGCGCCGTCGACAGCCCCGTGCCCGCCTTGGCATCGGCCTCGACGCTCATGGCGATCGGGTCGAGCACGTCCAGGACCGTCTTGTCGCCCACCTGCGCGCGGCCCCGCTGCGCGACGCCGTCGCGAAACGCCCGCCAGAATAGCGCCATCTGTTCAGTTCTCAGGTCGTCGCAATCCTTGGCCGAGGCCGAACCGCGCAGAAAGCCGGTGGCCATCAGGGTGCCCATCGTCGATGGGGCCGCGCGGGCGATTGCGGCACCGGCTGCCTTCAGCTGTGCTTCGATCGGGGCGTCGCCTAGTTCGGACACCGCTTTGTCGGCGGCGGCGAAGCCTTTGGCCATGGTGAGGCCAAGATCGCTGTCGCCGACCTGTCCGTCCAGTGTGATCAGAGCCTCTTTCTGGTCTGCAAACACCTTGGAAAGGCGTGCGAAAAGTTGCGGAATGTCATGCGCCGTCAGCCTGTCCATCGTCCCCTCCCTCACTGGGCGATATGCTTGAAGAAGGGCGTGTTCGCGCCCATCGCGATCAGCGGCTGCAGTTCGTCGTCCATTTGCAGGACCGATATGGACGCACCCGCCATCTCCATCGACGTGGCGAACTCGCCGATGAAGACATGTCTGATCCGCGCACCAGCCTGATCCAGCACCTGCGCCGTGCGGCGATAGATGACGTAAAGCTCCTCCAGAGGCGTAGCCCCCAGCCCGTTGATCAGCACCGCGACGTCCTTTTCCGTCTCATAGCTCTGTTCGGCGAGGATGCGGGACATCATCTCATCGACCATCTCGTTCGCGGGTGTCAGTGTCTTGCGGGTGATGCCCGGCTCTCCGTGGATGCCCATGCCGATCTCCATCTCGTCCGCGCCGATCTGAAAGCTGGGCCGACCGACCTCGGGGACGATGCAGGGCGACAGGGCCACGCCGATTGTCCGAGTGCGCGCGCTGGCCTTTTCGGCCAGACGTGCCACCTCGTCCAAGGGCTTCATCGCGGCGGCGGCGGCCCCGGCAGCCTTGTAGGCAAAGAAGATCCCGGCGACCCCCCGCCGCTTGTGTTCCTCGCCCACGACCGAAGACGCGACATCGTCGCGGCCCAGCACGGTCATGGTCCTGATACCCTCCAGATCGGCCAGTTCCCCGGCCATGTCGAAGTTCATCAGATCGCCGCTGTAGTTTCCGTAAAGGTACAGCACCCCCGCGCCCTGGTCTACATGACGGGTCACGTCCAGCACCTGCTCGGATGACGGCGATTGAAACACACCGCCCACGCCCGCGCCGTCCAGCATGTTCTCGCCCACGAATCCCAGGAATAGCGGCAGGTGGCCCGAACCGCCGCCGGTCACCAGCCCGACCTTGCCGGGCACCGGATTGGTGCGCACGAAACAGCGCAAGTCGTCACCGACATGCGTCACCTCGGGATGGGCAAGATAGATGCCCTCCAGCATCTCATCGACAAAGTCTTCGGGATTGTTAAGGAACTTCTTCATTGCTCTACTCCGGGTATCAGGTGGTGGTCTTGCGGTCGCGCAGGACGAAGAACGCGGCGGCTAAGAGGATGAAGGCGCCGACGACGACGCGCTGCCAGGTGCTGGGAATGCCGACCAGGACCAGGACGTTGTTCACGACCGTCACCAGAAGGACACCGATGACCGTGCCCAGGACCGACCCGGTGCCGCCGGTGATGCGCGCCCCGCCCAGGATCACGGCCGCGATGACGATGATCTCCGTCCCGGCAAAATCGAACGGATTGGCCATCCGGTTGGCCGAGGCCTGGATGACCCCGGCCATGCCCGCCAGCCCGCCCGCGAAGGCAAAGGCGAAGACTTGGACCGCGCGGATGTTGTAACCCAGCCTGGCGGCGACATCGGCCTTGCCGCCCACGGCAAAGATGGCGCGGCCCATCAAGGTGCGGTTGAAGACGAACCAAGTGAGGACGGCGGCCAGCGGAAAGCTTAGGAAATAGACCGGCAGGCTGACGGTGGCGCCGCCGCGCGTGGTGATGTCCACCAGCGACCATTGCCCAAAGGCGACCATCTGCGACGGCATCTCCATCAGCCAGACCGTTCCCACGAACACCAGCAGGATCCCGCGAAAAACGTACAGCGTGCCGATGGTGACGATCAGCGCGGGCGCGCGCAGCTCATGGACCAGAAGGCCGTTCACGATGCCCAGCACGATGCCCGTCGCGACGCACAGCACGACGATCAGCGCCATCGGCATGCCCGGGAACACGTTCAGCACCAGCGTGCTGATCCCGTACATGGCCACCGCCCCCACAGCGGGAAACGACACGTCGATGCCGCCCGAGGCCAGCACGGTGAACACGCCCAAGGCGAACAGCCCTGTCACGACACTGGCCCGCCCCATGTCGATCAGCGATGACGGCTGCAGGAAGGCCGGGTTGATAAGGGCGACCGATGCGCAGATCGCGACCAGCAGGATCAGGCTGACTGCTTCTGGATGGGCGCGCAGGAACGCGAAGACGCCGGCGGTCGGCGCGCGTTCGGGGTCGGTAGATGGACTGTCGATCATGTGCGGCACCACGGTCATTCTGCAAGCTCCGCCTGGCTGGCAAGCATGGATTGATAGATGCGGTCCTCGTCCACCTCGATGGCGCGAAGATCCTCGATGATGCGGCCTGAATTCATCACCAGGATGCGGTCGCAGTTCTGCAGCAGTTCCGGCAGGTCGTCCGACACGACCAGCAGGCCGATGCCGCGATCGGCCATTTCCTGGATCGCGCGAAAGATCGTCTCCTTGGACCCCACGTCGACGCCCACGGTCGGCCCGTGCAGGATCAGCAGCCGCGGATCGATGCTGAGCCAGCGCCCGATCAGAACGCGCTGCTGGTTGCCGCCCGACAGCGCGCCGACCGGCAGGTCGATGTCGGCGGTGTTCAGGTTCATCCCGGCAGCTATCCCGCGGGCGGCGTCGCGGCCCTTGCGGCGGTCGATCAGGCCAAGGTGACCCGCGATTCGGCCCAGGATCAGCGGCACGGCATTCTCGAAGATGGATTTCTCGATGAACAACCCTTCGGACAGCCGATCCTCGGGGACATAGCCGATGCGGTGGTCAATGGCCTCGGAGGGCGATCCGATGCGCACCGGCTGTCCGTCCAGAAACAGGCTGCCGCTGTCGGTCGACAGGTGACCGGCCAATGCCATCGCCAGCTCGTTCCGACCAGAATCCGACAGGCCGGTTATCCCGAGGATCTCACCGCGGTGCAGGGTGAAGGAGATGTCGCGAAACGCCTGTCCGTGGCCCAGCCCCTTTGCCGTCAGCAGAACCTCGGGCTGGGGGGCGCCGGTGCGGAACCGCACGGCCTCGATCTCGCGCCCGGTCATCAGCTCGGCCAATCTGGCGCGAGAAAAGCTCTCTATCGGGCCTTGCGCGACGCTCAGCCCGTCGCGAAAGACGATGGCGTCGCCACCGATCCGATAGCACTCTTCCAGCTTGTGAGTCACGAACAGCACGGCGACATTCGCATCCAGCAGCCGGTTGACCACCTCAATCAGCGTCTCGACCTCGTGCCGGGTCAGCGACGTGGTGGGTTCGTCCATGATCACCAGCCGCGCCTCGGCGGCGATGGCGCGCGCAATCGCGACGCGCTGGCGGATCGCCAGGGGCAGATCGCCCACGACGCTGTTCAACAGCGCCTCGACCGGGTCCAAGCCCACCTTGCCAAGCGCGGCGGCGGCGGTGGCATAAACGCGCGTCCGGTCGAGCAGCCGCAGCAGCCGCCCATGCCCGGCCACAAGCTGTTCGCCAAGGGCGACGTTCTCGGCCACGGTCAGGTTCGGCAACAGCGACAGGTCCTGATAGACCGTCTCGATCCCCGCCTGCAGCGCTGCCATCGGCGACAACTTGGGGACCAGTTCCCCGTCCAGCAGGATGCTGCCTTCGGTCGGGGCATGGGCGCCCGACATGATCTTGATGACCGTGCTTTTGCCGCAGCCGTTCTCGCCTAGCAGATGATAGGCCTTTCCGGCCTCGATGGTCAGGTCCACCCCGGACAGGGCGCGCACACCGCCGAACCGCTTGTGGATTCCGCGAAGTTGCAGGAAGGGCGGGGTGGAACGGGTGGGCTCGGTCATCGGAAAAGGCTCCGTTGGGACAAGGTCGCGGGGTCGGACCGCCCCGGGTGCAGGCTGGCTGCAGCCGGGGCGGTCCTTGTCATGGTTCGAGATCAGAATAGGCGTTCGGCGTAGGTGTCCTTGTCGACGATCACCATGCCGTTGCCGACAACCAGCTTTCCTTCGCCGGCGCCCTGCGTGACGGACACCGCCTCATAGCCCTCGACGCCAAGATCCATGCCGTCCTCCAGCTCACCCCCCTCCAGCAGGATGCGGGCAACCTCGTTCATTGCCATTCCGGCCTTTTGCGGGTCCCAGAACCCGATAGCCGTGATGGCGCCGCTGTCCAGATAGGCCGCTGACGGGTTCGGCAGTCCGGTGCCCACAAGACAGACCTGACCGGTCAGGCCGGCCTCCTCGATCGCGCGACCGACGCCAAGGACGTCGTTCCCGGCCGAGGTCTGAAAGCCCTTGATGTCCGGATGCTTGCGCAGGATCTCCTTGGCGGTCTCGTAAGTGCCGTTGGCATCGTCAAAGGACTCGTTGTTAGGATCGACCAGTTCCATGCCGGGATACTGGGCGGCATTCTCCTCGCCTGCGCCGACCCACTGCATGTGCGTGCGGCTGCCCAGAGACCCTACGAAGGTCGTCCATTTGCCTTCTTGACCCATGCATTCCGCCAGCCGCTCGTTCAGCGCAGTGCCGTACTCGGCGTTGTCAAACGCCTCGATGTTGGCCATCGTGTTGACCTGGTTGTCGGCCTCGTGCGTCACGACGATGGTCCCCCGGTCGATGGCGCGCTTGAGCAGCCCCTCCAACACGCCCGGATCCATGGGTACGATGGCCAGTGCGTCGGTGCCTCGCGCCACCAAGTCCTGGACAATCTGCAACTGCTGAGCAGAGTCGGCAGTGGCAGGCCCGACCTGAGAAATCGTCATCTCAGGGTGCTGCTCGGCATATATCTTGACCCCGGTCTCCATCCGGTCGAACCACGGGATGCCGCTGATCTTCACGACGGTGGTGATGGCCTTGCCGTCCTGCGCCCATGCCCCTTGGCCGGCCACCCCCATCACGGTGGTAAGAAGGGCGGCCTTCAGGCCGGTTGTCAGCGCGCGGTGTTTGGTCGTCATTGTCTGTCTCCTCCGAAGAAAGCCCTCATCCTCCCATCATTCCGCGGCGCGAGGGGGGTGCCGGGAAGGTGCGAACGCGGCGATCCTGTCGGTCAGATCGAACCGCGCCACGGCCAGGAAACACAAAAGCAGGATGCCCCAGGCCAGATCTCGAACAAAATTGGACAGCCCGATGAAGTTCAGCAGGCTGGACAGAAGCTGCAGCACGACGGCTGCCAGGATCACGTTCACGATGCGGCCGTGGCCACCCTGCGGACGGACCCCCGCCATCACCGCGATCAGGATCGCGACCAACAGGTACGACGTGCCATAGTCCCATTTGACGTTGACGTTGCGCGCCGCGATGATGATCCCGGCGATCCCCGCCAGCAGCCCCGATATCGCATATGTGGTGGTGATGATCCGCACCCCGCGGAACCCGCTGTAGACCGCCGCCTTGGGGTTCGCGCCAGTCAGCATCAGGCGCATCCCGTACGGCGTCAGGCGCAGTACCACAGCCAGCACCGCTCCGATCGCCAGGAAAATCAGAAAGCTGATCGGCATCCCGAACAAGACCCCGTTGCCCAGCTCGTATAACGGGTCCGGAGAGCCGATGGTCAACGACCGCCCGTCGGACAGCACGACCGCGACGCCTGTGAACAGCATCTGCGTGCCCAGGGTCGCGAGGATTGGCGTGATGGCGAACCGGGAGATGATGATGCCGTTCAGGATGCCCGCGATCAGGCCGACCGTCATACATCCCACGGCAAAGACCACGGTGAACAGCATGGGGGAAGTGGCGGCGTCGACCGTCGCAATGGCAAATATCCCCGCGGCGACTCCGGACATGTTCGCGTTCGCGATGCCCGACAGGTCGATGCCTCCGTTGCCCGCGCACATCGCCAGCATGACGCCGATCGCCAGCAAGCCGATCTCGGGCACCTGTGTCGCCATTGACTGCAGGTTGAACAAGGACAGGAACGCGCCGTCGGACACCAGCCCGCCGAGGGCCAGCAGGACGACGGTCAGGACGCACAGTACCGCAAGGTTCGCATCGCGTTTCACCATTTCTCCTCCCCAGGATTTAGTAAAACATTCGCTTGATTTAGTAAAACGCTAGCAGCAAGTTGTTAGTCATGCAACGGATTTGTCAGGGCCCTCGCGGTTTGTCGAAACGGGGGGTCACAGCAGCCTTGGCCTTGGGGCGGTCTTGTATAGAAGGTGGTCTCGACCAGAGGAGGGGGCGTGCAAAACATGGACAAACCAGTCAGAAAGCCCGCAACCCTTCGGCAGGTGGCCGACATGGCCGGCGTGTCGGCCACGACCGCGTCGCTGGTTCTGAACGGCAAGGGCGACATCACGCAGGTCACCCGCGATCGGGTGCTGGCTGCGGCGATGGCGCTGTCCTATGCTCCCAGGCCGTCCAAGACTAAGGCCGACGCGTCGCAGACAATTCGCTTCCTCAAGGTGTCAAAGCATGGCGACACGGTAAACCGCGACCACAACCACTTCATCTCTGACTATATCGACGGCATGTCCCACGAGGCCACGCGCCGGGGCTACAACCTTGAGGTGGTGGCCCATGACGGCGTGGACATCGCGGCCCTGCTGGCCACGGGTGGTGACGGGCGAGGTCAGATCATTTTGGGGACCGAATTATCCGAGGACGACATCCTCAAACTGTCACAAGGTCAGCAGCCAGTAGTGTTCATCGACACTTATTGCCTGCACGTGACCGCGAATTTCGTCGACATGGACAATGATCAAGCCGTCTTCTGCGTCGCGTCGCACCTCAAGGCGTCCCGGCTCGACCGGATCGGCTTCGTCGGAAGCCGTTCCGACGTGACAAATTTTCGGCTGCGTGAACAGGCGTTTTCGCGGGCCTGTAAGCAGCTGGACATCACGGTCGGGGAGCAGGACATCCTGCATGTGTCAGCGCGGCGCGACGGAGCCTATGCCGAGGCCAAGCGTCACCTTGCCGGGCAGGACAGTATCGCCCACGCCTATTTCTGCGTGAATGACATTGTGGCCCACGGCCTGATGCGTGCCTTGCAGGAACTGGGGCATCGCATCCCAGAGGACGTTTCGGTCGTGGGCTTTGACAACCTGCCTATGAGCAGCCTTTTGTCCCCGGCTCTGTCCACGATACACGTCCCGAAACGCCAGATCGGCGCAATGGCGGTCAGCTTGCTCGACGGCGTCATCAACGGTGGTCACACCCAAGCTCCGACGAAAGTGCTGGTGACCGGTCGGCTGATACTCAGAGAGAGCAGCGCAGTGAGAGTAAACTAAGCGCATCGATGGGTAATTATGTCCCTCTACGAGACTGCTTCTCTCTTGCAGATCAAACCCTAACTGTGACATGGGCGCGGAGGACTGTACAAACAGCGAACCCGAACAATAGATCAGGAAACATTTATAGTCTCATGGTCATCAAATAGATTTTAAAGTGCGCAGTGCTAATTTTTTATAACGGAGTGGCCTTGATCTACTTCGCCTCCACAAAGGGCGCTTAGAGAGCGTGCTCAGACGGTAGAAAGTAGGCCGATAAATGCCCTCAATCGATATCGTTAAAGTAGACGATAATCCGCACGAAACCATCGGCGGTATTCGCGAAGACACGGCCTCGCGAGGGGTTGATTTGGAAGGCGCTCAAATCAAAGCTGTATACGCTGACGGATCAGTAGAAAATTTGAGATGGCACGCCCTGGATGCGTATACATACGGCGGCGCTACCGGTACCAGCGTCGATATGTCCTTCGGTTTTGATTGGCATGAGTTGGTAGCAACAAAGCTCCTCGCATCGCTTAAAATAAATCTTCAGCCTGCCAACTCGGTATTCGACACGACCCTGGACAGTGATGATCAGTCCGGTGGCTCTACCCCAGGGTCATTGAGTGGCTTTCCTTTCAGACTGGCTCCAGAATATGAAGAGATCGCCGGAAACCTGATCGCAAGTTACTCAGGGATCGTAAGTATCTCGGGAAATGAAGCAGTCGGTGACATTTACACAACGATGGTGATTGATTTCACCAACCTCTATGCGGGCGGCCTCCTGGGCGATCTGAGGTGGAATTCGGACATCGATACCATGAGGGTTTCCGGTGACCTGGTATCATCCAACCAGGGCAATGATACGTTGGTGGGCGGAGCCGGAAACGACACCCTAGACGGGGGGCACGGCACCGATACGGCCGACTATCTGAGCGCCCCGGGCGATGTTCTGGTCAATCTCTCAATGGCAGGTCCTCAAAATGTCGGCGCCTCCCAAGGTCGTGATACCTTGATCAGCATCGAGAACCTGATGGGAAGTCGTTTCAACGACATCCTGATCGGCTCAGCCGATGCGAACGTAGTGGTAGGCAACGAGGGTGATGACCGTATCAACGGCCTTGCCGGAAACGACGTCCTGGAGGGTGGTGTTGGCGATGATACGCTTGCCGGAGGTCTTGGAAATGATACCGTAGACGGGGGTGTTGAAGTTGATTGGGCTACGTTCATGGGCGAGAGCCGGGCGGCAAGGCTCGATCTGTCGATAACCGGTCCGCAAGCCACAGGCCATGGCGTCGATGTGGTCCGGAACATCGAGAACATTCACGGCGGGGCAGGCGACGACTTCCTCCTGGGAAATGCTGAGGCCAACGTGATCAGAGGCGGATACGGGGCGGACACCATTCACGGTAGGCAGGGTTATGACCTGCTTCAAGGCAACGCCGGCAATGATACTCTCAACGGCGGTTTTGGAAACGACACCCTGGACGGGGGTGTTGGAGTTGATTGGGTCACGTTCATGGGCGAGACCCGGGCGGCAAGGCTCGATCTAGCGGTGACCGGTTCGCAGGCCACAGGTCACGGCGTCGATGTCATCCGGAACATCGAAAACATTCACGGCGGGGCAGGCGACGACTTCCTCCTGGGAAATGCTGAGGCCAACGTGATCAGAGGCGGATACGGGGCGGACACCATTCACGGTCGGTATGGCCATGACCTGCTACAAGGCAATGTCGGCAATGACATTCTCGCCGGGGGCTTTGGAAACGACACCCTGGACGGGGGTGTTGGAGTTGATTGGGTCACGTTCATGGGCGAGACGCGGGCGGTAAGGCTCGATCTAGCGGTGACCGGTTCGCAGGCCACAGGTCACGGGGTCGATGTCCTCCGGAACATCGAGAACATTCACGGCGGGGCAGGCAATGACCACCTGCTCGGCAATGCCGGGGCCAACCTGATCAGAGGCGGATACGGGGCGGACGCCATTTACGGTCGGTATGGCCATGACCTGCTACAAGGCAACGCCGGCAACGACATTCTCGCCGGGG
This sequence comes from Paracoccus marcusii, assembly GCF_006151785.1. Classification (GTDB taxonomy): domain Bacteria; phylum Pseudomonadota; class Alphaproteobacteria; order Rhodobacterales; family Rhodobacteraceae; genus Paracoccus; species Paracoccus marcusii. Next base: position 10,962 of record NZ_VDDD01000105.1, read on the forward strand.
GCTTTGGAAACGACACCTTGGATGGCGGTGTCGGAAATGACCGCATCAGGGGCGGCGCAGGCACTGACACCTTTGTTTTTAGGAGCGGATCTGACCACGATGTCATTCTTGACTTTCAGGATGATATCGACACGATCCAGCTTCTTGATATTGAAGTTGCGAACTTTGCGCAGCCTCGTTCCTACGCTTCGGAAAGCGGATCCGCTGTTGTCCTCGATTTCGGCCACGGCGACGTCCTGATCATTCACAATACAACGATAAACGCGCTTGGAAACGACCTTGTCTTTGTCTGATGGGGCGGGGTTTGTTGCTGCGGCTTAACCTTGAAATGCGACACAGGCGCTGACTTATTCTGATCTGAGCGGGTGGAGACATGGGCCGTCGCAGCCGGCCCGGATCAGGCGGGTGATCTGCAGAAGTGATAGCTTGGATCTGACATACTTCAGGATGAGGTGTTATGCGCCCAACAACCCCCGTGTGAGCGATCGCGCGGGGGTTGTCTCATGAGGGTCTGCGGTGCGCCGCATCTGCGATCTGTTTTTCATGACGCAGGGCGGCGGCGTGCAAAGCCTCCTCCAGCCTTCGGGCCAGCTCGATCAGGTGGGGCGGGATGTCTGTCATGACTCCGAACCGGACCAGCGTGCCAATGTTCCCGACAAATCCGTGTCCTGTTCGGCGGGTCTGAGCAACGCACTGTCCAGATGATGAGGGGACCTTCGAACAAGGTGAACGAAGGTCCCCATGAAGAGAGTGCGTTTGCTCTTCATGGGCAGAGAACAGAACCCGTTTGAAGATGTTCCTGCCCTTTACGAATTGAGCATGGGTAGGAGTGTGAGTGGGAGCATGGGTAGGAGTGTGAGTGGGAGCATGGGTAGGAGTGTGAGTGGCAAGAAATGGAAGTGTGATTTTTTATACCCCCTAACGCTGCTGATTGCCTGGTTCGAGTGTCGCGAAACTGTCAGCGCCGCACCTCCAGATGCTCTAAACTGAGCGTGGTTTCCTTGATAAGGCAGGCCATGTCCGACGCCCGTCAGGTCCCCGATCCGTTTCCTCTCGATTTGGACGTTGAGGATGTGACCTGCCACGGGTCTTTCATCCAGCCGCGACCGGAGTCCAAGGGTTGTTTACGCCGATTGGCGCAGGTT
>NZ_VDDD01000106.1 GCF_006151785.1 Paracoccus marcusii
CGGCGGGCTTGCCGTCAAAGCCCGGCTTGGGGCCGAAGCGGCGCGGGCCGGCATCGCCGCCATCGGACCGGGCGGCGCGTTCACCGGCGGCCCCGCGGGGGCGCATCTCGCGCGGCTTGTCCTCGACCTCTCCGGTCAGCAGGCCGCCCAGCTGGTCGCGCAGGACCTTGCGCTTGACCTCGGTCACCTGGTTCTTGTCCATGCCGGTCAGCTTGAACGGACCATAGCCGATGCGGATCAGGCGGTTCACCTGCAGACCGACATGGGCCATCGCGCGGCGGATCTCGCGGTTCTTGCCCTCGCGGATGCCTACGCTGATCCAGGCGTTCGCACCCTGCTGGCTGTCCAGCTTGATCTCCATGGGGGCGAAGTCCTCTCCCTCGATGGTGACGCCACGACGCAGCGGGTCGAAGGTCATGTCCGAGGGCGTGCCGTTCACCCGCACCCGGTACCGGCGCAGCCAGCCCGTCGCCGGCAGCTCCAGCCGCCGCTTCAGCTCTCCGTCGTTCGTCAGCAGCAGCAGACCCTCGGAGTTCAGGTCAAGACGCCCCACGGTCATCACCCGCGGCATGTCGCGCGGCAGCGCGTCGAACACGGTCTGGCGGCCCAGTTCGTCGTTTTCCGACGTGATCAGGCCCAGGGGCTTGTAGTACAGCCACAGCCGCGTCTCCTGCGGCTCCTCCAGCTTCTTGCCGTCGACGGTGATCCGGTCGGTGGGCAGAACGTCCAGGGCGGGACTGTCGATCTTCTTGCCGTTCACGCTGACGCGGCCCTCGATGATCATCCGCTCGGCCTCGCGCCTGCTGGCGACACCGGCGCGCGCCATCACCTTGGCGATGCGGTCGGCTTCGGTGCGGGGGCCGACCTGGGGGGCCTTGCGGTCGGGAATCTGATCGTCGGTCATGCGCGTCTCCTTCGCATCGCTGCGGGGCAAAGAGGGGTGCATACGCCCAAGCGGGCCGTGTGGGAAGCGTTTCTTTCCCCGGCTTGCGCGCCGCGCGGGGGATTGCGACAAGACGGTCATGGTCCCCTTCACCACCCATATGGCGCTTGCCCTGTCCCAAGCCCGTGACGCCGCGCTGCGCGGAGAGGTGCCGGTGGGCGCCGTCGTGACCGACCCGCAGGGCCGCGTGGTGGCCGCCGCGGGCAACCGCACGCGCGAACTGTCCGACCCGACCGCCCATGCCGAGATCCTGGCCATCCGCGCGGCCTGCGCGGCCCTGGGGTCCGAACGCCTGCCTGGTCACGACCTGTGGGTCACGCTTGAGCCCTGCCCGATGTGCGCGGCGGCCATCTCGGCCGCGCGGATCGCCCGGCTGTATTACGGGGCGTCGGACCCGCGCATGGGGGGCGTCGCCCATGGCGCGCAGGTGTTCCGGCACGCGCAGTGCCATCACCGCCCCGAGGTCTATGACGGCCTGGCCGCGCCTGAATCACGCGACCTGCTGCGGCGGTTCTTTGCGCAACGACGGTGACGCGACCGCTTGAACCTGCCGCGCGGGCGGACTATACCGATCCCCGCGCGGGTGTTGTGTAATGGTAAGACCCTAGCCTTCCAAGCTAGAGACACGGGTTCGATTCCCGTCACCCGCTCCAATCCCTCTCATTGCATCAGACGACCGGATGAAACCGCATCACGCGGCTGCCGTCCTGCGGATCGGTCAGCGTGCTTGCCCGCACCTGAAAGACGCGCGCCAGCAGGTCAGCGGTCAGGATACGGTCTGACGGGCCCAGGGCCACCAACCGACCGGCCTGCATCACCGCCAGTCTGTCGCAGCGCATCGCCTGGTTCAGGTCATGCAGGGCGATCACCGTGGTCAGACCCAGGCCGCCCACCAGATCCAGGATCGCCAGCTGATGACGGATGTCCAGGTGGTTCGTCGGCTCGTCCAGCAGCAGGATCCGTGGCGCCTGCGCCAGTGCGCGGGCGATATGGGCGCGCTGGCGTTCGCCCCCCGACAGGGTCGACCAGTCGCGCCCCGCCAGATGTGCCAGGTCGACCCGCGCCAGCGCCTGCGTCACATGCGCCTCGTCCGCCGGGGACCAGGGCCGCAGGGCGTCCAGCCAGGGGGTGCGCCCCAAGGCCACGGCGTCGCGGACCGTGATGCGGTCCGACGTCTCGGCGCTTTGGGCGACCAGGGCGATGTGGCGGGCGACCTGGCGCGCGGGCATGTCGCGCAGCGGCTTGCCGTCCAGCGTGACCTGGCCGCCGTCGGGGCGGACCAGCCCGGCCAGCATCCGCAGCAGCGTGGACTTGCCCGACCCGTTCGGGCCGATCAGGCCCAGCATCTCTGCGGGGCGGATGTCCAGGGTGACGCCGGCCACCAGGGGGCGCCCGCGCAGGCGGCGGGTCAGATCACGCGCGGTCAGCATCATGACGCGGACCGCCCGCGGATCAGGATCGCCGCAAAGGCCGGCGCGCCGACCAGCGCGGTCACGACGCCGATGGGCAGGGTCTGGCCGGGTACCAGCATCCGCGCGATCACGTCCGCGGCGATCAGGAAGACCATGCCGATCAGCGCCGACACCGGCACCAGCCGTGCGTGGCGCGTGCCCACCAGGAACCGTGCGGCATGCGGGACGACCAGCCCGACAAAGCCGATCGCACCGGTGACCGACACCATGACCGCCGTGGCCATGGCGGTCGCCAGGATCAGCACGGCCTGGACGCGCCGGACCGGCACACCCAGGGACGCCGCCGATTCCGTGCCGAAGGCAAAGGCGTCCAGCGCGCGGATGTGCCATGCGGCCGCGCCAAGGACGGTCACTGCGGCGGCCAGCGACAGGCCGACATCGTTCCACCGGACGCCCGACAGGTTGCCCAGCAGCCAGAACATGATGCCGCGCGCCTGTTCCGCGCTGGCCGACCGCGCGATGATGAAGCTGGTCAGGGCGTTGAACAGCTGCGACCCGGCGATGCCTGCCAGCACGATCTGCGCGGCCCCCCGCACCCCCGGACCGCCACCCGACAGGCGCGCCAACCCCACCACCAGCGCAAAGGCCGCGATCGCGCCCAGCAAAGCGCCCGCCGACATCGGCACGAACCCCGCGCCGATCCCCGCCACCGCGACCGTCACGGCCCCCGTAGACGCCCCCGCCGAGATGCCCAGCAGATAGGGGTCGGCCAGTGCGTTGCGCAACAGCGTCTGCAGGACCAGCCCCGAGATCGCCAGCCCCGCTCCGCAGGCCCCCGCCACCAGCGCGCGCGGCAGGCGATAAGCCCAGACGATACCCTGATCGATCGGGTCCAGCGGATAGCCCGCACCCAGCATCTGGTTGGCCAGCGCCTGCCAGACCGTCGAGAGGGGGATCGGCGTTTCCCCCAGGGCGGTGCCGGCCAGGGGGGCCGCCACGATCAGCAGCGACACCCACAGCCAGACCGGGGACAAGGGGCGGCGGACGGTCGGCACCCCGACATCGGCGGTCATTCGGACAGCCCGTCCATGCCCGCCGCCAAGGCCTCCAGCCCGTCGATCATGCGGATGCCGGGATGCAGCGCCTCGGCGTCCAGGATGACGATGCGATCCCGGCGTACGGCGGTCATCCGGCGCGTGACCGGGTCCGTTTTCAGAAAGCGCAGCTTTGCCTCGACATCGTCGGCGGGAAAGCGGCGGCGGTCCATGCGCGCGATCACCAGCACCGAGGGGTCGGCACGGGCGATCGTCTCCCACCCCACGGCGGGCCATTCCTCGTCCGAGGTCACGACGTTGCGCAGGCCAAGGCGGTCCATCATCCAGGCCGGGACGCCCATCCCGCCCGCCATGTAGGGGTCCAGCGCCAGATCGGCCGAGGAGAACCAGACCGCCGCGGACGCATCCGGCAGGTCCATCGCCCGCGCGCGCTCCACGACCGCCGCCTCTCGGGCCTGCAGGTCGGCGATCAGCGCCCGGCCCGCGTCCTGCGCGTCCATGACCCGCGCGATCTGGTCGATGCCGTCCCACAGGGTCGCTATGTCGAAGGGCGCAAGGCGGGTGCCGTCGGCGCCCACGCTGTTGTCCTTGCCTTGGCAGTCCGTGGGCATGACATAGGCCGGAATGCCCAGATCGGCGAACTGTCGGCGCGTGCCGACCGCCCCTTGGTCCCCGATCATCCAGGCGAACATCGTCGGCACAAAGCCGGGGCGCCGGTTCACCACCGATTCAAAGCTGGGCGTGTCGTCGGTGATGCGGTCCACCGTGGCGTCATCCTCCGCAAAGGCGGGCAGCACCGGGGTGAACCACAGCGCGGTCCCGGCCATCCGGTCCGCCTGGCCCAGCGCATACAGGATCTCGGTCGTGGACTGGCCGATCGACACGACGTTGTCGGGACGCACGGGGATGGTCACTTGGTACCCGCAATTGTCGATCACCAGCGGATAGTCGGTCGGCGCGGCAAGGGCCGCCTGGCCCAGGCCCAGCGCCACCGCGGTCGTCAGGAAGATTCTGGTCGTCATGGTCGTCCTTCATGAAACGAAGGACGGGGCTGAAAAAGGCGCAGCGGCGTCACCGGGGTCCCACCCACCTTCGCGGTCGCGTCGGACGAAGGCCGTGGATCGGCGCATGCGGTCTTTCTCCGGGGCACCCCGCCCGGGTTGGTTCAGGTCATGATGGCAGGTCTCCTGACTTGCGGATCGCGGCCTTCCCCGCCTTCCCGGCGCATGGGGCGCCAGTGGCATCATGGGGTCGGCTACCGCTTACAGTTGCGGGGGCAGTCGCGGATTCGGCGCCTGATGGCTACACCTCACCACGTTCCCTTTTCACCCTGCCGGGGCCTTGGCCGGCACGGGAACCATCACGGACGGAAATGCCGCCGGGTGGGGACAAAGTCAACCGCCGCGGCAAGCAGCCCGCAGCCGACCCGGCCACCACGGCCGACGCACTGCGACACCCACGGCTTATGCCAGCCTGACCCCGGCGACCGGTGCGCCGCTGGCCGAACGCGCGGGCGCCCTGCGAAGGAAGTAGTTGGTCGCAGTCCTTCCTGCCCAGCATGGCAGGGCCTCAGGCCGCCGGGCAATCCGGCGCCTGACACCGCAGGGCTTCAAACCTGGCCGGGCCTCTTTCGCCACAGGTGGCGAAGGTCCAGCCGGGGATAGTCCCGCTCGATCTGACTGCCCCAGAACAGGCCTGCGATCGGGGCGTCGGGATGGTCGGGATCAAGGCCATAGTCGATCTGGGCGATGCGTTCGGCCGGCATTTGCAGGGTGTATCGCAGGAACAGGAACTGCTCCAGCCAGGCGTCATGGTCCTTGTTCGTGAACAGGTCCGGGCGGGGGACGGGTTCGGGGTCATGCATGGTGGGTCAGCCTTGGGTGACGGACCTCGATTGTCCATCAATCCGCCTGCCGGTGCAACATTCCCGTCCCCAAACGAAAAGGGGGCACGCCGCATCCGGCATGCCCCCCGATCCACGGCAGGCGATCAGTAGATCGCGAGGGCCGGGAACAGGATCAGCAGGCCCACCGCCAGGATCTGCAACCCGATGAAGGGCAGCAGGGCGCGGAAGATTTCTCCCAGCGAGATGTCCGGCGGGGTCACCGACTTCAGGTAGAAGGCGGCGGGCCCGAAGGGCGGCGACAGGAAGCTAACCTGCATGTTCATCGCGAACAGCACGCCGAACCAGACGGGGTCGTATCCCAGGCTGACGATGATCGGCACGAAGATCGGCATGGTCAGCAGCGCGATGCCGACCCAGTCCAGGAACATGCCCAGCACGAACAGGATCGCCATCATGAACAGGATGATGATCGTCGGGTTGTCGCTGATGCCGGTGATCAGTTCCGACACGAAGTTGATGCCGCCCATCAGGTTGAAGACGCCCACCAGGGCGGATGCGCCGATGCCGATCCAGACGATCATGCCGACCGTCTGCAGCGTCTGCATTGCCGCGCCGCGCAGAAGGCCCCAGGTGAATTCGCCGCGGATCACGGTCGAGATCAGCACGCCCGCCACGCCCACGGCGCTGGCCTCGGTCACGGATGCGATGCCGCCATAGATGGAGCCCAGCACCATAATCACGACCAGGATCGGCAGGAACAGGCCCTTGAGCAGGCGCAGCTTTTCGTCCCGCGGGACGCGGGCGGTGACGGCCGGGGGGACGTCGCCCGGCGTCAGCCAGGCACGGATCAGCACATAGGCCACATAGAGCAGCGCCAGCATGAAGCCCGGCACGAAGGCGGCCGTGAACAGGTCGCCGATCGAGACATTGGCGGTCAGGCCATAGATGATCAGCACGATCGAAGGCGGCACCATGGTCCCCAGGCTGCCGCCCGCGCAGACGACGCCGATGGCCAGCTTGCGGTCATAGCCCTGTGCCAGCATCTGGGGCAGCGCGATCAGGCCCAGCAGCACGACCTCTCCGCCGATGATGCCGGACATGGCGGCCAGGATGACGGCCACGAAGATCGTCTGGACCGCCACGCCGCCGCGGATGCGGCCGCCGACCAGGCGCATCGCCTCGAACAGGTCACGGGCGATGCCGCTGCGGTCCAGGATCGCGGCCATCAGCACGAACATCGGCACCGACACAAAGACGAAGCTGGACACGAAGGTATAGACGCGGCTGGTGATCAGCGGCACCACGTTCGGGCCGAACCATCCCAGCGCGAAGATCAGCGTGACCAGCAGCGTGACGAAGGCCAGCGGGATGCCCGTCAGCAGCAAAAGCAGCAGCAGCGCGAAGAGAAGGCCCGTCCCGGCCTCGATCCCCAGGGATTGCAGCGAACCGAAGATCTCCATCAGCGGGCTCCCTTGTGCCCGCGGGCATAGTTGACGGTCAGGATGGCGAATTGCAGGGCCATGATCGCCAGCGCCACCATCAGCAGAACCTTGAGCACGCCCGGATAGGCCGGGTTCCAGGCCGAACCCGAGGTCTCCAGGTGAAAGCTGCCGTCGGGGCGCCAGGCGGACCGCTTGACCATCTGCCAGGCCGCCCAGGCGAAGGCGCCCGAGGACAGGCCGCAGATTGCCGAGATGAGGATGTCGGCCACGCGCCGCGCGGCTGGCGGCAGCAGGTCATAGACCAGGACGACCCGGATGTGCCGGTCGCGCGCGGTGCACAGCAAGCCCCCGTAGACGAACGAGATCGCGCACAGGAACACCGTCGTCTCGTGCGCCCAGTTCGTCGGGCGGCCGAACACGTAACGCAGCACGACCTCCTGGATCAGGATCAGCATGGCGACCACCAGGCCCAGGGCCGGGATGATCGCCAGACGGTCGATCACGCGACCCAGGCGCCCCGACTGGGGCACGGCCTCGTGTTCCTCGCGCGGAATGGCTTCGGATGCGTCCATCATGTCCTCCTCCCTGGAAGGGACCGGGCGCGAACGCCCGATCCTGCGGCGCTTACTGCACCAGGCCCTTTTCGGTCAGGTACGCGGTCAGCGCGTCATAGACCTGCTGCGCCGCGGGCGACTGTCCGGCGACCTTTTCCCATTCGCCCATCGCGATGCCGCGGAACTTGGTGCGCTCTTCGTCGGACCAGTCGTGGACGGTGATCGTCCCGCCGGCCTCGGCCTCCGCCACGGCGGCCGCGTCGGCCTCGGCCAGGGCTGCGACCTGGACGCGGGCGAAATCGCGCACCGACTGCGTCATGACCTGCTGCAGGTCCTCGGGCAGGGCATCCCATTTCTCCTTGTTCATCGAGATCTCGACCAGGGGCATGGAGTGGAAGCCGGGATAGACCGGATGGGGCGCGACCTCGTTCAGGCCCTGGGCCTGGTTGGTCGAAAAGACGCTGTAATCGGCTGCGTCGATGACCTTCTTGTCCAGCGAGGTGAACACCTCGGAGCCGGGCAGGTTCACCGGTGCGGCGCCGGCGGCGGCAAAGACCGACTGGACCAGCCCTTCGGGCGCGCGGATCTTGACACCGGCCAGATCATCGACCCCGTCCAGCGGCACGGCGCTGACCAGCGCCTCCAGGCCCGGCGTGGTGGCGCCGATGAACTGCAGGCCATAGGGGTTCATGATCTGGTTCAGCAGCTCCGCTCCGCCGCCGTTCTCGACAAAATCCAGCATCTGCTCGGGGTCGGACCAGGCGCCGACCGGGTTGCCCATCAGGCCGAAGGCTGGATCGCGTCCCGAGAAATACGACAGGTCAGTCACGTGACCGTCCAGGATGCCCGTGGCGATCGCATCCTGGGTTTCGTTATGGGCGACGATGGATTCGACTGGCAGCAGGTCGATGGCGATGCGGCCCCCGGACTTTTCCGCGACATCCGCGGCCCAGCCCTGCTGGAGGACGAAGTTCGGATTGCCCGACGGGTCGGACGACTGGAAACGGAAGCTGTGATCCTGGGCCATGGCGGGCGCGGCCAAGGCCATCGCGGCGCTGGCCGACATCAGGAAACGGGTCATCTTGGTCATGGTGTCTCTCCTCCGGTTGAAACTGGGCGCGGGTCGGACAGGGCCGCGACCGCGCGGTCGATGATCTGGTCGGGCGGCAGCGCCACGTCGATCCACAGCGCGCCTTCGGCGGCGGGATCGGGCGGCTGCAGCGCGGCCAGCTGGCTGTCGATCAGGCTGGCGGGCATGTAGTGGTCGCGCCGTGCCGCCATGCGCGCCGCGATCAGGTCGCGGTCGCCGTGCAGGAACACGATGTCCATCGCCCCTGCCCCGGCCCGCAGCCGGTCACGATGCGCCTGGCTGAGCCCCGAGCAGGCCAGAACGGCGCGATGGGGCGTCGCACGCGTCGCCGCCGCCAGGCGGTCCAGCCACCCCCACCGCATGTCGTCGGTCAGGGGCAGCCCGGCCCGCATGCGCGCCACGCTGGATTCGTCGTGATACAGGTCCGCCTCGATGAAGCTGCCGCCGATGCGGTCGGCGATGCCACGGGCCACGGTCGACTTGCCCGTGCCGCAGATGCCCATGACCAGAATCGGCCGCGCGTCCATGATGTCTCCTCCCGATGACAGCGCAATCATGGATGACAGCGCTGTCATCGGTCAAGCCCCTTTTCTTTGCGCGGCGATGGCGTAATCTGCGCGCATCATGAACAAAACCTCACGGATCACCCTGTCTGATGTGGCGCTGGCCGCCGATGTCAGCCCTATCACCGTGTCGCGCGCGCTGCGGGACCCGTCCAAGGTGTCGCCGCTAGCCCGCGACCGGATAGACCGAGCGATCCGCGAACTGGGCTATGTCCCGAACCCTGCGGCGCGCGCGCTGGCATCGGGGCGCACCGATATCGTGGGGGTCATCATCCCGTCGGTCAGCAACAACGTGTTCGCCGACGTGATGCGCGGCATCGACGAAGGTCTGCAGGGCAGCCCGCTGATCGTGCAACTGGGCACCACGCGCTATTCCCCCCTGACCGAGGAGCAGCTGATCCGCGTGTTCCTGTCACAGCGCCCGGCCGGATTGATCGTCGCGGGCCACGATCAATCCCCCGCCGCCCGCGCCCTGCTGGCCGGGGCGGAATGCCCGGTCGTGCAGATCATGGAGGTCGGCCCCGACCCCATCGACCTGGCCGTCGGCCTGTCGCATTTCGACGGGGCACGGGCCGCCGCCGAGCATCTGCTAGCGCAGGGATACCGCGCGCCGGCCTTTCTGGGTGCTCAGATGGACCCGCGCAGCCAGCGCCGCCTGGCAGGGTTCCGCGCCTGCCTGGAGGCCGCCGGGCTGGGGGGCGACGATCCCGTCGTCACCACACCCGAGCCGTCCTCGGTCAGCCTGGGGTGCCGGCTGTTCGCGGATCTGATGGCGCGCCTGCCGCAAACGGATGCGGTCCTGTGCAACAACGACGATCTGGCGCTTGGCGTCCTGTTCGAGGCGCGTCGACGCAACATCACGGTGCCCACCCGTCTTGGCATCTGCGGGTTCAACGACCACGAGATGATGTCCGCGGCCGAACCGCCCATCACCTCGGTCGCCACCGATCGGCGGGCGATGGGCGCTCAGGCGATCCGCCTGATCCGCGCGCGCCTTGCCGGACAGGATGCGCCCCGCGGCCATGCGGTCGACCTGGGGTTTCAGCTGATCCCCCGCGCCAGCACGCGCCGCAACCGTTCCAGCGCCGATTGGCCAACCTGACGGCCCCTCTTTCGGACATGACCAGCCTTGCACATGCTGCAAAACTGCCATTTCATGGATCGAAACGGATGGGAGGATGTCATGACCCTGAGGCCGCTGTACCGGACGCGGTTCCTGCTGACCCTGGGGGGCCTGTGCTTGGCCCTGCCCGGCGCGCTGCAGGCGCAGGACTATCCGCATGCGGACGAATCCATCGGCACGGTCGAGGACGTCTATGACGGCCACCTGACGCCGGACCTGGCGGTCAGCACCTTCCGCAACATCGACCGGCTGTTCCCCACCCGGGCCATCCCGGCCGGCGACACGCCCCGCGACCTGCCGGAGGCCTTGGTCGATCTGCCGGAAATGGTGACCTATCAGGTCGATGACGCACCCTATGACCTCTACGACTTTCTGTCGCTGGACAATGTCACCGGGATGATCGTGCTGAAGGACGGCAAGGTCGTCTACGAGACCTATCAGCGCGGCAACACGCCTGACACGCGCTGGATGTCGATGTCGGTGGCCAAATCGATCACCTCGACCCTGGTCGGCGCGGCGATCGTCGATGGCCATATCGGCGGCGTGGACGACATGGTGGTCGATTACGTCCCCGCACTGGCTGGCAGCGCCTATGACGGGGTCAGCATCCGCGACATCCTGCTGATGGCGTCGGGCGTCGACTGGAACGAGACCTATACCGACCCCCAGTCCGACCGCCGCGACCTGCTGCGTGCGCAGATCGAACAGCGCCCCGGTGCCGCGATGGAGGTGATGGCCGCCCTGCCCCGCGCGCACGAACCCGGCACCCACCACACCTACTCCACCGGCGAGACGCAGGTTCTGGGCGAGGTTGTCCATGGCGCGGTCGGCATACCTTTGTCGGACTATCTGGCGGAAAAGATCTGGCAGCCCTACGGGATGGAGGCCGACGCGAACTGGTGGCTGGACAGCCCTAACGGGGTCGAGATCGGTGGCAGCGGCCTGTCCGCCACCCTGCGCGATTTCGCCCGCTTCGGGCAGTTCTTCCTGGAGGGCGGCGTGATCGACGGCAGCACCATCCTGCCCGACGGATGGACAGAGACCGCCGGCCAACCGCAGAAGCTGAAAAGCGGCGAGACGATCGATTACGGGTATATGTGGTGGCCGGGCTGGACCGAGCCATCCATCGCCGACGGTGCCTTTGCCGCCATCGGCATCCAGGGGCAGAACATCTACATCAACCCGACGCGGAACGTCGTCATCGCGACGCATATGGCGCAACCTAAGCCCGTCGGACGCGAACCGGTCGATCCGCTGGTCGTGTTCGACGCCATCTCCGAGGCCTTGGAGTGATGGTCCCGCGGCCGTCTTTTGTCCTCAGGCCGTTACAGGAGAGCTGCGCCCGATCATTCGAAAGCCAGACCAGGTCCGTTGAAAGGAAAGGCGTATCATGATCGATGACACGGATCGAAAGTACCTGCAGCGCTGTGTCGACTTGGCATCCGAAGCGCTGGACCGCGGCAACGAGCCCTTCGGATCGGTGCTTGTGTCGTCTGAGGGTGAGGTGCTGTTCGAGGATTACAACCGCATCGGCGGGGGTGACCACACCCAGCACCCGGAGTTCGCCATCGCCCGATGGGCGGCAAACAACATGGACGTTCAGGATCGCGCCAAGGCCACGGTCTACACGTCTGGCGAACACTGTCCGATGTGCGCCGCCGCCCATGGCTGGGTGGGGCTTGGTCGAATCGTTGTTGATTTCCACCCAGAACTGAGCCGGGTTTTCCATCGAGAAGTGAGCCACCTCTGATTATGGATATAGGGT
>NZ_VDDD01000107.1 GCF_006151785.1 Paracoccus marcusii
CGATCCGGGCACGGCGCTGCGGCTGCTGGCGGAACGCCGCGCGGCTTGGGCCGAGGCGCAGGGGCTGGCACCGCTGGTCGACGCGGCGACCGGGCTGACGGTCACCGCCCCCCTGCGCGCGCTGACCTTCGACCGGGCCGAACGGGCGCTGTCGATCTATGGTCCGAAGGACGGATCGGGGGCGGCGCTGATCCTGTTCAGCCAGCCGGGTGGCCAGCAGGAGCTGCTGGATCTGGCCGGTCTGGTCACGGCGCTTGGCTGGGTACCCCGGCCCGACCGTGTGGTCAAGCCGGGCCACGTGACCCTGCATGGCGCGAATGACGCCCATATCGGTGCGGCCGAAGGATGGGTCCGCGATGGCCGGGCCGAAGGCTTCGTGCTGATCTGGCCGGCATCGGACGCGGAAACCCAGACCCGCCTGCAGGCGGAACTGAGCGACAGCCTGACGCGCCACGGAACCGGCGCGAATGCCGGCGCCGCGCCCACCGCGCTGCCCTAGTCGCGCCAGAACCGCGGCAGCAGCAGGACCAGGACCGACACCAGCTCCAGCCGACCCAGGAACATTCCCACGGTCATCAGCCACTTGGCCGAGGTCGGAAATTCCGCGATCGAGCCGTTGCGCGTCACCTCGGGGCCCCAGACGGGGCCGATATTCGCGATGGCGGTCCAGGCGGCGGTCAGCGCGGTGCGCGGGTGCAGGCCGGTCAGCGACAGTCCCACGATCAGCAGGCCGAAGGTCAGGAAGAACAGCGTGAAGAACGCCATGACCGAATCGACCACGTCCTGTTCCAGCGGCTGGCCGTCATAGCGCAGCGGATAGACGCGGTGGGGCGAATGCATCCGGCGTATCTGGGCGCGCACGGCCTCGAACAGGACCAGATAGCGGAAGACCTTGACCGAACAGCCGGTCGATCCGGTGCAGCCGCCGATCAGCCCGCAGATCACCAGGACCATCAGCGGCAGATGGCCCCACTGCGTCACGTCGGTGGAGGCGAAGCCGGTCCCCGAGAAGGTCGAGATGACGTTGAACACGGTCTCCCGCAGCATCTCCTCGGGGTGACCGGTCTGGCCCAGCCACAGGACGCGGTACAGCAGGATGATCACGCAGGCATAGCCGATCCAGCGCAGATAGGCGCGCACCTGGATGTCACGCCACAGCGGTTTCGCCTGGCCGCGCATCAGCTGGACCATGCGGATGAACGGGATCGAGGCCAGCACCATGAAGATCGACGACGCCCATTCCGCAGGCCCCAGGAACGCCCCGAAGCTGGCGTCGTAATTCGAGAAGCCCCCGGTCGAGATCGTGCTGAAGGCCTGCACGACGGCGTCGAACCCGGTCAGGCCCAGGATCAGATAGGTGATGATGCAGGCCCCGGTCAGTATCAGGTACAGCTGCGTCATCTCGGTCGCGATCTGGCCGGCGCGGGGCAGGACCTTGCCAAGCGTGTCAAAGCCTTCCGACCGGAAGAACTGCATGCCGCCGACCTTCATCACCGGCAGGAAGACCATCGCCACGACGACGATCCCCAGGCCCCCGGCCCAGTGCAGGATCGCGCGCCACAGGTGGATGCCGCGCGCCAGCGAATCCAGCTGCGGCAGGACCGTGGTGCCGGTGGTCGTGAAGCCTGACATCGATTCGAACATCGCGTCGGTGAAGGTCGCGTTCGGCGCGCCCAGCATGAAGGGCAGGGCGCCGAACAGGGGCAGGACCAGCCAGATCCCCGACGTCAGCAGGAACGCCTGATGCAGCGACAGGTGGTCATAGCGCCCGGCCGTCGCCACCGCGACGAAGACGCCCGCCGCCATGGTGATCACCGCCGATTGCAGGAACACCATCCAGTGCGGGTCGCCATGCCACCAGTCGACCATCATCGGCGCCAGCATCATGCCACCGATCGCGGTCAGGATCTTGCCGATCGGATGGGCAACGGGACGGATGTCGATCATCGCTTCTGGTTGCCGCGCCCCCGCGCGCCCGTCAAGTGGCCGCGGCGGTCGCGGCCCCTTGAATGGTCGCCGATGGCAGGTTACGTTTTGTTCAACTTGTCATCGGAGGGCGTGTGTTATGACGCCCAAGCGTCCTGCGGGTGCGGACGCGTTCCCGAGAAATACGGTCGAGCCGTCGGGCACCCGACAACCTGATGAAGGGGCGCTGTATGCTGCCCTGGATTTGGGAACGAATTCTTGCCGGATGCTGATTGCCCGACCGACGGGCAGTCAGTTCCAGGTCGTCGACAGCTTCTCCAAGCCGGTTCAGCTTGGTCAGGGGCTGGAAGCTTCGGGACGCCTGTCCCGCAGCTCGATGGCGCGTACCGTGCACGCGCTGCAGGTCTGCAAGCGCAAGCTTGATCAGCACAAGGTGCGCAACATGCGCCTCGTGGCGACCGAGGCATGCCGGCGCGCGCGCAACAGCCGCGATTTCCTGCGCACGATCCGGCGCGAGACCGGCCTGCCCATCGAGATCATCGGCGCCGAGGAGGAGGCACGGCTGGCCGTCATCAGCTGCGCGCCGCTGGTCAGCCACAAGACCGAGACGCTGATGGTCGTCGACATCGGCGGCGGATCGACCGAGCTGGTCTGGATCGACCTGGAGGATGTGGAGCCCAAGGAGCGACCCCGCGCGATCATGCGCCTGTCGGACGGCTTCGGGAACCCGCAGCCGGGCGGCGCCCGCGTGGTCGACTGGATCAGCGTGCCGTTGGGGGTCGCGACGCTGCGCGACCAGTTCGCGGATGTCGAGGACGACCAGGGCCGCTTCGCGCTGATGTCGTGGTTCTTCGAGGAGGCGCTGGCGAATTTCACCCCCTATGCGGACGGATCGCCCGACGAGGGGTTCCAGATCATCGGCACATCAGGGACGGTCACCACGGTCGCGGCCAGTTTCCTGGGCCTGCGCCGCTATGACCGGACCAAGGTGGACGGGCTGGAGATGACCAGCGACCAGATCGACCGGGTGATCCATTCCTATCTGCAGCTGGGCCCCGAGGGGCGGCGCACGGACCCGCGCATCGGGCGCGAACGCCATGCGCTGATCATGTCGGGCGCCGCGATCCTGCAGACGCTGATGCGGGTCTGGCCCACGAACAAGCTGTCGGTCGCGGATCGGGGCCTGCGCGAGGGGTTGCTTTATGCCCAGATGGTACGCGATGGGGTGCTGGCGCCGGAAGGTTTGAACGGAGTGGCATGAGATGACGAAGACACCGACCAGCCGGGACGGCAAGACCAGCGGCCGCGGTGCGCGCGATCTGCGCGTGCGGGTGAAATCGGCCAAGGGGCGCAAGCTGTCCTCCACCCTGTGGCTGGAGCGGCAGCTGAACGACCCCTATGTGGCCCGCGCCAAGCGCGAGGGCTACCGCGGGCGCGCGGCCTACAAGATCTTGGAGCTGGACGACAAGTACCGCTTTCTAGTGCCCGGCGCGCGGGTGCTTGACCTGGGCTGCGCGCCCGGTGGCTGGTGCCAGGTGGCGGTGGCCCGCGTGAACGCCCTGGGCACGAAATCGGGCAAGAAGGTCGGGCGCGTGCTGGGCCTGGACCTGCAGGAGGTCGATCCGATCGCGGGGGCCGAGATCCACGTGCTGGACTTTCTGGAGGACGGGGCCGACGACAAGGTCAAGGCCTGGCTGGGCGGACCTGCGGATGTGGTGATGTCCGACATGGCGGCGGCGTCGTCGGGGCACAAGAACACCGACCACAACCGGATCGTGGCGCTGGTCGAGGCGGCGGCGCAGCTGGCCTTCGACGTGCTGGAGCCGGGCGGCACTTTCGTCGCCAAGGTCCTGGCGGGCGGTGCCGAGACCGACATGCAGACCATGCTGAAGAAGAACTTCACCAAGGTCGCGAACGTGAAGCCCCCCGCCAGCCGCAGCGATTCGTCCGAGAAATTCGTGGTGGCCACCGGGTTCAGGGGCCGGGAGACCCCCGCCGAAGACTGAGCACCCTTGCGTCCCGCGACGCCGGGGGACTGGCCGTCCCCCGGACCCCCTGCTGGGCGCCCAGCCTAATCGTGGGGTGGGGCGTTTCGCATCTGGCTGCGGTACGCCTCGGGCGTGCGGCCGGTCGCGGCGGCAAAGGCGCGGGTGAAATGGGCGTGGCTGGCATAGCCCAGCTCCTGAGCCAGGCGCGGAACGGGTCGGTCGGTATGGCGCAGCAGTTCGCCCGCGCGGTCCACCCGCAATTCATGCAGCAGGTCGATGGCGCGATGGCCCCGCGCCTCGATGCAGGCGTGGTCCAGATGGGTCAGCGTGGTGCCCAAGTCCTGCGCCAGATCCGCCAGGGTCCGGCACGACCCCATCTCGACCGCGGCCAGGGCCAGGAAGCGGTCGACTAGCGGGCGATCCGTGTGGACCGCGCCGGGATCGGTCCGGTGATCCCGCGGCGGGTCCAGACGCGACAGGCGCAGCGACAGCATGTTCAGATAGCAGCCTAGGGTGCGGTGATCGGGGCTACGGGCGGCCTCGGCCATCAGTTCGGCCAAGGTGGCCGACAGCAGCGTGGCACCGCTGCCCGGGCATCCCGCAACCACCGAACGGGGCAGGGGCGGATCGACCTGCGCGGTCAGTTCGGGCGCGATCAGCAGCACCTGACCCTCTGCCCCGTCCAGCGGCCGGGCGGCGAAGGCGGTTCCGGCGGGGACGAAGCGGACGTCGCCTGCGGCCAGAATGCCGCCACTGCGCGGAAAGTCGATGCGCATGCGCCCTTCGGTCACCCAGATCAGCACATGGTCGGGGCGCGTGCGCGGCTGGACGGGCACGGCACGCCCGCCCCAGGTGAAGGCGCCTGCAGGCAGCAGGCGAAGGCTGGCCTGCCGCGGCCCGAACCGGTGCGAGGCGGGCGCCACGCGGACGGACAGCGCCTGCGGAACGGCCACGCGGTCCGCGGCCCTTGCCCGCTGCACGGGCATAGGGGCGGTGCCTTCGGTCTGCAGGTGGGGGCCGTTGACGTCGATCTGGCCGCCTTGCCCGCGGATGCCCCGACCAAGCGGCGCCAGCCGGGTCGGTGTGAACGGAAACCCCTTGGTCCAGTCAGAGCGATCCCATACCGACATGACACCCTCCCACATCACGGATCCTATCGGCGGATTATCGCCGATCTGTGGGAAAACTCAATGAACGCCGTATGGGTTTCCGGGAATTAAACCGTGATCAGCCCGGCGTTGCCCGCCTGCCACATCTGCCAGTCGCGCATCCGGCCGCGGAACCAGACCCGCTGCGCCTTGGCATATTGCCGTGAGGCGATGATGGCGCGTTCGGTGGCCTCGGCCAGGGTCGCACGACCCTGCAGGTGGGCGACCAGATCGGGCGCGCCGATGGCCTTGGCCCATTGCGCGGCCGGGTCCCACAGGGGCAGCATCGCGCGCACCTCCTCCAGGGCGCCCTGGTCCAGCATCGCGTGAAATCGCCCGGCGATCCGGTCCGCCAGCCAGTCGCGGTCACTGGTGATCAGCACGCGCTGACAGTCGTCTGGGGCCAGCAGGGGCGGGGGCGTGTCGTCCTGCCAATCGGCGATGCCGCGGCCGGTGGCGGTCAGAACCTCCCACGCGCGCTGGACGCGGACCGGGTTCGCAAGATCGATCTGCGCGCGTGTGCGGGGGTCCAGTTCGGCCACCATCGCGGCCAGACCACCGCTTGCGATGCGCGCATCGGCCGTGGCGCGGATGGCGGGGGGCGTCGGCGGAATCTGCGCCAGCCCGCGGGTCAGCGCGGTCAGGTACAGCCCCGTGCCGCCCACCACGATCAGCCGCCCCCGCAGCGCCGCGACCTGGCGCAGCCAGTCGCCGACCGACCAGGCGGTGCCCGGCGCGACATGGCCGTAAAGGGCGTGGGGCGCCTGTGCCAGGTCGGCGGCGGACGGGCGGGCGGTCAGCACCTGCCAGCAGGACCAGACCTGCAGGGCATCCGCATTGACCACCGTGCCGCCCTGTGCCCGCGCGACCGCCAGTGCCAGCGCAGATTTGCCGCTGGCGGTGGGTCCGGCGATCAGCAGGTGGCGGGCGGCGTCGATCTGTGTCAGGTCAGGGTCACGCATGGCCGATCCGGGCAGTTGATCCGGCAGCCCTTTTGCGACATTTAACGGCGCGATGAAAGCAGCCGGCGACAGGAGCCCCCGATGACCACCGAAGTCCCCAAGCAATATGGCCGCGTGATGCTGAAAATCTCGGGCGAGGCGCTGATGGGGGATCAGGGATACGGCCTGCATCCCCCCACCGTCGCCCGCATCGCCAGCGAGGTCGAGGCCGTCCAGGCAATGGGCGTCGAGGTCTGCATGGTCATCGGCGGCGGCAACATCTTCCGCGGCCTGCAGGGCAGTGCGCAGGGGATGGAGCGGACCACCGCCGACTATATGGGCATGCTGGCGACGGTCATGAACGCGCTGGCCATGCAGTCGTCGCTGGAAAGCCGCGGCCTGCATTGCCGCGTCATCAGCGCGATCCGCATGGACGAGGTCTGCGAGCCCTACATCCGTCGCCGCGCCATCCGCCACCTGGAGAAGAAGCGGATCGTGATCTTTGCCGCCGGCACCGGCAACCCGTATTTCACCACCGACACCGCAGCCACCCTGCGCGCGTCGGAGATGAACTGCGAGGCGATCTTCAAGGGCACCAAGGTCGACGGCGTCTATGACAAGGACCCGGTCAAGCATGCCGACGCGAAGCGGTACGGCAATGTCAGCTATGACGAGGTCTTGCAGAAGCATCTGGGCGTGATGGACGCATCAGCCATCGCGCTGGCCCGCGACAACAAGCTGCCGATCATCGTCTTCTCTCTGGACGCGCCGGGCGGGTTCCGGTCGATCCTGGAAGGCCGCGGCACCTATACGCGGGTCCACAACTGACATGACCACCAGCCTGCGGAGCCGCATCGACGGCTTCATCCACGGGCCCCGGGCCCAGGGCGTGATCACGGCCGTGATCCTGTTCAACGCGCTGATCCTGGGGCTGGAGACCTGGCCGCGGGTGATGGCGGCGGCCGGCCCCGTGCTGATCGCGCTGGACCGGGTGTGCCTTGCGATCTTCGTGATCGAGATCGGGCTGAAGCTCTATGCCCGCGGGCTGCGGTTCTTCCGCGACGGCTGGAACGTGTTCGACTTCATCGTCGTGGGAATCGCCGTGCTGCCCGCGACCGAGGGTCTGTCCGTCCTGCGCGCCATGCGCATCCTGCGGCTGCTGCGCATCGTGTCGGTCACGCCCCGCCTGCGCCGCGTGGTCGAGGGATTCCTGTCCGCGCTGCCCGGCATGGCGTCGGTCTTCCTGCTGATGGGTATCATTTTCTACATTTTCTCGGTCATGGCGACCAAGCTGTTCGGGCCGACCTTTCCGGACTGGTTCGGGGACATGGGCAATTCGGCCTATTCGCTGTTCCAGATCATGACGCTGGAAAGCTGGTCGATGGGCATCGTGCGCCCGGTAATGGAGGTTCACCCGAACGCCTGGCTGTTTTTCCTGCCTTTTATCCTGGTCACCACCTTTGCGGTGATGAACCTTGTGGTGGGTCTGATCGTGAATTCGATGCAGGAGGCCCACCAGGAGGAAGGCACCGCTGCGACCGAGGCCTATCGCGACGAGGTCCTGGCCCGGCTGGCCCAGATCGAGGCGCGGCTGTCCGCGGGCGAACCCCCGCGGAACGATCCCTGACGGGGCCGAAAGGCGGGCAAAGGCTTTGCCAAGCTGCGGCATTCCCGTTACAAGCGAAAAAAATTCAAAGCAGAGGCAGTCCGACAATGGCTGAGGACATCGAGATCGATATTGACGACCTGGAGCGCCGCATGAAGGGCGCGATGGAAAGCCTGCGGGGCGAATTCGCCAGCCTGCGGACCGGCCGGGCCTCGGCCTCGATGATCGAGCCGGTGCAGGTCGAGGCCTATGGCCAGATGACCCCGATCAACCAGCTGGGCACCGTCAACGTGCCCGAACCGCGCATGGTCACGATCAACATCTGGGACAAGGGCATGGTCAACAAGGTCGAAAAGGCCCTGCGCGAAAGCGGCCTGGGGATCAATCCGCAGACCAACGGCACGATCATCATGCTGCCGATCCCGGAACTGAACGAGGAGCGTCGCCGCGAGCTGACCAAGGTCGCCGCGCAATACGCCGAGAGCGCCCGCGTCTCGATCCGCAACGTCCGCCGCGACGGCATGGACCAGGTCAAGAAGGGCAAGGCCAACGGCATGCCCGAGGACGACCAGAAGCTGTACGAGACCGAAATCCAGTCCCTGACCGACCGCATGATCGCATCGGTCGACGAGGCGCTGACGGCCAAGCAGGCCGAAATCATGCAGGTCTGATCCGACGATGGCGTGGGGCTTGTCGAGAGCTGCCGAAACTGGGGGGACGACCCGTCCCCGCCATGTCGCGGTCATCATGGATGGCAATGGCCGGTGGGCCACCGAACGCGGCTGGCCGCGTCTGGTCGGTCACCGTCGCGGGGCCGAGCGGGTCAAGCAGATCGTCCGCGCCTGCCCCGACCTGGGGGTGGACTGGCTGACCATCTATGCCTTCTCGACCGAGAACTGGAAGCGCTCGACCGAAGAGGTCCTGGGCCTGATGAAGATCTTTCGCCGCTATATCCAGCGCGAGGCCGAGGACATGTCGGCCGAGGGCGTGCGGATGCGCTTCATCGGCGAACGCGGCCGACTGGACCGCAAGCTGCAGGACCTGATGGCCTCGATCGAGGCGCGGACGGCGGGCAACACGCGGCTGAACCTGACGGTCGCCATCAACTATGGCGGCCGGGACGAGCTGGTCCGCGCCACCGGGCGTCTGGCCGAACGCATCGCCCGCGGCGACGTGATCAACCCGACCGAGGCCGACCTGGCCGATTGCATGGACACCGCCGGGCATCCCGATCCCGACCTGGTGATCCGCACCTCCGGTGAGACGCGGACCTCGAACTTCCTGCCCTGGCAGGCGGCATATTCGGAATACGAATTCACGCCGACCCTGTGGCCCGACTTCACCCCCGATCACCTGGCGACGATCCTGGACCGCTTCGGCCTGCGCGACCGGCGCTTTGGGGGCGCATGACCTCAGCACGGCATTCCGCCGGGTCCGTGCCCGGCGCTGGCGGTCCTGGCAAGTCGGGCGGCAAATGGGGCGACCTGTCGCGTCGCGTGGCCTCGACCTTGGTCCTGCTGGGCATCGGCGTGATGCTGGCGGTGGCGCAGGGACCGTGGCTGCGCCTGGGCATGGCGGTCATCTCCGCGATCACGTTCTGGGAGCTGGCGGCCATGACCGGCTGGCGCAATCCGGCGCGGCACGTGACGCTGTTCGGACGGTCGCGCCCCATCGCGCTGGCCGCGATCGCGGGCGTGTCGCAGGCCTTCGCGCTGACCGGCATGCCCTGGGCGTGGGTGGCGTTGGCCGTCCCCATCCTGCTGGGGCTGCCAGGCGCGGCACGGCGCGACCGCGCGACCTATACCCTCTTCGGCATCGCGATCCTGATCGTGGCCTTTGGCCTTGTTGGGTTTCGCGAGAATTACGGCCTAAACTTTGTCCTGTGGCTGATGGGGGTCATCATCATCTCGGATACGGCGGGGTATTTCTTCGGCCGCATCCTGGGCGGGCCCAAATTCTGGCCCGCGCTCAGCCCCAAGAAGACCTGGTCGGGCACCATCGCGGGCTGGATCGGCACCTGCCTGTTCGGCGCGATCCTGTGGATGGCGGGGCAGGGCGACGCGACGCTGATCTGGGTGTCCCCCATCGTCTGCCTTGCCGGGCAGATGGGCGATCTGGCCGAAAGCTGGCTGAAACGGCGCGCGGGAGTCAAGGACAGCTCGAACCTGATACCGGGGCATGGCGGCTTCATGGATCGTTTTGACGCAGTGACCGGGGCGGTTCTGGCGACCATGCTGATCGGGTTTCTGACGAAACTGCCCGTGGTGAACTGACCGATGCGACGCATTTCCATCTTCGGCGCGACCGGGTCGGTCGGCGCGAACGGCGTCGATCTGATCCGCCGCGATCCGCAATCCTATCAGGTCGTGGCCCTGACCGGCGGTCGCAACATTGCGCGGCTGGCGCAGATGGCGCGCGATCTGCGCGCCCAGATCGCGGTCACCGCGCATCCCGAACTGCTGGACGACCTGCGGACCGCTCTTGCCGGCACCGACGTCCAGGCCGCCGCTGGCGACGCCGCGCTGATCGAGGCCGCGCATCGGCCTGCCGACTGGATCCTGTCGGCCATCGTCGGCGCCGCGGGCTTGGCGCCGGGTCTGGCGGCGCTGTCGCAGGGCTGTGTGCTGGCCTTGGCCAACAAGGAATCGCTGGTCTGCGCGGGCGCGCTGCTGCGGGATACCGGCGCGCGGTCAGGCGCCACGATCCTGCCCGTCGACAGTGAACATTCCGCGTTGTTTCAGGCGCTTGGGTTCGATAAGCTCGAATCCGTCAAGGATGTGACCATCACCGCATCGGGCGGCGCGTTCCGCGATTGGCCGCTGGAGCGGCTGGCTGCCGCGACGGTGGCCGAGGCATCGACCCATCCGAACTGGGCGATGGGTCAGCGGATCACCATCGACAGCGCCTCGATGTTCAACAAGGCGATGGAGGTGATCGAGGCCAAGGAGTTCTTCGGCCTGACCGCCGATCGCATCAAGGTTCTGGTCCACCCGGAATCGATCATTCACGCGATGGTCACCCATCATGACGGCGGCACCATAGCCCATCTGGGCGCCCCCGACATGCGCCACGCGATCGGCTATGCGCTGCACTGGCCCGAACGGCGGCCGCTGCCCGTGGCCGCGCTGGATCTGGCCGCGCTTGGCAGCCTGACCTTCCGCGCCCCCGACGAGACGCGCTGGCCCGCCCTGCGCCTTGCGCGCGAGGTGATGGCCGCGGGCGGGGCCGCAGGTGCGGTCTTCAACGCTGCCAAGGAACAGGCGCTGGACGATTTCATCGCCGGGCGCATCCGCTTTACCGACATGGCCCCCCGGGTCGAGGCCACGCTGGAGGCGCTGTCCGCCCAGCCCGGCTTTGCTCGCGATCCCGAAGACCTGCCCGCCGTCCTGCATTGGGACGGCCTGGCCCGACGAAAGGCCGCCCAATGATCGACGCCTTTGCCCAGACCGCTGGCACGCTGCTGGCTTTCGTCACCGCCCTGGCGGTCATCGTGACCGTCCACGAATACGGCCATTACATCGTCGGCCGCTGGTCGGGCATCCGGGCCGAGGTGTTCAGCGTGGGCTTTGGCCCGCGCCTGTTCTCTCGCCGTGACCGTCGCGGGACGCTGTGGCAGGTCGCGGCGCTGCCGCTTGGCGGCTATGTGCGGTTCCTGGGCGACGACAACGCGGCCAGTGCCGGGCCGGGGCGCGCTGTCGACCCCGCCCTGCGCCGCCAGACGTTGCAGGGCGCGCCGCTTTGGGCGCGGTTCGCGACGCTGCTGGCGGGGCCGGTATTCAATTTCGTGCTGTCGATCCTGGTCTTCGCGGGCTTCGCGATCGTCCAGGGCCTGCCCGTGGACGAGGTGCGCGTGGGCGCCGTCAGCGAGGCGCCGCCCGCCATCGTCAACGACCTGCAGCCCGGCGACCGCATCCTGGCCCTTGGCGGCCAGCCGGTCGCCACCTGGCGCGACATCGGCGCGCTGACCGAAACGCTGCCGGTGGCCGGGCAGCAGGACTGGCAGGTCGAACGCGACGGCCGGACGCTGACCGTGACAGGCCCCGACCCGATGCCGGCGCGCATCGGCGGCGTGGCG
>NZ_VDDD01000108.1 GCF_006151785.1 Paracoccus marcusii
CGGCGGCCGATCAGGCCGAACAGGCGCTGTCCCAGACCCAGGGGGCGCTGGAGCGCGCGGAAACCGCGGTCGAACAGGCGCGGCGCGCCGTCGACGATGCCGTGCTGCGGGCGCCCGAGGATGCCGTGGTGACCGACAAGTCGGTGGCCCCCGGCCAGGTGGTCGCCGCCGCGCGGCCGGTGCTGACGCTGGCCGCGCTGTCGGGGCTGGAGGCCGTCTTTCACGCGCCCGACGACCCGCTGCTGCACGACATCCTGGGCCGTGACGTACGGATGGAGACGCTGGACGTCGACCGTCCCAACATGGTCGGCACCGTGACCGAGATCGCGCCCCTGGTCGATCCGCAGACCGGCACGGTGACCGTGCGCGCGCGGCTGCTGACGCCCAATGCCGGGATCGTCCTTCTGGGCGCCTCGGTGCGCGGGCATCTGAGCATGGCGATGGAAAAGGGCGTGGTCGTGCCTTGGACCGCCCTGATGCGGTCGGGCGACGATCCGGCCGTCTGGGTGGTCGACGATGACGGGCGCGTGGCGCTGACCAAGGTGGTCATCAACCATTTTGCGGACAGCACGATCTTCGTGTCCGAGGGCCTGTCCGACGGACAGCGGGTCGTGGGCGACGGGGCGCAGCTGCTGTATCCCGGCCGCCGGGTCCAGCCGGTCGCGGAGGGCGTGCAATGAGGGCGCTGATCCTGGCCGGCGTGCTTGCGCTGGCCTGCGGGCCGGCCGCGGCACTGTCGCTGCCCGACTGGCTGGGCCTTGGCGGTCAGGCCGAAAAGCCCGCGGCCCCGCCGCGCCCGGTGGTCAGCGTGATCGTGGACGATCGCGGCCTAGACGCGCGCTGGATCCCCGGCGTGGTCGAGGCGCGCACCCAGGTCCAGCTGGGCTTTCAGACCCTGGGTCGGATGATCGCGCGGCCCGTCGATCTGGGCGATCAGGTGGCGGCCGGCGATCTGCTGGCGCAGCTGTCCACGGACGATCTGGCCGCGACAACCCGCGCCGCGCGCGCCGCCGTCGATGCCGCGGACGTGCAGGACCGCACCGCGCGCGCGACGCTGGAACGCACGCAGGCGCTGGCGGCGCGTAACGTCGCGTCGAACGCCCAGCTGGAACAGGCCCAGCAGGAGGCCAGCGCCGCCGCCGCCGCGGTCGAGCAGGCCCGCTCGCAGCTGCTGCAGGCCGAGGATGCCGAAGGGTTCGCCAAGATGACCGCGCCTTTCGCCGGTGTGGTCAGCGCCGTCTATGAGGCGCCGGGCGCGGTCGTGGATGCGGGCGCGCCTGTGATCCAGCTGTCGGCCCAGGACACCCCCGAGGTGGTGATCGACCTGCCCGAACAGGCGCTGGTCGGGCTGGCACCGGGCGCCGATTTTACCGTCTGGCATCGCAGCGACCCCCAGGTCGAGATCGCCGCCACGCTGGACCGGGTCGACCCCATCGCCGACAGCGCCACTCGGACGCGGCGGCTGTACCTGACGCTGCCGCCGGGCGCGCCGTTCCGCCTTGGCGCGCTGGTGCGGGCGCGGTTCGGCACGGTCGACGCGCCGTCTTTGTCGCTGCCGGCCGAGGCGCTGGTCGCGACCGAGGGCATGCCCTTCGTCTGGCGGGTGATCCGGGACGATGCGGGGGCGCGGGTCGAACAGGCCCCCGTGCAGGCGGCGGCCCCCTTTCGCGGGCGCGTCTCCATCACCCACGGCCTTGACGCGGGCGACGAGGTCGTGATCCGCGGCGTGAAATCCCTGGCCCCCGGCCAGCCCGTCGGCCGGAGGCTGGAGCCGTGAGCACCCCCAAGACCCGCTTCAACCTGTCCGACTGGGCACTGAAGCATCGCAGTTTCGTGTGGTTCCTGCTGATCGTGTCGATGATCGCGGGCACCATCAGCTATCTGAACCTGGGCCGCGAGGAGGACCCGGACTTCACGATCAAGACGATGATCATCGGCGCGGCCCTTCCCGGCGCCACCATCGACGAGACGCTGAAGCAGGTCACCACCCGCATCGAGACCAAGCTGGAGGAGCTGGACGAGCTGGACTTTACCCGGTCGGTCACGACGCCCGGCCAGGCGGTCGTCTATGTCGAGCTGGACCCCACCATCCGCGGCCCCGCCGTCCCCGAGGTGTGGAAGCGGGTCCGCCAGATGATGGGCGACATCCGGCCCGAATTTCCCCAGGAATTCGCGGGCTTTCAGTTCAACGACAATTTCGGCGACGTGTTCGGCAACATCTATGCCTTCACCGCCGACGGATTCACGCCGCGCGAGCTGCGCGACCGGGTCGAGGCGATCCGTCGTCAGGTCGCAGCCCTGGACGCCGCCGGCAAGACCGAGCTGCTGGGCGTGCAGGATGAACAGGTGTTCCTGGAGTTCTCCGCCGCGCGGCTGGCGGCCCTGGGCCTGAACCAGGCGCAGGTGATCCAGACCCTGGCCCAACAGAATGCCATCGCGCCGTCCGGCGTGATCCAGGCCGGGCCCGAACGCATCCTGGTGCGCGTCGGCGGCCAGTTCGACGGGGCGGAATCGATCGAGGCCGTGAACCTGCGCGTCGGAGAGCGGTTCTTCAATCTGGGCGACGTGGCTACCGTCACACGCGGCTATCAGGACCCGCCGACATCGCTGTTCCGCCACAACGGCCAGCCTGCGATCGGGCTGCAGATCGGCATGCGCCAAGGCGGCAACATCCTGGAATTCGGCGCCGAACTGGAGGCGCTGATGGACCGCATCGCCGCCGACCTGCCCATCGGCATCGAGATGGCGAAGTTCGCCGACCAGCCGCATGTGGTCGAAGACGCCGTGGGCCATTTCGTCAAGGCCCTGGCCGAGGCCGTGGCCATCGTCCTGGTCGTCAGCTTCATCAGCCTGGGCCTGCGCGCGGGGCTGGTGGTGACGCTGACCATCCCGCTGTGCCTGGCGATCACCTTCGTGATCCTGGACCTTTACGGCATCACGCTGCAGCGGATCTCTCTGGGCGCGCTGATCATCGCCCTTGGCCTGCTGGTCGACGATGCGATGATCGCCATCGAGACGATGATCTCAAGGCTGGAGATCGGGGAATCGCTGACCGATGCGGCCAGCTATGCCTGGACCTCGATCGCCTTTCCGATGCTGACCGGCACGCTGGTGACGGTCGCGGGCTTCATCCCCATCGGTCTGAACAGCTCTGCCGCGGGAGAGTTCACTTTCTCGCTGTTCGTGGTGATCGCGGTGTCGCTGATCGTGTCCTGGATCGTGGCGGTGCTGTTCGCGCCGCTGCTGGGGGTCACCTTCCTGCGGGCCGACATGGGGCATGGCCACAAGGGGCCGGGCCGGTTGCGGCGCGCCTTCCACGGCCTGCTGCGGGCGGCGATGCGGTTCAAGTGGCTGACCATCGCGGTGACGCTGGCGATCTTTGCGACATCGGTCTGGGGGATGCGCTTCGTGGAACAGCAGTTCTTCCCCACCTCTGACCGGACCGAGGTGCTGGTCGACATCACGGAACGCCAGAACGCCTCGATCGCGCGGACCCGCGCCGACATGGACCGGCTGGAGGCGAGTCTAGCGGATGATGACGACGTGCTGTTCTGGACCTCCTATGTGGGGCAGGGGGCGCCGCGCTTCGTGCTGTCGATGGACGTGCCCACGGCAGGGCCGCATATGGGCCAGATCGTGATCCAGACCCCCGACCTGGCTGCGCGCGACCGCGTCAAGGCGCGGCTGAGCGCGCTGGCGGCCGCCGAATTTCCGGGCGTCGACATCTATGTCAAGAACCTGGAAATCGGCCCGCCCGTGGGCAAGCCTGTCCAGTACCGCGTGACCAGCCCCGACACCGACGCTGCCCGCGACGCTGCCCAGGGCCTTGCCACGCTGATCGCCTCCGAGCCGCGCCTGCGCGACATCGCGCTGGACTGGAACGAGCCCGCGCGCATGGTCCGCCTGGTCGTGGACCAGGACCAGGCCCGCCGGCTCAGCGTGACCAGCCAAGACATCGCCCAGGCCCTGTCGGCCCTGTTCAGCGGCACCAGCGTGACGCAGCTGCGCGACGACATCTTCCTGATCGACGTGGTCGCGCGCGGCGTGGCCGACGATCGCCAGTCGCTGGCCTCGATCCGCAACATGCAGCTGAACCTGGCGGACGGGCGGGTCGTGCCGCTGGCCGCGCTGGTGACGCTGGAATACGGATCCGAACAGCCGCTGATCATGCAGAGAAACGGCCTGCCCACCGTCACGGTCAAGGCCGCCATCGGCACCGCCGACCAGCCCGCGACCCTGGTCACGGCGCTGGCTGCGCAAGTGGCCGAATACCAGGAAACCCTGCCCCCCGATGTCCGCATCGAGGTCGGCGGCAGCGTCGAGACCTCGGCCGACAGCCAGGCGCCGATCGCCGCGGTGGTGCCGGTGATGCTGCTGATCATGGCCGTCCTGGTCATGGCGCAGATGCAAAGCTTTCGGATGTCGCTGGTGGTGATCGCCGCAGCCCCCCTTGGCCTGATCGGCGTGGTGGCGGTACTGGTGCCCTTTGGCGTGCCGATGGGTTTCGTGGCGATCCTGGGGATCCTGGCGCTGATCGGCATCCTGATCCGCAACTCGGTCATCCTGGTCCATGAGATCCAGGAGTTGCTGCACAAGGGCCGCAGCCAGTGGGACGCTGTGTTCGAGGCCTCTGACAGTCGCGCGCGCCCCATTCTGCTGACCGCGGCTGCGGCGTCGCTGGCGCTGATCCCGATCTCGCGGCAGGTGTTCTGGGGGCCGATGGCCTATGCGATGATGGGCGGCATCATCGCCGGCACGCTGGTCACGCTGGTCTTCGTGCCCGCGCTCTACTGCGCGGTGTTCCGGGTCAGGCCGCCCCGCTCCTAAAACGTCCGTCCCCAAGCCGATCAGGGCCTGAACCGTTTGGGCGGGGGGTCCGGGGGGCGGCAGCCCCCCGGCCGTCGCGGGACGCAAGAGAACGCCCCGGAACCGCGTTCCGGGGCGCCCGTGCCTCACTCGGCCGCGTCGCGTTTGGGCAGGACCCAATCAGGGCGCGGGAAATGGCAGGTATAGCCGTTGGGGAACCGCTCCAGGTAATCCTGGTGCTCGGGCTCGGCCTCCCAGAAATCGCCCACCGGTTCGACCTCGGTCACGACGCGTCCCGGCCAGATGCCGGATGCGTCAACATCCACGATCGTGTCCAGCGCCACCTGCTTCTGTGCCTCGTCCGCGTAATAGATCGCGGAACGATAGCCCGGCCCGATGTCGTTGCCCTGCCGGTTCGGCGTGGACGGGTCGTGGATCTGGAAGAAGAACTCCAGCAGCCGGCGATAACTGATCAGGTCGGGGTCGAACATGATCTCGATCGCCTCGGCATGGGTGCCGTGGTTGCGATAGGTCGCGTTAGGCACGTCGCCGCCGGAATAACCGACGCGCGTCGCGATCACGCCCGGCATGCGCCGGATCAGGTCCTGCATGCCCCAGAAGCAGCCACCGGCCAGAACCGCACGTTCAACCATGATGCGCCTCCTCGACCTGGGCCAGATAGTCGCCGTAACCCTCGGCCTCCATCCGGTCCTTGGGGACAAAGCGCAGCGACGCCGAATTGATGCAATAGCGCAGCCCGCCCTGATCGCGCGGACCGTCTGGGAAGACGTGGCCCAGATGGCTGTCGCCGTGCTTGGACCGCACCTCGACCCGGACCATGCCGTGGGTGGTGTCGCGATGCTCGGTCACGTTGCCGTCGATGGGCTTGGTGAAGGCGGGCCAGCCGCAACCGGAATTGTATTTCGTGCTGCTGACGAACAGCGGCTCTCCCGAGACGACATCGACATAGATGCCCGCATCGAAATGGTGGTCGTATTCGCCGGTGAAGGCCCGCTCGGTGCCGTTCTCCTGGGTGACGCGATACTGCTCCGGGGTCAGCCGGGCGATCGCGTCGGGGGTTTTCTCATAGGCCATCTGGTCCTCCACGGATGGGACGGTTCGATCCCCTATATGGGAAGCATCCCGCCCATCCGCAAAGGTCACAGGCGCGAAACGGCCTCTTTCGCGGCTTGATATTCCGCAGCCAGCCGGTCGATGCGCGCGCCCGCCGGTTCCACCGCCCGCACCGCGCCGATCCCCTGGCCCGCGCCCCAGATGGTGGACCAGGCCTTGGGCTTCGACGATCCGTCGCTGAAATTCATCGCGCTGGCATCCGCCCCCGCCAGATTGTCCGGGTCCAGCCCCGCCTTGCGGATCGACGGCGCCAGATAGTTGCCCGACACGCCCGTGAACAGCGACGAGGTCACGATGTCGGCCGCCGTGCTGTCCACGATCATCTGCTTGTAGTCGGGCTGGGCGTTCGCCTCCTCGGTCGCGATGAACGGGCTGCCGATATAGGCCAGATCAGCCCCCATCACCTGCGCCGCCAGCACCGCGCGCCCGGTTGCGATCGAGCCCGACAGCAGCAGCGGCCCGTCGAACCAGTCGCGGATCTCCTGGATCAGCGCGAAGGGCGATTGCGGCCCGGCATGCCCACCCGCGCCCGCCGCCACCGCAATCAGCCCGTCGGCGCCCTTTTCCACGGCCTTCTTGGCGAACATGTTGTTGATCACGTCATGCAGCGCGATCCCGCCGCAGTCATGGGCGGCCTGGTTCACCTCGACCCGCGCGCCAAGCGAGGTGATCCAGATCGGCACCTTGTGGCGGTGACAGATCTCGATGTCACGCTCCAGCCGCGCATTGCTGCGATGCACGATCTGGTTGACCGCGAAGGGCGCGGCGGGGTGGTCGGGGTTCGCTTGGTTGTGACGGTCCAGTTCCTCTTCGATCCGGGTCAGCCAGGCGTCCAGCATGGACGGCTCGCCGTCCTTTTCGCGGGCGTTCAGCGCCGGAAAGCTGCCGACGATGCCCGCCTTGCACTGCGCGATGACCAGGTCGGGCCCCGAGACGATGAACATGGGCGAGGCTATGACCGGAATGCGCAGGCCCTGCAGGATCGGTGGCAGCATGGATGATCTCCCTTGGATTTGCGTCACGATGCCCGCGCCTTGGGCAACGGGCAAGCCGTGACGCGGCGACAGGGCGGCGGCACTGGCCATCACGGGTGCCGCAGCGTAAGCCGGGGGCGGAATTGCACATCGTGAAAGGCCCGCCCCATGATCCGTCCCGCCCTTGCCCTGATGCTGTCTGCCGCGCCCCTGGCCGCGCAGACCCCGGACGACACGCCCCGCACCGCCGTCATGTCGGCCTTCGAGCCGGAATGGATCAGCCTGCAGGCCGATCTGGAGGGGGCCGAGACCCAGACCATCAACGGCACCGAGTTCATCACCGGCACCCTGTCGGGGCAGGAGGTCGTGCTGTTCCTGTCGGGCGTGTCGATGGTCAACGCGGCCATGACCACCCAGATGGCGCTGGAGCGGTTCGACATCGAGGCGATCGTGTTTTCCGGCATCGCGGGCGGGGTCGATCCGGCGCTGAACATCGGCGACGTGGTCGTGGCGGACCAGTGGGGCCAGTGGCTGGAGACGGTCATGGCGCGCCGGACCGAGGACGGCTTCGCCCTGCCGAGCTTCCTGGAATCGCCCTTTCCGAACTATGACATGATCTATACGCGCGAGACGACCGTGGCCTCGGACCGGGGCGAGCCCGAGACGCGGTTCTGGTTTCCCGCCGACCCGGCCCTGCTGGAGGTCGCCGCCCGCGTCGCCGAGGCGACCGATCTGGCCGACTGCAATGCCCAGAACGACTGCCTGACCACCGCGCCGCAGATCCGCGTGGGCGGGAACGGCGTGTCAGGGTCGTCCTTCATGGACAATGCGGGGGTGCGCGACTGGCTGTCCACGACCTTCGAGGCCCAGGTGGTCGACATGGAATCGGCCGCCGTGGCGCAGGTGGCCTGGGCGAACCAGGTGCCGTTCATCGCCTTCCGCTCGCTGTCGGACCTGGCCGGCGGCGGCGAGGGCGAGAACGAGATGGGCGTCTTCATGTCGCTGGCCTCCGACAATTCGGCGGCGCTGGTCAAGGCCTTCCTGGCCGAGATGCCCTGACGGAAACGGCCCCCGGATCGCTCCGGGGGCCGTCTTCCTTAGTGGATCGGCGGGCGCGGGCCTTCGCCGATCGCGCCAAGCCGCGGTCCCGCCTGGCCCACGCGGTTGCCGACCAGCAGGCCGTCCGGCCCGGCGCTGACATGGATGGTCGCCCCGTCCATGACCTCTCCGGACAGCAGCAGTTCCGCAAGCGGGTCCTGCAGGGCGCGCTGGATCACGCGCTTCAGCGGGCGCGCCCCGAAGACCGGGTCGTAGCCCTGATCGGCCAGCCACATCCGCGCGGCGTCGTCCATGTCCAGCGTGATCTTGCGACCCGCCAGGCGCTTTTCCAGCCGCGCCATCTGCACCGTGACGATCCCGTCCATGTTCGACCGCGAGAGCCTGCGAAAGATGATGATCTCGTCCAGGCGGTTCAGGAATTCGGGGCGGAAATGTCCGCGCACCGCCTCCATCACCTGATGGCGGGCGTCCGAGGCATCCGCCTCCTCGGGCAGATGCGACAGCGCCTGAGAGCCCAGGTTCGAGGTCAGGATGATCAGCGTCTGCTTGAAGTCCACCGTCCGGCCCTGGCCGTCGGTCAGCACCCCGTCGTCCAGCACCTGCAGCAGCACGTTGAAGACATCCGGATGCGCCTTCTCGACCTCGTCGAACAGGATCACCTGATAGGGCCTGCGCCGCACTGCCTCGGTCAGCACGCCGCCCTCGTCGTAACCCACATAGCCCGGAGGCGCGCCGATCAGCCGGGCCACGGAATGCTTTTCCATGAACTCGGACATGTCGATGCGGACCATCGCGCTGTCATCGTCGAACATGTATTCGGCCAGCGCCTTGGTCAGTTCCGTCTTGCCGACGCCCGTGGGCCCCAGGAACAGGAAGCTGCCAAGCGGCCGGTTCTCGTCGTTCAGGCCCGCGCGGGCGCGGCGGACGGCATTGCTGACCGCGGTCACGGCCTCCTGCTGGCCGATCACGCGCTTGCCGATCTGCTCTTCCATCTTCAACAGCTTGTCGCGCTCGCCCTCCAGCATCTTGGCGGTGGGGATGCCGGTCCAGCGTTCGACGACCTCGGCGATCTGTTCGGGGCGGACGGCCTCCTCAACCATCAGACCGTCGCCCTGCTCGGCCTCGGCCAACTGCTTCTCCAGCCCAGGGATGATGCCATAGGACAGCTCTCCGGCGCGGGCCAGGTTCCCCTCGCGCTTGGCCTGATCCAGGTCGGCGCGGGCGCGGTCCAGCTGCTCCTTGAGGTCGCGAGACCCCTGCAGCTTGTCGCGTTCCGCCTGCCAGCGGGCGGTCATCTCGGCGCTGCGCTCCTGCAGGCCGGACAGGTCCTTCTCCAGCCGTTCCAGCCGGTCCTTCGATGCCGCGTCGTCCTCCTTCTTCAGCGCCTCGGCCTCGATCTGCAGCTGCAGGATCTGGCGATCCAACTGGTCCAGCTCCTCGGGCTTGCTGTCGACCTCCATGCGCAGGCGCGAGGCCGCCTCGTCCATCAGGTCGATGGCCTTGTCGGGCAGGAAGCGGTCGGTGATGTAGCGATGCGACAGCGTCGCCGCCGCGACCAAAGCCGCGTCGCTGATCCGCACGCCGTGGTGCAGCTCATACTTCTCCTTGATGCCGCGCAGGATGCTGATCGTGTCCTCGACCGTCGGCTCCTCGACCAGCACGGGCTGGAAGCGCCGGGCCAGGGCCGCGTCCTTCTCGATATACTTGCGGTATTCGTCAAGCGTGGTGGCGCCGACGCAATGCAGCTCGCCCCGCGCCAGGGCCGGCTTGATCAGGTTGGCGGCATCCATCGCGCCGTCGCCCTTGCCCGCGCCGACCAGCGTGTGCAGCTCGTCGATGAACAGGATGATCTCGCCTGCGGCGGTCTCGATCTCCTTCAGGATCGACTTCAGCCGCTCCTCGAAATCGCCGCGATATTTGGCGCCCGCAATCAGCGCGCCCATGTCCAGCGCCATCAGCCGCTTGTTGCGCAGGGATTCCGGCACGTCGCCGTCGATGATGCGCAACGCGAGGCCCTCGGCAATGGCGGTCTTGCCGACGCCGGGTTCGCCGATCAGGACGGGGTTGTTCTTGGTGCGCCGCGACAGGACTTGCATGGCGCGGCGGATCTCCTCGTCACGGCCGATGATCGGGTCGATCTTGCCGTCGCGCGCCGCCGCCGTCAGGTCGCGGGCATATTTCTCCAACGCCTCATAGCTGTCCTCGGCGGATGCCGTGTCGGCGGTGCGCCCCTTGCGGATGTCGTTGATCGCGGCGTTCAGCGCCTGCGCGTTGACCGAACCCCCAGCCAGCGCATCGCGGGCGTTCGTGTTGACCATGGCCAGCGCCATCAGCACCCGTTCGGCGGGCACGAAGCTGTCGCCGGCCTTCTTGGCCACGGACTCCGCCTCGTCCAGCACGCGGACCAGCGTGGGGTCGACATAGACCTGACCGCTGCCCGACCCGCTGACCTTGGGCTGTTTCGCCACGGCGGCATCCACCGCCTCGCGCACGCGCTTGGCGTCGCCGCCCGCACGGGTGATCAGGTTCGAGGCCAGTCCCTGGTCGTCATCCATCAGCGCCTTCAGCAGATGCTCGGGCATCACGCGCTGCTGATTCTCGCGGATCGCGATGGTCTGGGCGGATTGCAGGAAGCCGCGCGACCGTTCCGTGAACTTTTCCATGTTCATCGGCAGTACTCCTTTTGCAAAGCCCCCGTGCTGGTGGCGCCCTGTTGCGGCACGCCCCGGTCCGGGTCTGATGGATCAGATTTGGGGGGGTCGCGGGGTGGTTTCAAGCATGTCATAAGGCCCGCGGAACAAAGAAGGGGATGCGTGATGGATGACCGGCTGATCGTGGCGCTGGACGTGCCGAATGCCGTGGCGGGGCTGGACCTGGCGGGACGCCTGGGCGACGCCGTGGGCTTCTACAAGATCGGGCTGGGCATGCTGACCGGCGGCGGCCTGGCCCTGGCCAACGAGCTGAAGCAGGAGCACGGCAAGCGCATCTTCCTGGACATGAAGCTGTTCGACATCGGCGCGACCGTCGAGGCCGCGGTGCGCGGCCTGGCGCAGTTTGACCTGGACTTCCTGACCGTGCATGGCGACCCGCATGTGGTGGCGGCGGCCAAGCAGGGGGCTGCAGGGTCGAACCTGAAGATCCTGGGCGTGACCATCCTGACCTCGCTGGACCGGGCCGACCTGGACGCGGGGCTGATGCAGGCAGGTGATCTGCACGACATCACCGTGGAACGCGCCGCCCGCGCCTTCGAGGCGGGGGCCGACGGCATCATCTGCTCCCCGCGCGAGGCCGCCGACATCCGCGCCCTGCCGGGGTCGCGCCTGATCGTGACGCCGGGCGTGCGCCCCGCGGGCAGCGCCCTGGGCGACCAGAAGCGGGTCGAGACGCCCGCATCGGCCATCG
>NZ_VDDD01000109.1 GCF_006151785.1 Paracoccus marcusii
GGCGGCCGCCCTGGCCCAGGTGCCGACGGGGGGCGAGGCTGCCCTGCCGGGCGGGTCGGTGGCGCGGGCGCTGGCCAGCTATGACACCGACCTGGGTCTGTGCCGTCTGATCGAGGCGGGCGCGGAACGCGCGCTGATGTGCCGCGACCAGGGCGGCTGGTCGGTGGCGCTGGCGGTGCCGGGCGCGGGTCAGGACGCCTATCTGCCCGCGTCGGACCTGGGAACCGGCCTGATCGACACCGCGCTGGACGATCTGGGGGCGGGGCCTGCGCTGGACCCCGCGGCCGAGGCTGCCGCCCTGTCTGACTGATCCCGCCATGGAACATCCGGCACGCGGGTCGTGTTGGGGGGCCTTGAGGAAAGGCCGGGTGGGGCATGTGGGACTGGATATCTGAGAACAGCGGGCTGGTTCAGGCCGGAATGGCGGCGGTCACGGCGCTGGTCTGGATGGTGTATCTGCACATCATCGTGTCGGGCCTGCGCCGCCAGCGCCGGACCGAGATCCTGATCCAGCTGGGCGGCGCGCGGAACCTGTCCGCACGCATCCTGGTCAGCAACCTTGGGTTCGAGCCGATCTATGTGCTGGAGATCATGCTGACCGTCTGGACCGCCAGCGGAGAGCGCATGTCCTCGGTCGCCGACCGAACCGAGATCGCGCAGGGCCAGCACGCAACCCCGCGCGAGGCGACGCTGCAGGGACCGCTGAAAAGCGGGGATCACGTCGATATCGGCAGCGTGCTGGACCTGCTGGACCGCGCCCGCCACCGCAGCTTCGACGCGCTGGAGCCCGGCGACATCCGCGAGGTCGAGGTGACGGTGGCAGCCATCACCGCCGCCGACAGCCGCATCGCGGCCGCCGCCCGCCGTTTCGCGATGAAGGGAGAAGGCGACGACATGTCTCTGTGTCCGCAGAACCTCTATGCACGCCAGATCCGGTCGCGCTGGCGCCGCCGCCAGATCGAGGCCAAGCTGCGCGAGCGTCTGTGATCAGTCCCCGCCGAACAGATCGCGCGTGAACACGCGGTCGGCCACGTCCTGCAGGTCCGGGGTCAGGCGGTTCGCCACGATCAGGTCGGCGCGCGCCTTGAACGCGGCCAGGTCGCGGATCACCTCGGACCCGAAGAACCGCGCGTCGGGAAGGGCGGGTTCAAACACCACCACCTCAAGCCCCTTTGCCTTCAATCGCTTCATGATGCCTTGGACGGCGGATTGGCGGAAATTGTCGGACCCGGCCTTCATCACCAGGCGATGGATGCCCACCACCTGCGGCCTGCGCGCCAGGATGGCGTCGGCGATCACGTCCTTGCGGGTCCGGTTCGCCTCGACCACCGCGGCGATCAGGTTCTGGGGCACGTCGTTGTAGTTCGCCAACAGCTGCTTGCTGTCCTTGGGCAGGCAGTAGCCGCCATAGCCGAAGGACGGGTTGTTGTAATGGGCGCCGATGCGCGGATCCAGCCCGACACCCTGGATGATCTGGCGGCTGTCCAGGCCAAGCGACAGGGCATAGCTGTCCAGTTCGTTGAAATAGGCCACGCGAAGGGCAAGATAGGTGTTCGCGAACAGCTTGATCGCCTCTGCCTCGGTGGAGCCGGTCAGCAGGACCGGCACGTCGTCGTCCAGCGCCGCCTCGGCCAGCAGGTCGGCAAAGGTCCGGCCGCGGGCGCTGTCCTCGCCCACCACGATGCGCGAGGGGTGCAGGTTGTCGTGCAACG
This sequence comes from Paracoccus marcusii, assembly GCF_006151785.1. Taxonomy (GTDB): domain Bacteria; phylum Pseudomonadota; class Alphaproteobacteria; order Rhodobacterales; family Rhodobacteraceae; genus Paracoccus; species Paracoccus marcusii. Next base: position 1,713 of record NZ_VDDD01000109.1, read on the forward strand.
CGCGCCCTTCGCGCAGGAATTCCGGACTGAAGATCACCTGCTCCGTGCCAAGCCGGGCGCGAACGTCGCGGGTAAAGCCCACCGGGACCGTCGACTTGACCACGATCACCGCCTGCGGCGCCAGCCGCGTGACATCCCGGATCACGTCCTCAACGCTGGAGGTGTTGAAGTAGTTGGTGACCGGATCATAATCGGTGGGCGTCGCCACGATCACGAAGTCGGCCCCCGCATAGGCCGCCGCCGGGTCGGTCGTCGCGGTCAGGTCCAGGCTTTGCGTGGCCAGGTGATGGGCGATGTCCTCGTCGATGATCGGACAGCGCCGGTCGTTCAGCATGGCCACGCGCCCCGCGTCCACGTCCAGCGCGCGAACGGTGTTGCGCGCGGCCAGCAGGACAGCGTTGGACAGGCCGACATAGCCGATGCCCGCGACGGCGATTGTTTTCCCGGACATGGCAGGCCTCCCGATGATGTGGCCGGCACAATAGCGTGCGGCGGCGGCGTTGCAACCGCCGCCGCGTGGCGTGCTAGACCGCCTTGGCTTCGGCCCGGCGCGCATGCAGCGCCGGTTCGGTATAGCCGGACGGCTGCTGCGTTCCGGTCAGCACCAGATCACGGGCGGCCATGAAGGCCGGCCCGTCAAAATCGGGTGCCATCGGGCGATAGGCGGGATCGCCCGCGTTCTGGCCGTCGACCTTGGCGGCCATACGGCGCAACGCGTCCTCGACCTGGGCTTCGGTGATCAGCCCGTGCTCCAGCCAGTTGGCCAGGTACTGCGCGCTGATGCGGCAGGTGGCGCGGTCCTCCATCAGCTGCACGTCGTCGATGTCGGGCACCTTGGAACAGCCGATGCCCTGATCGACCCACCGCACAACATAGCCCAGGATGCCCTGCGCGCTGTTGTCCAGCTCGCGCAGGACCTGATCCTGCGGGATCGGGCCGTCGGCCAAAGCCGGGGTCAGCAGCAGGTCCAGGTCGGGGATCGGCTGACCCTGCAGCTCGTCCTGGCGGGCGGCCACGTCGATCTGATGATAGTGCAGCGCGTGCAGCGTCGCCGCGGTGGGCGAGGGAACCCAGGCCGTGCTGGCGCCCGATTTCGGGTGGCCGACCTTGACCTCCAGCATCTCGGCCAGGGCGTCGGGCTTGGCCCACATGCCCTTGCCGATCTGCGCGCGGCCCCGCATGCCCGACGCCAGGCCGATCAGCACGTTGCGATCCTCATAGGCCTTCAGCCAGGTGGCGGTCTTCATCCCGTCGCGACCCACGAATGCACCCGCCTGCATCGAGGTGTGGATCTCGTCGCCGGTGCGGTCCAGGAAGCCGGTGTTGATGAAGAAGATCCGGTTGCGGATCGCGTGGATGCAGGCGGCCAGGTTGGCGCTGGTGCGGCGCTCCTCGTCCATCAGGCCCAGCTTGACGGTGTTGGGGGCCAGTCCCAGGGCGGTCTCGACATGGGCAAAGACGCGGTTCGCGAATGCAGCCTCTTCGGGGCCATGCATCTTGGGCTTGACGACATAGATGGCGCCGGCGCGGCTGTTGCGCGGTCCTTCGGTCTTCTTCAGGTCATGGATGGCGCAGGCGACGGTGACCATCGCATCCATCAGCCCCTCGGGCGTGGATTGGCCGTCCTTGCGGATCACGTCGGTGGTCATCAGATGGCCGACGTTGCGCACCAACAGCAGGGCGCGGCCCTGCAGCGTCACGGTGCTGCCGTCGGGCCGCGTCACGGTCCGGTCTCCCTCCAGGCGGCGGGTCATCGACGTGCCGCCCTTCTCGAAGGTCTCGGACAGATCACCCTTCATCAGGCCCAGCCAGTTGCCATAGACGCCGATCTTGTCCTTGGCATCGACGGCGGCGACGCTGTCCTCGCAATCCTGAATGGCCGACAGCGCGGCCTCCAGCACGACGTCGCGCAGCCCGCTGGCGGATGCCGCCCCGATCGGGTGGTCGCGGTTGATCACCAGCTCGACATGCAGCCCGTTGTGGCGCAGGACGTATCCGGTGTCGGCGCCGTCGCGGTGGGTGCCGACAAAGGCTGCCGGATCGGCCAGCCGCGCGGCCTGGCCCCCAACGGTCGCGACCAGCCCCTGCGCGTCGGCGTCATAGGCGGTGACGTCGGCATGGCTGCCCCCATCCAGCGGCAGCGCCTGATCCAGGAATGCGGCCGCCTTGGCCACGACCGCGTCACGGCGCGCCGGATCGAACCCGGCCGACGGCACCGGACCCATCACGTCCGACCCGTACATCGCGTCATAGAGCGAGCCCCACCGCGCGTTCGCCGCGTTCAGGGCAAAGCGGGCATTGCTGACCGGCACGACCAGCTGCGGCCCGGCCAGAGTGGCGATCTCGGGGTCAATGTCGCCGTTCTCGACGGCAAACGGGGCCGGTCCGGCGACCAGATAGCCGATCTCGGTCAGGAAGGCGCGATAGGCGGCGGCGTCCCAGGGCTGGTTTCCGCGAGCCTTGTGCCACGCGTCGATCTGGCGCTGCAGCTCGGCGCGGCGTTCCAGCAGGGCGGCGTTCTCGGCCGCGAATCCGTCCAGCAGCCCGGCGTAACCCTGCCAGAAGGCATCCGCCGTCACGCCGGTCCCGGGCAGCACCTGCGCCTCGATGAACTGCGCAAAGTCGGTATCGACCTCAAGGCCGTGGCGGGGGGTGGCGGAACGGGTCATGGGGCTCTCCTCGGATGGCGGGGATTCGGCATCGGGCCATACCCCAAGGGTGGGATACGTCACCCCGGCAGGTTTGCCAAGGGTTTTGGAACGATTTTCCATTGTGTCCGCAAACCGGGCGTTGCGGCCTGGTGTCGCGGGGGTCCGGGGGCCCCGCAGCCTTGCCGCCCCCCTCGATGGGGGGTGGCAAGGCTTCCTTCCCCCAAAGGCGCGCACATGATCACGATGTCCGTTTCCGCTGGCAGAATGTCGCAATTCTGCCGCGCCGTCGTTCGCCTGCGACTAGTTTGGGGCGAAAGCCACCCCGGACCCCCGAGCAGCGCCATGACCCAAACCTCCGACTTGACCACAGCCCAGCTGATCGCCGCCCGTCTTCCCGGCCACGCGCTTCCCCGCGACCTGTATTGCGGCGAACAGGCCTTCCAGGACGACCTGGAGCAGATCTGGTACCGGGAATGGCTGTTCGCCGGTCCCAGTTGCGAGCTGCCCAAGACCGGCAGCTACATCACCATGCAGGTCGGCCAGTATCCGGTCATCGTCACCCGCGGCGCAGACGGCCGCATCCGTGCCTTCCACAACGTCTGCCGCCACCGCGGCCAGCGCCTGTGCGCCAAATCGAACGGGACCAATCCCAAGCTGGTCTGTCCGTATCACCAGTGGACCTACGACCTGAACGGCAAGCTGCTGTTCGCGCGCGACATGGGCCCCGAGTTCGACCCCTCGAAATACAGCCTCAAGCCGGTTCATTGCGTGGACCTGAACGGCATGATCTTCATCTGCCTGGCCCAGGTGCCCCCCGCCATCAACGAACTGGCGGCTAACTTGACCCGCTATGCCGCGCCCTCGGGGCTGGCCGATGCCAAGATCGCCTTCAGCTCAACCATCGTCGAGAAGGGCAACTGGAAGCTGGTGATGGAGAACAACCGGGAATGCTATCACTGCAGCGGCAGCCATCCGTCGCTGTGCCGGACCTATTCCGACGATCCGCTGATGACGGTGATGGAGGGGCCGAACGCCGCCTCGCCCGAGATCCTGGCCCATTGGGACCGCTGCGACGCCGCCGGTCTGCCCGCCCGCTTCGTCAACGCGCCCGACATGCAGTGGCGCATGGCGCGGGTGCCGCTGATGGACCATCAGGAAAGCTTCACCATGTCGGGCAAAGCCGCCGTCGCGCGGCGCATGGGCACGATGCCCTGGAATGACGCCGGCAGCCTGATGTTCTATCACTTCCCCTCGTCCTGGAACCACTTCCTGCCCGATCACGCCATCGTCTTCCGCATCCTGCCGATCAGCCCGACCGAGACCGAGGTCACGACCAATTGGCTGGTCCACAAGGACGCGGTCGAAGGCGTCGATTACGACATCGAGACCCTGACCCGCGTCTGGCTGAACACCAATGACGAGGACCGCCAGGTGGTCGAGGAAAACCAGGCCGGCATCCTCTCCCCCGCCTATGAGCCCGGCCCCTATTCCCCCACGCAGGAGGCCGGTGTGATCCACCTGATCGACTGGTATTGCGGGTTGATGGCATCACGCCTCGGGATGCGGCAGGCGGCCGAATAGATGGCCAAGCCCCGCGTGAACTGGGCCGCCGAGCCGTGGTCCGATGACGAGCCGCTGGAATGCGTCATGGTCGTGCCCGAGACGCGCGACACCTCGACCTTCATCTTCCGGGCGCCGTCTGGCGCGTGGTTCGACTATCAGCCCGGCCAGTTCGTGACGCTGGACCTGCCCGTCGATCCCGCCAGGGGGCCGGCCGGCAACGTCCAGCGGACCTACACGATCAGCTCGTCGCCCTCGCGGCCGCTGTCGATCTCGGTCACGGTCAAGGCGCAGTCGACCTCGATCGGCACGCGCTGGATGCTGGATCACCTCAAGCCGGGAATGCGGATCCGGGCCTTTGGCCCCAACGGCATCTTCAGCTTTCACCGTCATCCGGCGGCGAAGTACCTGTTCATCTCGGCCGGGTCGGGCATCACGCCGATGATGTCCATGACCACCTGGGCCTGGGACCGCGCGCAGGACACCGACATCGTCTTTGTCCATGCCGCGCAGCGCCCATCCGACATCATCTTCCGCGACCAGCTGGAACATTACGTCGCCCGCGTGCCCGGCCTGCAGCTGCGCCTGACCGTCGAACAGCCCGAACCGTTCCGCGTCTGGCACGGCTATCAGGGGCGGTTGAACAGCCTGATGCTGGGCCTGATGGCCCCCGACTATCTGGACCGCGAGGTGTTCTGCTGCGGCCCCGAGCCGTTCATGCAGGCCGTGCGCGAGATGCTGATCTCGCTTGGCTACGACATGGAGCGCTATCACCAGGAAAGCTTCGGCGCCCCCGTCGCCACCGAGGCCGAGGCCCCGGTCATCGAGGATGTCACCCCGGCCGACGATGCCAGCGCCCAGGTGACCTTCGCCTCCAGCGGCGTGACGGCGTCCTGCGCGGAAACCGACACGGTTCTGGCGGTGGCCAAGCGGGCGGGGCTGAACATTCCGTCCGGCTGCACCTTCGGCCTGTGCGGCACCTGCAAGATCCGCAAGACCGCGGGAGAGGTCCACATGGTCCATAACGGCGGCATCAGCGACGAGGACATCGCCGAGGGCTGGATCCTGGCCTGCTGTTCGAACCCGATGGGGCGGATCACCGTCGAGGTCTAGCCCAGGATGACCCGATGCTCCTGTTGGCCTGTGACGCCTGCGGGAACCGCATAGGTGCAGCCGTCCGTGTCGCGCGGATCGTCCAGCCCCTGCCGTGCGGTCGTCGCGAACAGCGTCGTCAGGTCCGCGCCGCCGAAGGCCGGGCAGGAGACGTGCGGTGCGGGCAGATCGATCGTCCGCTCAAAGCGGCCCTGCCGGTCATAGCGCGCGACGCGCCCCGCGCCCCATTGTGCCGACCACAGCCCGCCCTGGGCGTCGATGACCGCGCCGTCGGGGTTCAGCCCTTCGGCGTTCAGGTGGATGAACACCTGCGGATCGCCCGCGGGCCAGCCGTCGCGGTCCAGCCGGACCTGCCAGATGGTCGAGCGGTCGGTATCCGCGAAATGCGCCAGATCGCCTTCGGGCGAAAAGCAGATCGCGTTGGTGATGGTGATGTCGGGGAACAGACGGCGCAGCTCTCCGCGGTGGAACCGCCAGATCGACCCGGCACCGGGTTCCGCGTTCAGCCCCATCGTCCCGATCCAGAACCCGCCCTGCGGGTCGGCACGGCCATCGTTGCTGCGCGTCACGACGTTGTCCGCCTCCAGCGGCACCAGGACCTGGGCAGCACCGTCGCGCAGATCCACCAGCGACAGCGTCCGGCTGGACGCCACGATGATGCGGTCCGCATCGACGATCCCCGCGGCCGAGACGGGGTCGGCAAAGTCCCAGTGACGCCGCGCGCCGTCCAGCGGCTTTTCGAACATGCGGCGATCGATGATGTCGAACCAGATCAGCGACTGGCGGTCGGGATGCCACAGGGCGCCTTCGCCCAGGGTGCAGGGGGTGTCGTCAAAGATCATGCGCTGGCCTCCCATGCGGCGACAATGGCGGCGGCCTTGGCGGCCACGGTGTCGGCACTGTCGCCGGGCTTGTACAGGCTGGATCCGATCCCGAAGCCCGCGGCCCCGACACGGCGCCATTCGGCCATGTTGTCCACGGACACGCCGCCCACGGCCCAGCAGTCGGTTCCCGCGGGCAGCACCGCGCGCATGGCGCGCAGGCCCGTGGGACCGATCAGTTCTCCGGGAAACAGCTTCAGCCCGGTGGCGCCCGCCGCCAGCGCGGCAAAGGCCTCGGTCGGGGTCATGACGCCGGGATAGCTGGCCATGCCCGCCTCCACGGTGGCGCGGATCACGCCCGTGTCGCAATTGGGCGAAAGGACCATCCGCCCGCCCGCATCGCGGACCGCCTGCACCTGGTCGGGCGTCAGCACCGTGCCTGCGCCGACCTGTGCGGCGTCACCGAACTCGCGCGACAGGATTCGGATGCTGTCCAGCGGATCCGGAGAATTCAGCGGCACCTCCAACCGGGTGATGCCGGCCTGGATCAGGGCATGGCCGACGGCGCGGGCGTCCTGCGGCGTCAGGCCGCGAAGGATGGCGATCAGGGGACGGGACATGGATTATCCTTGCAGAAATTGACGATGGGCCGCGGACAGGCCGGCCAGCGTGGCGTCCTGGACCGACATGCGCGCGGCGGGGACGCCCTGCGCGGCCAGCGCATCGGCGTAAAGCGCCGACAGGGCGGGGGCGCCGATGATGGTGACCTGCGATCCCAGCCACCAGGGCCGGGCCGCGGCCATCTCCCACCCGATCAGCGTGCCCGACAGGCGTGCGCGTGCCGCAGCCGGGTCCAGCCCGGACAGCAGCGATTCCGCGCGCAGCTGGAACAGGCCCGCATAGCCGCGTTCCGGGCGGCTCATCGCGTCCGACACCGCGTTGCGGAACAGTGCGGGATCGCAGTCACCTTTGCCGACCGAATGGCGCAGGACCGACTGGTTGGCGATCAGGCCGAACAGCTCACCGGTCATGAAGCTTTTGAAGTTGCAGATCTCACCCGCCGAGATGCGGACCCATTTTGTATGCGTACCCGGCAGGCAGGCGATGCCGTCGAAATCCGGATCCAGCGCCAGAAGGCCCGCGATCTGGGTCTCCTCTCCGCGCATGACATCGGCAGGGTCGTCCTGACGGACACCGCAGATGACGCGCACGGGCCGGCCGCCCGGATCGCCGGGCACCGCGACCATGCGTGGGGCGGCGGGGCAGGGGACGGGCGCATAGGGTGCCTCGACCCAGCCCTGGCGCGATCCGACCATGCCGCAGGCGATGACCGGCACGGCGGGCCACCCTTGGGTCGCCTGCGCCAGCACGCCCGCAAAGCGGTCGGGGGTCAGGCCGCCCATGCCCTGATCGCTGTCGCGGGCCTCGACCACGGTGCGGCCGGACATGGCCCACAGCCGCAGGTTGGTGGTGCCCCAATCGGCGGCAATCCAGTCTATCGTCACAGGCGCGTCCCTTCGATCACGGCGATGGTTTGCGGAAAGGCCGGGGGCAGGGCCACGCCCTGCGCCATCAGCGCCGCGCCGTTCAGGGTCACCGCACCCCGCGACAGCGCAACAGAGGAACTGTGGTGACCCACGGGATGTTCCAGCATCGTCAGACGATAGCGCGCCTGCGGGTCCAGCCCGGTCAGACGCAGCAGCGGCGGCTGCAACGCGACGGGGGCGTCGATCTGTGCGGCAAAGACCACCATGCGGCTGCCGTCGGCGGCCAACTGCATCTCGGCCAGGCTGCCCGCAGGGCGGTCCAGCCGCCAGATGTCGCCCGCCATCATCCAGTCGCGGTTGGCCTTCCACCAGGCGGTGACGCGGGTCAGCGTCCTGGCCTCGGCTGTGGTCAGTTCACGCGGGTCCATCTCGAACCCCATGTGCCGCTGTGCCGCGGTCCAGGCGCGCAGCGCCATGGGCAGGACGCGCCCCGAGGTGTGGCACTCGCGCGGGCCGACATGGCTGCCCGTGACGCAGGCGGGCAGCAGCATCGCCGCGTGATGCTGGATGCGCAGGCGTTCGTTCGCGTCGTTGCTGTCGGACAGCCAGACGCGGCCGCAGCGGGTCAGGATGCCCGCGTCGATGCGCCCCCCGCCCGACGCGCAGCTTTCGAATTCCACCTGCGGATGGGCCGCGCGCAGCCGGTCGAACAGCGCATAGACGCCGCGCGTCTGCGCCGCATCGGGAAAGGGCGTCAGCCGGTTGTGATCCCATTTGACATAGTCGATGTCCCACGCGCCCAGGATGCCGCCGATGCGGTCGAACAGATGGTCGCGCACGTCGTCGCGGGCCATGTCCAGGTGCAGCTGGGTGCGCCCGCGGATCTGGTCCGCGGGGCCCAGCACCCAGTCCGGATGGGCGCGATAAAGATCGCTGTCCTCGTTGATCATCTCGGGTTCGAACCATAGGCCAAAGCGCATGTTCAGCGCACGGAGCTTGTCGATCAGCGGCTTGAACCCCTGGGGATGCTTGCGCGGGTCGATGGTCCAGTCGCCCAGGGACGAGCTGTCGTCGTCGCGCCGCCCGAACCAGCCGTCGTCCAGCACGAACCGTTCCGCGCCAAGGGCCGCGGCGCGTTCGGCGATCTGGGCCAGTTCGGTGGCGTCGTGGCGGAAATAGATCGCCTCCCACCCGTTGTAATGCACGGGGCGCGGCCGGCGCGCGGGGGGCAGGGCGTCGCGGATGGCGCGCTGAAAGGGGACCGCCACGCTGTTCAGGCCCCGATCGCCGCGCGCCAGCCAGATCTCGGCCGTCTCGAAGACCGTGCCGGGTGCGCGTTCCGACCCCGAGCAATGGCCCAGCTGGATCTGGCGGCGGCCGTCGGGCAGGGCCTCGACCAGCATCCGGTGGCCGCCGGACCAGCCGTAATGCAGGGCCACGGCCTCTCCGCCGGTATTGGTGGTGCCGGGGGCGGTCAGCCACAGATGCGGCGGATGTTCGTGGCCCGATCGACCGGTGCGCGCGTCGCGCAGGCGCGCGCCGTGGTCCAGCGCGGTCGTCACCGGCTGGAACTCCCGCGTCCAGCGCCCCGCCAGTTCGGTCAGGTCGGACAGATGGGCGGGGACCGGCAGGGCCAGCGCCAGACGGTGCAGCGTCACCGCGGCGTCGGACGACAGCCGCGCGCGCAGGCCGATCAGCCCGTGATCCATCGCACGGATGGTGATGTCCAGCCGCAGGCCGGGCGCGACATGGCGCAGGGTCAGCGCGTCGCCCTGATCCGCGCTGTCGAGGCGCCAGTCCGGCTCCAGCGGCAGGCCCTTCTGGAACGCGACCAGCCCCGGCTGGCCCGGAAAGCTGCGCCGCGCCTCGGGGACCAGCGCCAGGGGCGGCAGGGCGTCCAGCATGCCGCCGGTGATGCCGCCCGCCGCCGCC
>NZ_VDDD01000110.1 GCF_006151785.1 Paracoccus marcusii
CCCTCGGCCCCGGCGGATGGCGGGGCGGGGCAGCCGGCCTCGACCGCGGCCGAGCAGACCGATTTCGACGCGGCCCGCGCCGCGATGGACGCCGGCGATCACGCCCGCGCGGCGCAGATGTTCGCCGATGTCGCGGAAACCCATGCCGGCGGTCCCCTGACCGCCGAGGCGCTGTTCCTGCGCGGTCAGGCGCTGGATCTGGCCGGCCAGCCGCGCGATGCTGCAGCCGCTTGGCTGGAGGGGTTCGCCGCCGATCCGGACGGCGCACGGGCGGGCGAGAGCCTGCTGGGCATCGCTCGTGTGATCGAGGCGCAGGGTGACGCGACCGCCGCCTGCCTGTACCTGGCAGAGATTCCCGCGCGCTTTCCCGGCAGCCCGCAGGCCGTCGAGGCCGAGGGCCACGTGACCCGCCTTGGCTGCGGCGTCAGCGACCTGGGCGTTCTGGACCCGCTGCTCGATCCGTCGATGGACCCCGAAGCGGCGGCCGATCTGGCCGAATATCCGTGATCCGCGACCCCGGCGCCCGCATCAGGTCCGTCCTGGACCGGCTGGCGGGGGACCTGCCGGCGCTTGGACTGGCGGTGTCGGGGGGCGGTGATTCCATAGCCCTGATGCATGTGGCCGCCGAATGGGCGCAGGGGCGGCGCGTCATGGTCGCCACCGTCGATCACGGCCTGCGCGAGGGCAGCGCGGCCGAGGCCGAGGAGGTCGCCCGCGCCGCGCGTGCCCTGGGCCTGTCGCATGCGGTGCTGCTGTGGCGGCGCGACACGCAGGTCGGCAACCTGATGGCGCAGGCCCGCGATGCGCGGCTGCGGCTGCTGTCGGGCTGGGCGCGGCGCAACGACCTGCCGGCGGTGGCGCTTGGCCACACGGCCGACGATCTGGCCGAGACCCTGCTGATGCGCCTGGCGCGCGGGTCCGGCGTGGATGGGCTGTCGGCGATGGCGGAATGGCGCGACGCGTTCGACATGCGCTGGCTGCGGCCGATGCTGGGCACCGGGCGGGCGGAGCTGCGCGACTGGCTGACGGCGCGAGACATCACTTGGATCGACGATCCGACGAACGACAATGCCGACTATGACCGCATCCGGGCACGTCAGGCCATCGCGGCCCTGGGGCTGGAGGTGTCGGGCCTAGCCCGATCCGCCGCCCATATTGCCGAAGCGCGCGACGCGCTGGCCGATTACGCGGCCCTGCTGAGCGCCGATGCCAAGGTCGATCGCGGCAGCCTGATCCTGTCGCGCGGCCCCCTGCGCGACGCGCCGCCAGAGATCCGGCGCCGCATTCTGGTCGCCGCATGCCGGTGGGTAACGGGCGCCGACTATCCGCCGCGCCGCGCGACGCTGGTCCACGCGCTGGAGGCGATGCTGGCGCAGGGGCGGGTGACGCTGGACGGGGCGATGATCTCTCCGACGGGCGGGGGGCTGCGGGTCACGCGTGAGGCCGCGGCCGCGCTGCGCACCGGCCCAACGCCCGACCAGGTCTGGGACCGTCGGTGGCGGGTGCGCGGTCTTGCCCCCGGCCAGACGATCGCGGCCTTGGGGACCGAGCCGCTGGCCCGCCTGCCGTGGCGCGATTCGGGCCTGCTGCGTGACGAGGCTGCGGCCAGCCCCGGCATCTGGCAGGACGGACGGCTGATCGCCGCGCCGCTGCTGCGCGACCATCCCGGAATCACCCTGATTCCGGTCCGGGGCGCGGCAGATTTCCGCAGGTTGGTGAAGGCGCATTGAACCTGTCGCGATAATCCCTATTTTCAAGTCAAACCGCATTCCGTCGGAGGACCCGTATTGGGCAATGCTCGCAACTTCGCCTTCTGGGTGGTTCTGTTCCTGATGATCCTCGCGCTGTTCAATCTGTTCAGCGACGGGTCGGGCACCATGAACAGCCGCCAGATCAGCTATTCCGACTTCATCGAACGGGTGCAGAACGACCAGGTCAGCGCCGTCACGATCGACGGAGAGGACGTGGCCATCACCGGTACCAACGGCGAACAGTACGCGACCGTGCGCCCGATGGGCGAGGATATCAGCGACCGGCTGATCCAGCAGGGCGTGGACGTGCGCGTGGTCAAGCAGCAAAGCAGCGGCTTCATGTCGATGCTGGGCGTCTGGCTGCCGTTCATTCTGCTGATCGGGGTGTGGATCTTCTTCATGAATCGCATGCAAGGCGGCGGCAAGGGCGGCGCGATGGGCTTTGGCAAGTCCAAGGCCAAGCTGCTGACCGAAAAGCACGGTCGCGTGACCTTTGACGACGTCGCGGGCATCGACGAAGCCAAGGAGGAGCTTGAGGAGATCGTCGAGTTCCTGCGCAACCCGCAGAAGTTCAGCCGCCTTGGCGGCAAGATCCCCAAGGGCGCGCTGCTGGTGGGCCCTCCGGGCACTGGTAAGACGCTGCTGGCGCGGGCCATCGCGGGCGAGGCGGGCGTGCCGTTCTTCACCATCTCGGGGTCGGACTTCGTCGAGATGTTCGTGGGCGTCGGTGCCAGCCGCGTGCGCGACATGTTCGAGCAGGCCAAGAAATCGGCCCCCTGCATCCTGTTCATCGACGAGATCGACGCCGTGGGTCGCGCCCGTGGCGTGGGCATCGGCGGTGGCAACGATGAGCGCGAACAGACACTGAACCAGCTGCTGGTCGAGATGGACGGCTTCGAGGCGAACGAAGGCATCATCATCATCGCTGCAACCAACCGCAAGGACGTCCTAGACCCCGCACTGCTGCGTCCGGGCCGGTTCGACCGCACGATCCACGTGCCGAACCCCGACATCAAGGGCCGCGAGCGGATCCTGTCGGTCCATGCTCGCAAGGTTCCGGTCGGACCGGATGTCGACCTGCGCCTGATCGCGCGCGGTACGCCCGGCTTTTCGGGCGCGGACCTGATGAACCTGGTGAACGAGGCTGCCTTGGGCGCCGCGCGCATCGGGCGTCGCTTTGTCAGCATGGCCGATTTCGAGAACGCCAAGGACAAGGTGATGCTGGGCGTCGAGCGTCGCAGCCTGGTCCTGACGCCCGAGCAGAAGGAAAAGACCGCTTATCACGAAGCCGGCCACGCCGTCGTCGGCCTGTCGCTGCCGAAATGCGATCCGGTCTACAAGGCCACGATCATCCCGCGCGGCGGCGCCTTGGGCATGGTCGTCAGCCTGCCCGAGATGGACCGCCTGAACTTCCACAAGGACGAGGCCAAGCAGAAGATCGCCATGACCATGGCCGGCAAGGCCGCCGAGATCATCAAGTACGGCGAGGAGGGCGTCTCGAACGGCCCTGCTGGCGATATCCAGCAGGCCAGCGCGTTGGCCCGCGCGATGGTGATGCGGTGGGGCATGTCCGACAAGGTCGGCGCAGTCGACTATGCCGAGGCGCATGAGGGCTATAACGGCAGCACCGGCGGCTTCTCGGTGTCGGCCTCGACCAAGGAACTGATCGAGCAGGAGGTTCGCGACCTGATCGAGGAGGGCTATCAGGAAGCCCGCCGCATCCTGCTGGAGAAGGAGGTCGAGTTCGAGCGCATGGCCAAGGGCCTGCTGGAATACGAGACCCTGACCGGAGAGGAGATCGCCCGCATCCTGCGCGGTGATGCGATTGGCGGGGATGACGACGACACCCCGGCCAGCGTGATCCCCTCGGTCACGGCCATCCCGCGAACAAAGCCCGCGCCGGGTGGCGACCCCGCCCCTGCCTGAGACGACAAAACCCCGGTCCGATGGACCGGGGTTTCTTCTTGGATCACACCAGGGTCGGCGTGATGGTCAGCGTGCCGGCCGTGGCATGCGAATAGGGACAGACCTTGTGACCGCCCTCGATCAGGTCCTGCGCCACGGCGGGGTCCAGGCCGGGCAGGGACACGGCGATCTGGACGTCCAGCCCGAAGCCCGGATCGCTGCGGGGGCCGATGCCGACGCTGACATTGACCGCCGCATCATCCGGCACCTTGACCTTTTGCGACGCAGCGTAATGGCGCATCGCGCCCATGAAGCAGGCGGCGTAGCCGAGCGCGAACAGCTTTTCCGGGTTCAGCCCGTCGCCGCCGGGACCGCCCAATTCCTTCGGAACGACCAGGTCGATGGCCGAAGTGCCGTCATTTAAGGCGGTTTTGCCGTCACGGCCGCCCCCGGTGGCCGTCGCGGCGGTCCGATAGAGGATCTTTTCCGGCATGGCATTTCCTTTCTTCGATAATAGATAGCGCACTATATAAATTAACCCTTCGAAATTGCAACAGTTGCGGACTGCCCTTTGTGCAATTACACCATGTTCATGAGCGATGATCCCGCCTTGTCCAGCCTGTCGCCTTTCGAACAGATGCTGTGCTTTGACGTTTATGCCGTCAATCTTGCCTTTGGGCGGATCTACAAGCCGTTGCTGGACCCGCTTGGGCTGACCTATCCGCAGTTTCTGGTGATGATGGCGTTGTGGGCCAACGATCATCAGTCCGTCGGCGGCATCGGCGACAGCCTTGGGCTGGACAGCAGCACCCTGACCCCGCTGATCAAGCGGCTGGAGGCGGCGAACCTGGTCACCCGACAGCGTGATTCGCGCGACGAACGCCGGGTGATCGTGTCGCTGTCCCCGCAGGGCGCCGACCTGCAAAGTCAGTCCGAACGCGTCATCGCCTGCGTGACCGGCAATACCGGCCTGGATGACCGGACCGCCCAGGCACTGCGCGAACAGCTGCGCCGCCTGCGACATCAGCTGCAGCAGAGCCCGCAGGGCTAGGCTGGGCCTTGCGATTTTGCGCGCGACGGTGCATGGGACGGACAACATGACCCGGACCTGTGACATTCCCGACATGCCCGCGCTGCGGGCCCAGATCGACCAGCTGGACGAACAGCTGATGGCGTTGCTGGCGCGACGCCATGCGCTGATCGACCGCGCCGCGCAGATCAAGGCAGGCAACGGCATGCCCGCGCGCATCGACGCCCGCGTCGAGGAGGTCGTGGCGAATGTCCGCCGCCACGCCGAGGGTCACGGTCTGGACCCCCAGCTGTACGACCGCCTGTGGCGGCAGCTGATCGAGGCCGCCATCGCCCAGGAAGAACGCCAGCTGAACAAGGACCGCCCATGACCGCCCAGACCCTTGACGGCAAGGCCTTTGCCGCCCGCCTGCGCGCCCGGATCGCCACGCAGGTCGCCGATCTTGCAGGGCAGGGCATCGTGCCCGGCCTGGCCGTCGTCCTGGTGGGCGAGGATCCGGCCAGCCAGGTTTATGTCCGGTCCAAGGGGCGCATGACGCGAGAGGTCGGCATGACCTCGTTCGAACACCGGCTGCCGGCATCGACGGATCAGGACACGCTGATGGCGCTGATCGCCAAGCTGAACGCCGATCCGGCCGTGAACGGCATCCTGGTCCAGCTGCCCCTGCCCAAGGGCATGGACGAGGCGGCGGTCATCAACGCCATCCTGCCCGAAAAGGACGTGGACGGGTTCCACATCCTGAACGTCGGGCGCCTGGCCACCGGGCAGAAGGCGATGGTGCCCTGCACGCCGCTTGGCTGCCTGATGCTGCTGCGCGACCATCTGGGGTCGCTGGCCGGCCGAAATGCGGTGGTCATCGGGCGCAGCAATATCGTGGGCAAGCCCATGGCGCAGCTGCTGCTGCGCGACAGCGCGACCGTGACGGTGGCGCATTCGCGCACGACCGATCTGGCCGCGCTGTGCCGTCAGGCCGACATCCTGGTGGCCGCCGTCGGGCGGCCGCATTTCGTGCAGGGCGACTGGATCAAGCCGGGCGCCACCGTCATCGACGTGGGCATCAACCGGACCGATGACGGACTGGTGGGCGATGTCGACTTTGCCGCGGCAGTGCAGGTGGCCGGTGCGATCACCCCGGTTCCCGGGGGCGTGGGGCCGATGACCATCGCCTGCCTGCTGGCCAACACGCTGACCGCGACCGCGCGCAGCCACGGCCTGCCCGACCCCGAGGGGCTGACCCCCTAGGCGGCCATCCGCGCCGACAGCCGAAGCGCATGGGCCGGCTGTGTCGCGGCCACCGGCAGCACCGGGTCATAGGCGGCGCGGATCAGCGCCGCCAGCGCGGCGGATGGCGTCACCTCGGTAGAAAAGGTCAGCGCGGATTGCATCGTGATGCGTTCCGCAAGGGCCGCTGGATGCGCGTCGGCCAGCGCGCCCCCCATCCTGACGAAGGTCAGGCAGGCGCGGATGCCGCCAGCCTCGTCAAAGCGGAACAGCCGGTACTGGTCGGCGCCCTGGCCCGCCAGACGGTCGGGCAGGCCGGGAAGACCCGTCAGCCGGTCCAGATCGGGCACCCCGGCCAATTCGGACCAATCCCGCACGAAGAACAGCATCAGGTTCGCGCCGGTTTCGGGGTCGGTGTCGACCACCGGGTGGCGCGCATGCGCAAAGCCCGCACGGATCGCGCCGCGAAAGATGTCCAGGCTGTCATCAGCCAGGCCGAACACCACGGGCGCCACCGGGCGGCCCCACCGCGCGCACAGGAAGCTGCCGTCGGGGCGGGTGAACAGGGTCTCTATCGCGGCGGGGTCCATGGCGTCTTTCCTGGGCATGAGAACGGGGGGCGAATGCCCCCCGGTCGGTGGTCGGTGCGGGTCGGTCAGACCAGCGTGGCCTGGGTCGCGGCGCGGATCTCGTCCTCGGTGATGCCGTCGGCCAGCTGGACGATGCGCAGCCCGCCGGGCACCACGTCCAGGACACCCATGTTGGTGATGATCCGGTCGACCACGGCCTTGCCGGTCAGCGGCAGGGTGCAGGATTTCAGCACCTTGGACTCGCCCGCCTTGTTGGTGTGGTCCATGACCACGATCACGCGGCCCACGCCCGCGACCAGGTCCATCGCGCCGCCCATGCCCTTGACCAGCTTGCCGGGGATCATCCAGTTGGCCAGATCGCCCTCCTCCGAGACCTCCATCGCGCCCAGGATCGCCGCGGCGATCTTGCCGCCGCGGATCATGCCAAAGCTGGTGGCGCTGTCGAAATAGCTGGTGCGGGACAGTTCGGTGATGGTCTGCTTGCCGGCGTTGATCAGGTCGGGATCCTCGTCGCCCTCGAACGGAAAGGGGCCCATGCCCAGCATGCCGTTCTCGGACTGGAGCGTGATGTCCTTGTCGCCGACATAGTTCGCGACCAGGGTCGGGATGCCGATCCCCAGATTGACGTACCAGCCGTCTTCCAGCTCCTCGGCCGCGCGGGCGGCCATCTGGTTGCGGTCCCAGCCTTTTGCTGCCTCGGTCATCACACGGCCTCCTTCTTGCGGGTGGTGCGCTGTTCGATGCGCTTTTCGTGCGACCCCTGGATGATCCGGTGGACATAGATGCCGGGCAGGTGGATCAGGTCGGGGTCCAGGCTGCCGCGCGGGACGATCTCCTCGACCTCGGCGACGCAGATGCGGCCGCACATCGCGGCGGGCGGGTTGATGTTGCGCGCGGTCTTGCGGAACACCAGGTTGCCGGTGTCGTCGGCCTTCCAGGCCTTGACGATGGACAGGTCGGCCACGATCCCGCGTTCCAGGATGTAGTCCTGGCCGTCGAAATTCTTGACCTCCTTGCCCTCGGCGATGACGGTGCCGACGCCGGTCTTGGTATAGAAGCCCGGGATGCCGGCGCCGCCCGCACGCATGCGTTCGGCCAGGGTGCCCTGCGGGTTGAACTCCAGGTCAAGCTCTCCGGACAGGTACTGGCGCATGAACTCGGCGTTCTCGCCGACATAGCTGCTGATCATCTTCCTGATCTGACGCGTGTCCAGCAGCTTGCCAAGGCCGAACCCGTCCACGCCGCAATTGTTGCTGGCGATGGTCAGATCCTTGACCTTGGATTCGACCAGGGCGTCGATCAGCAGCTCGGGGATGCCGCACAGGCCGAACCCCCCTGCCGCGATGAACATCCCGTCATGCAAAAGCCCGTCCAGAGCCTCGCCCGCAGTGGCATAGACCTTTTTCATCGGTCCTCCCGTCCTTGATCCCTTTATCGGCCCAAGTTGTTGCGTGCGCTGGCGCAAGTGTCAATCGCGGGGGCGGCGTGTTAGCGCCGCCACCCGGTCCTACTCGGCCTCGGGCTTGGCCGCGGCCTTTTTCGCGGCAGGCTTCTTGGCCGCGGGCTTCTTTGCCGCCGGTTTCTTGGCGGCAGGCTTCTTGGCGGCTGCCTTGGGCGCAGCCTTCTTGGCGGCCGGTTTCTTGGCCTTGGACGGCGATTTCGCAGCCTTGGCCGCGATCAGCTCCAGCGCCTGTTCGACGGTCAGATCCTCGGGGGTGACGTCGCGGGGCAGGGTCGCGTTGACCTTGGCCCATTTGACATAGGGGCCGTACTTGCCGCCCAGGATCTGGATCGGACCACCGTCCGGATGCTCTCCCAGCTCGCGCAGCGGTGCGGCCGCTGCGGCGCGGCCGCGGGTCTGCTTGGCGGCCAACACCTCGACCGCGCGGTTCATGCCGATGGTGAAGACCTCGTCGACATCGGCGATGTTGGCGTATTTCGACCCGTGCTTCACATAGGGGCCAAAGCGGCCGATCCCGGCCTCGATCAGCACCCCGTCCTCGGGGTGGGGACCGACGGGGCGGGGCAGGGCCAGCAGCTGCACGGCCTGGTCCAGGTCCAGGGTCGCGACCTCCCATCCCTTCGGGATCGACGCGCGGGGGGGCTTGGGGGCCTCCTCGGTCGCCTCGCCGCGCTGGACATAGGGACCGAAACGCCCGGTCTTGAGGCTGATCTGATCGCCCGCATCCTCTCCCAGCACGCGGTCGCCGATGGGCGCCTCTCCGTCCGGGGCGGACAGGGGGCGGGTATAGCGGCATTCCGGATAGTTGGTGCAGCCGATGAAGGCCCCACCCGACCGCGCGGTCTTGAGGTTCAGGCGGCCCTGACCGCACAGCGGGCATTCGCGCGGATCACCCCCATCCGCCCGGGGCGGATAGAGATGCGGCGCCAGCGCGTCGTCGATCGCCTCCAGCACCTCGGTGATGCGCAGCTCGGACGTGCCCTCCAGCGCTTTGGAGAAGTCCTTCCAGAAGCGGCTCAGAACCTCGCGCCACAGGCGGTCGCCGGCGCTGATCTCGTCCAGCTCGTTCTCCAGGTCGGCGGTGAAGTCATAGCTGACGTAACGCGGGAAATACTTCAGCAGGAAGATCGTGACCAACCGGCCCTTGTCCTCGGCGATCAGGCGGTTCTTGTCCTTGCGGACATATTCGCGGTCCTGGATCGTGGTGACGATGCTGGCATAGGTCGATGGGCGTCCGATGCCCAGCTCCTCCATCCGCTTGACCAGCGTGGCCTCGGTATAGCGCGGCGGGGGCTGGGTGAAATGCTGGCGCGCTGCGGCCTGGGCCTTGTCGCTGACCAAGAGGCCCGGCCCGGCCTTCAGCCCCGCGGGGGCCGCGACCGCGTCGCCGCCCTTCTCGCGGGCCTTGGCCAGTTCGTCGTCGAAGGCGTGGGCGACCAGACGCGCGGCCTCGCCCTCCGTGATCGCAGGCAGGCGGGCGCTGTCCTCTCCATCGTCGTCGTCGCGACCCTGGTCATAGACGCGCAGGAAGCCGTCGAACAGCATCACCTGGCCGGTGGCGCGCAGGCCCACCTGGCCGTCGGGGCTCTCGATCTCGACGGTGGTCCGCTCCATCCGGGCGGCCTCCATCTGGCTGGCGATGGTGCGCTTCCAGATCAGGTCATAGAGCCTGCGCTGGTCATCCGCGGTGACCTTGAGGCGGTCGGGCGACAGCATCATGTCCGTGGGACGGATGCATTCATGCGCCTCCTGCGCGTTCTTGGCCTTGTTCTTGTACATGCGGGGCGATTTCGGCAGGTAGGTCTCGCCGAACTTGGCCTTGATCGCGTCGCGGGCGGCCATCACGGCCTCGGGGGCCATGTCGATGCCGTCGGTCCGCATGTAGGTGATCAGCCCGGCCTCGTAGAGGCGCTGCGCCGCCGACATGCAGGCCTTCGCGCCCATGCCCATCTTGCGGCTGGCCTCCTGCTGCAGGGTCGAGGTCATGAAGGGCGGCCAGGGGTTGCGGCTGGCGGGCTTGGCGGCGACCGACGCGACTTTCAGGTCGCGGCTTGCTACCGCGCTCAGCGCCATCGCGGCCTGATCGGCGGCGGCCAAGTCGAACCGGTCCAGCTTCTTGCCGGCCAGCGACACCAGCGTGGCGTCGTATTCGTCGCCGCCCGGGGTCGCCAGGCGGGCATGGACCGACCAGTATTCGCGTGCCTTGAAGGCCTCGATCTCCATCTCGCGGTCGACGATCAGGCGCAGGCAGACGGACTGGACGCGGCCCGCCGACTTTGCGCCCGGCAGCTTGCGCCACAGGACCGGCGACAGCTTGAACCCCACCAGATAATCCAGCGCGCGGCGCGCCAGATAGGCGTCGACCAGCGGCTGGTCGATCTGGCGCGGCTTGGCCATCGCCTCGGTCACGGCGGTCTTGGTGATGGCGTTGAAGGTCACACGGCTGACCGCGCTGCCCTTCTTCAGGGCCGGGGCCAGCGCCTCTAGCAGGTGCCAGCTGATCGCCTCGCCCTCGCGGTCGGGGTCGGTGGCCAGAATCAGCGTCTGGTCGTCCTTTAGCGCATCCTTGATCGCCTTGAGGTGCTTGCGGCTGTCGGCCGCGACCTCCCATTTCATGTCGAAATCATGGTCGGTGTCGACGCTGCCGTCCTTGGGCGGCAGGTCGCGGACATGGCCGAAGCTGGCCAGAACCCGATAGTCGGAACCCAGGTATTTCTCGATGGTCTTGGCCTTGGCCGGGGATTCGACGACGACGACGGGCATGATGACCTCGGACAACTGCAATGGGGCGGCAAGATGGGTGCCGGGCGGGGCAGTGTCAACGGGGGGTGACAGCACAAGACCGCAAGACGGGGGGTCAGGACAGCGCCAGACGCCCCCCGGCCAGCCGCGTGACGCGGCCCTGCAGTTCCAGCGACAGGATCACCGCGCTGGCCGTCGCCGCCGGCACGCCCAGATCGCGGATCAGGTCGTTCTCCTCGGTCGGAGAGGGGGACAGGCGCTGCAGAATGCGGCTTTCCAGCTGGATCGGACCGCCCTGGTCACGCGGCGGAGGCGGCAGGGGGTCGGGCGCGGTCATGGCGACGGGCGCGGGCAGGGGCCGGGTCTGCGCCAGCGCGTCGGCCACGTC
>NZ_VDDD01000010.1 GCF_006151785.1 Paracoccus marcusii
TGCTGGCGCCGATGGTGCTGGGGGCGGCCGTGCTGATGGCGCGACCGGGCGCCGCGACCGGGACGGCGGCCGTGCTTGCCTCGACGGTCGCGGTGGCGTGGTACCTGCTGGGGGGCGCGGTCGCCGTGGGCCATCTGGCGCGCGGACTATCGGCCCGCAAGGCCCTGCGCGCCATCAGGGGAGAGGTGGCGACCGCCGCCGACCCGATCTGGATGTGCGATGCCCGCGGCCAGGTGCTGTTCCAGAACGAGGCCGCCCGGACCGAGTTCGAGGACCTGACCGGTCGCCCTGTCCTGTCGCTGATCGCGCGCCTGCGGGCCGATGCCGAAGGGCAGCTGGCCGACCTGACCGCCCGTGCGCTGCGGGTGGGCAATGCCGATCTGGAACTGGCCGAGGGAGAGATCCTGTCGCTGTCCTGCCTGCCCGACGCGCCGCTGCAGATCTGGTCGCTGCACCGCGCCGGGGTCCAGCCTGACGGGTTCGAGCTGGCCCTGGCGATGGAGGAGGACCAGCCCCCCGCCGATGATTTCGACGCCATTCCCGTCGCGCTGCTGCGTCTGGCGACTGATGGCCGCATCTGCCGCGCCAATGCCGCCGCGCGTCACCTGCTGGACGGCATGCTGGCGGACGAGGGCCAGAACCTGGCCGAACTGCTGGAAGGGCCGGGGCGCCCGTTGGCAGACTGGCTTTCCGACATGTGCGCCGGGCGCGCCACCAACGGAACGGAAATGCTGCGCCTGCGCCACCCCGACAGCCGCCAAGGAGAGATGCGCGACCGCTATTTCCAGCTGTCGCTGGCGCGCGACCCGGCCGAGGCTGGCCGCATGATCGCCGTGCTGACCGATGCCAGCGCCCTCAAGACGCTGGAGGCGCAGTTCGTGCAAAGCCAGAAGATGCAGGCCATCGGCCAACTGGCAGGCGGCGTCGCGCATGATTTCAACAACCTGCTGACCGCGATCAGCGGACATTGCGACCTGCTGATGCTCAAGCGCGACAAGGGCGATCCGGATTATGCCGACCTGGACCAGATCAGCCAGAACGCCAACCGCGCGGCGGCGCTGGTCGGACAGCTGCTGGCGTTCTCGCGCAAGCAGACGCTGCGGCTGGAGACGCTGGACCTGCGAGACACGCTGGCCGACCTGACCCACCTGCTGAACCGGCTGGTGGGGGAACGGGTGGGCCTGACCATCACCTACGATCCGGCGCTGCGCGCCATCCGCGCCGACAAGCGGCAACTGGAGCAGGTCATCATGAACCTTGTCGTCAACGCCCGCGATGCCATGCCGCAAGGAGGCGACATCACCGTGCGCACCGAAAACCTTCACCTGTCCGAGGCGATGACCCGCGACCAGGTCACGCTGTCCAAGGGCGACTATGTCCGCATCATCGTGCGCGACCACGGCTGCGGCATCGCGCCGGATAATCTTGGCAAGATCTTCGAGCCGTTCTTCACCACCAAGCGCACGGGCGAGGGGACGGGGCTGGGCCTGTCGACGGCCTATGGCATCGTCAAGCAGACCGGCGGTTTCATCTTCTGTGACAGCGTGCTGAGCGAAGGGACGACCTTCTCGCTCTATTTCCCGGCCCATGCCCGCGCCCAGATCGCGGCGGTTCCAGCCGCGCGTCCCGCACCCCGGCCCACCCCGCAGCTGCAGACCGGCCCCAAGGCGACCGTGCTGCTGGTCGAGGACGAGGCGCCGGTCCGCGCGTTTGCCGCGCGTGCCCTGAAGCTGAAGGGGTATGACGTCCTCGAGGCCGGATCGGGAGAGGCCGCGCTGAGCCTTCTGGAAGGGCGCGACGGTCCGGTCGACATTTTCGTCACCGATGTCGTGATGCCCGGCATGGACGGCCCCACCTGGGTCCGCGAGGGGCGGCGGATCCTGCCTTCCGCCAAGGTCATCTTCATGTCCGGATATACCGAGGACATTTTTGTGGACGGACAGGTGCCCATTGCAGACGCATCGTTCTTGGCCAAGCCGTTCACGCTGACCGAGCTGACGCAGATGGTCGAGATGCAGCTGACGCGCCCCTCGGGCAGCGACCGGCTGCATTGACGCGCAGATCAGCCGCGGCTGTGCAAGGACGCGTAGACGTCCAGTTCGCGGGCCATGGCGTGGCGCAGCTGCGCCTCGGCCGGTTCGGGCAGATGGACGTCGACACTGGGCGGCACGTTGATGCGCGGCAGCTCGATCGCGCAATCAAGACGCGTCTCCAGGAAATCCACGAAGCTGGCGATGTCCTCGTAGCGGAAGATGCAGTCGACGCGATGATCGCCGTCCGTCAGAAACGCGCTCTGGCTGCCGATTTCGCGGTGCTGGCCTGCGGCATAACGCGCCGCGAAATCGGAAAAGCTGATGCCGTCCATGGCATGGCGCGGATCGTCGTGATCGTCGCGCAGCTTGAAGCGGTACCAGCTGCGCAGCCAGTCCACCGGCTCTCGCATCAGGGCGACCGTGGTGAAATCCGCACCGGTCTGCGCGGAAAGCCAGGGGCCGACGAAACGGCGATAGGTGGCGATATCGGTATGCTTGAGCGCGTCCGGTCGCAGCAGCGACGCCGAGGCCAGCGACTCGAGCGCAACCTCGATCGCCGTCGAGCCGGCCTTGGGCGTGGCGAGAAACACCAGCCTCTGGTCCCAGAATATCAGCATGCCTGTCGTCCGATCATGGTGTTGCAGATGCACGGAGGGGTTGGATAGCGGGCCCGCCAAAGGCTGTAAACGCTTTGTTAACCCTGTCCGCGCGATGCTGGCGCAGACGAATCGACAATCGTCCACAACATCCTTGAAAACCGGTTAAGGATGGCGCATCTAATGGTGAACAAGGCAAGAACATCCGGTCGGTCGAATTGATTGCCCCGCCCGGAGGGCTGTGAAATAACGTAGGGATCACATGGCACAGGCGAGCATCTTCGACATGACGGACAAACGCGCGGCGGACAAGCAGAAGGCGCTGGACAGCGCCCTGGCCCAGATCGAACGGCAGTTCGGCAAGGGCTCGATCATGAAGCTGGGCAAGGACAGTCCGGTGGCCGAGATCGAGGCGACCTCGACGGGGTCGCTGGGTCTGGACATCGCGCTTGGCATCGGCGGCCTGCCCAAGGGCCGGATCATCGAGATCTTCGGGCCGGAAAGCTCGGGCAAGACGACGCTGACGCTGCATGTCGTGGCCGAGGAGCAGAAGAAGGGCGGCGTCTGCGCCTTCGTCGACGCGGAACACGCGCTGGACCCGCAATACGCCAAGAAGCTGGGCGTGAACCTGGACGAACTGCTGATCAGCCAGCCCGACACGGGCGAGCAGGCGCTTGAGATCGTGGACACGCTGGTGCGGTCGGGCGCGGTCAGCCTGGTTGTGGTCGACTCTGTCGCGGCGCTGACGCCCAAGTCCGAGATCGAGGGCGACATGGGCGACATGCAGATGGGCAGCCAGGCCCGCCTGATGAGCCAGGCCATGCGCAAGCTGACCGCCAGCATCGGGCGTTCGAACTGCATGGTGATCTTCATCAACCAGATCCGCATGAAGATCGGCGTCATGTTCGGCAACCCCGAGACCACAACCGGCGGCAACGCGCTGAAGTTCTATGCCTCGGTTCGCTTGGACATCCGTCGCACTGGCGCGGTCAAGGACCGCGACGAGGTCGTGGGCAACGCCACCCGCGTCAAGGTGGTCAAGAACAAGGTCGCGCCCCCCTTCCGGCAGGTCGAGTTCGACATCATGTACGGAGAGGGCATCAGCAAGGTCGGCGAACTGATCGACCTTGGCGTCAAGGCCGGCGTGGTCGAGAAGTCGGGCGCGTGGTATTCCTATGGTGACGAGCGCATCGGCCAAGGCCGCGAGAACGCCAAGCAGTTCCTGCGCGACCGCCCCGAGGTGGCCTTTGCCATCGAGGACAAGATCCGCGCCAGCCATGGCCTGGAATTTGGCGTCGGCGAAGGGTCGGACAGCGGCGACGACGACTCGCTGACAGAATAAGGTCGCTGCCATCACAACGGACGGGCGCGGGGGAGACCCTGCGCCTTTTCGCATGCCGGTTGCTGGACAGGGCAGCGGCCGGGCGATAGACCATCGGCAGCCCGGCTTGGCCGGAGACACTTTTGCGATGAAGGCCCGCCATGCCCAGTCTGAATGACATCCGCTCGACTTTCCTTGGCTATTTCGAAAGGAACGGCCACCGGGTCGTGGACAGCAGCCCGCTGGTCCCGCGCAACGACCCCACGCTGATGTTCGCCAATTCCGGCATGGTGCAGTTCAAGAACCTGTTCACCGGGGTAGAGACGCGCGACTACAACCGCGCGACCACCGCGCAGAAATGCGTTCGTGCCGGTGGCAAGCACAACGACCTGGACAATGTTGGCTATACGGCGCGGCACCACACGTTCTTCGAGATGCTGGGCAATTTCAGCTTTGGCGACTATTTCAAGGACCAGGCGATCGCGCATGCCTGGGAGTTGCTGACCCGCGATTTCGCGATCCCCAAGGATCGCCTGCTGGTCACGGTCTATCACACCGACGATGAGGCCGTGCAGATATGGAAGAAGGTCGCGGGCCTGTCCGACGACCGCATCATCCGTATCCCGACATCGGACAATTTCTGGCAGATGGGCCCGACCGGTCCCTGCGGCCCCTGCACCGAGATCTTCTTCGATCATGGCGACAAGATCCCCGGCGGCCCTCCGGGCAGCCCGGACGAGGATGGCGACCGCTTCATCGAGATCTGGAACCTGGTCTTCATGCAGAACGAGCAGTTCGAGGACGGCTCCATGCGGGCGTTGGACATGCAGTCCATCGACACCGGCATGGGGCTGGAGCGGATCGGCGCGCTGCTGCAGGGAAAGCACGACAACTATGACACCGACCTGATGCGCTCGCTGATCGAGGCCTCGGCCCATGCGACCAGCGCGGATCCCGACGGGCCGGGCAAGGTGCATCACCGGGTGATCGCGGATCACCTGCGGTCGACCAGCTTCCTGATCGCGGACGGGGTGATGCCCTCGAACGAGGGCCGTGGTTACGTGCTGCGCCGGATCATGCGCCGCGCGATGCGCCATGCGCATATGCTGGGCGCGCAGGACCCGGTCATGCACAAGCTGGTGCCCGCATTGGTGCGCCAGATGGGCGCGGCCTATCCGGAGCTGACACGCGCGCAGGCGATGATCGAGGAGACCCTGCGGTCCGAGGAAACGCGGTTCCGCCAGACACTGGACCGGGGTCTGCGCCTGCTGGACGACGAACTGGCGCGCCTGCCCGAAGGGGCCGACCTGCCGGGCGAGGCCGCGTTCAAGCTGTACGACACGTTCGGATTTCCGTTGGACCTGACACAGGACGCGCTGCGCGAAAAGGGCTGCGCGGTGCAGACCGAGGGGTTCGACGCGGCGATGGCCAAGCAGAAGCGCATGGCCCGTGCCGCATGGTCGGGTTCCGGAGAGGCCGCGGATGCGACCATCTGGTTCGAGCTGGCCGAAAAGCACGGCGTCACCGAGTTCCTGGGCTATGACACCGAGGAGGCCGAGGGCCAGATCACCGCGCTGGTGATCGACGGCGCCGACGCGGCCGAGGCGGGCGAGGGGGCCAAGGTCGCCATCGTGGTGAACCAGTCGCCCTTCTATGCCGAAAGCGGCGGGCAGGTCGGCGATCATGGCCTGATCCGCACCGAAACGGGCGCGGCGCGCGTCACCGACACCAAGAAGGTTGCCGGCGTCTTTATCCATCAGGCCGAGGTCACGATGGGCACCATCAGTCGTGGCCAGGGGGCGCAGCTGTCGGTCGATCACGACCGCCGGTCGGCGATCCGCGCGAACCACTCGGCGACGCACCTGCTGCACGAGGCGCTGCGCGGGGCCCTTGGCGATCACGTCGCGCAGCGGGGCAGCCTGAACGCGCCGGACCGGCTGCGGTTCGACTTCAGCCACAACCATGCGGTCACCGCCGAGCAGCTTGCGGCGATCGA
This sequence comes from Paracoccus marcusii, assembly GCF_006151785.1. Lineage (GTDB taxonomy): Bacteria > Pseudomonadota > Alphaproteobacteria > Rhodobacterales > Rhodobacteraceae > Paracoccus > Paracoccus marcusii. Next base: position 5,947 of record NZ_VDDD01000010.1, read on the forward strand.
GGCCGAGGTGAACGGCTATGTGCGCCAGAACAGCCCGGTCGAAACCCGGATCATGACGCCTGACGATGCACGCGCCTTGGGGGCGCAGGCCCTGTTCGGCGAGAAATACGGCGACGAGGTTCGCGTCGTGTCGATGGGCGCGCAGCCCGGCAGCGGCAAGGGCGCCGATGGGGCGACCTATTCGCTGGAGCTGTGCGGCGGCACGCATGTCGCGCGGACCGGCGATATCGGGGCGTTCGTGCTGTTGGGCGACGCAGCCTCCAGCGCGGGTGTCCGGCGGATCGAGGCGCTGACCGGACAGGCGGCGCTGGCGCATCTGCGCGATGCGGACAGCCGCCTGGCCGAGATCGCGGGCATCCTCAAGGCGCAGTCCGCCGAGGTTGTGACCCGTGTCCGCGCGCTGGCCGACGAACGCAAGGCGCTGGCCAACGAGGTCGCGCAGCTGAAGCGGCAGCTGGCGATGGGCGGCGGTGACGAGGCCGAGGAGATCGCGGGCGTCAAGTTCATCGCCCGCAAGGTCGAGGGCGTGGGCGGCAAGGAACTGGGTGCGCTGGTCGACGAGATGAAGGCATCCCTGGGCAGCGGCGCCGTTCTGGTGCTGGCCGAGGATGGCGGCAAGGCCACCGTGGCCGCGGGCGTCACGCCCGATCTGACCGGTCGCATCAGTGCCGTGGCGCTGGTGCAGGCTGCGACGGCTGCACTGGGCGGCAAGGGCGGTGGCGGCCGCCCCGACCGGGCACAGGGTGGCGCGCCCTCTCTGGCGGCCGCGGAAACGGCGTTCCAGGACGCCCGCAAGATCATCGAGGACAGCAAATGACAGCGCTTTGGATTGCCCATGTGACCGTGACGGACCCGGACGCCTATGGCCTTTATGCCAAGGCGGCGGGCCCTGCGATCGCCGCCCATGGCGGTGTGTTCCTGGCCCGCGCCGGCCGCTATCACGTGCTGGAGGGGGCGGACCGCGCCCGCCACGTGGTCGCGCGGTTCCCGTCACTTGATGCGGCCGTTGCCTGTTATCACAGCAACGAGTACCAGGCGGCGCTTGCGCATGCCAAAGGGGCCAGCGAACGCGATCTTGTCATCGTGGAAGAGGCCGCACCCCCTACGGAATAGGTGAAACCTTCAGACTTTCGTGCTAGTCCTGTCACAAAAGAGACGTGAAGGGGCAGGGCATGTGTCGTTGGGCCGCCTATCTGGGCGCACCGATCTTTCTGGAGGATATCGTCAGCCGGCCGGCGCATTCGCTGATCCGGCAGAGCCAGGGCGCGATGCGATGTCATACGCCGGTGAATGCCGACGGCTTCGGCATCGCGTGGTACGGCGAACGTCCCGAACCGGGGCTGTACCGCGATGTCATGCCGGCCTGGTCCGACCCGAACCTGCGCAGCCTTGTGGCGCAGGTGCGGTCCGGCCTGTTCATGGCGCATGTGCGGGCGTCGACGGGGACGGCGACCAGCCGCAACAACTGCCATCCCTTTGCCGTCGGTCGATGGAGCTTCATGCATAATGGCCAGTTCGGCGGCTATGACGCCTTCCGACGTCATGCCGACGTGCTGATCCCGGACGAATACTATCCCCACCGCAAGGGCGCGACCGACAGCGAGGCGCTGTTCCTAGTCGCCCTGGGATGCGGGCTGGACCAGAACCCCAAGGTTGCGATGGAACGGGCGCTTGGGCTGTTGGGCACATTGGCGCGTCAGCGCGGATGCGCACCGCATGTCCGCGCCGCCTGCGCCCTGTCGGACGGAGAGCGGCTGTACGCTTTGCGCTACAGCAGCGACGATCAGGCGCCGTCGCTGTATCATCGATGGTCGGAAAGCCGTCAGGGCTGGGCTGTCGTGTCCGAACCGCTGGAAAGCGACGAGGCGGACTGGACCGAGGTTCCCCCCGGCAGCTTCTGCACGTTCGAGCGCGACCGGGTCGAGGTCGTGCCGTTCTGCCCCGAACCGCTCAGCGCGGCCGCCTGACCCTTACGGGCGGTCGGTCATCGCATCGGGGGCCGGGGGCCGGGGGCGCGGCCTCGGGTGCCTCGGGCTGGGGCAGGCGGCGCAGTTCAGGATCGACGCTGTGCGGGCGGCGGAACACCAGCACGTTATGATAGACCGTGGTGCGCCCGGTCAGGCCGCTGCGCTCCTCGCTTGGCAGGACATCGGCGCGCACGTATTCCCAGCCCTCGGCCGACATGCGGTTCAACTCTGCCGTCAGCGACAGGGCATACCGATCAGTCGGCGTCTTTGCCTCGCGGGCCTTCTCCGTCTTGGTCGGCGCGGGGATGACGGAATATTCAAAGCGCATGTCGGCGTCCTGTCGCGAGGGGGTAAGGGTCACAGAGCCAGTTTCCGGGCGACCATGTCGTTGACGGCGGCGGGGTTCGCCTTGCCGCCGGTGGCCTTCAGCACCTGGCCCACGAACCAGCCCGCCAGCTTGGGGTTGGCGCGTGCCTTTTCGACCTGGGCGGGGTTGTCGGCGATGATCTGGTCCACAGCGGCCTCAATCGCGCCAAGGTCGGTGACCTGCTTCATGCCGCGTTCCTCGACGATCCGGGCGGGGTCGCCGCCTTCGGTCCACAGGATCTCGAACAGGTCCTTGGCGATCTTTCCGGAAATCGCGTCCGATGCGATCAGGTCGATCACGCCGCCCAACTGCGCGGCGGACACCGGAGAGGTCGCGATGGTCAGACCTTCCTTGTTCAAGCGGCCGAACAGTTCGTTGATGACCCAGTTCGCGGCCATCTTCCCGTCGCGGCCCGATGCCACGGCCTCGAAGTAATCGGCGTTCTCGACTTCTGCGGTCAGCACGCCCGCATCGTATTCCGACAGGCCCATGCCCTGCACGAAGCGGGCCTTCTTCTCATCGGGCAGTTCGGGCATGGATGCCGCGATGTCGTCCACCCAGGCCTGCTCGATCTCCAGCGGCAGCAGGTCGGGGTCGGGGAAGTAGCGGTAATCATGCGCCTCCTCCTTCGACCGCATCGACCGCGTCTCTCCCTTGTCGGGATCATAAAGGCGCGTCTCTTGGACGATCTTTCCGCCATCCTCCAGGATCGCGATCTGGCGCCGGGCCTCATAGTCGATGGCCGCCTGGATGAAGCGCATCGAGTTCATGTTCTTGATCTCGCAGCGCGTGCCCAGATGGCCGAAATCGCCGGTCTCCTGGAACCGTTCGTAATCGCCGGGCTTGCAGACGCTGACGTTGACGTCGGCGCGCAGGTTGCCGTTCTGCATGTTGCCGTCGCAGGTGCCCAGATAGCGCAGGATCTGGCGCAGCTTGACGACATAGGCGGCGGCCTCCTCGGGGCCGCGGATGTCGGGGCGGCTGACGATCTCCATCAGGGCGACGCCGGTGCGGTTCAAATCAACAAAGGACATGGTCGGGTCCATGTCGTGGATCGACTTGCCCGCGTCCTGTTCCAGGTGGATGCGCTCGACGCGGACGCGGCGGGCGACGCCGGGGGCCATGTCGACGATGATCTCTCCCTCGCCCACGATGGGGTGGTACAGCTGACTGATCTGATAGCCCTGCGGCAGGTCGGGATAGAAATAATTCTTGCGGTCGAACGCGCTGCGCAGGTTGATCTGGGCCTTCAGGCCCAGGCCGGTGCGGACCGCCTGCGCCACGCAGAATTCGTTGATGACCGGCAGCATGCCCGGCATGGCCGCATCGACGAAGGCCACGTTGCTGTTGGGCTCGGACCCGAAACGGGTCGACGCGCCGGAAAACAGCTTGGCGTTCGATGCGACCTGGGCGTGAACCTCCAGCCCGATCACCAGCTCCCAATCGCCTTGCGCGCCTTGGATCACTTTCGGCTGCGGGGCGGTGAAGGTCAGGTCAAGCATGGCGGGCCTCTTTGGCGGCAAACGGTCTGGCGGCGGTTTTAGGGCAAGGCCGTCGCATTGTCACGGCCCCGCCCGCCACTGCCGCGCGAATCATCACGGGGGCCGTGCAATGCGTAAAATTCGAATGAACGGTGGCGTTCGGCCATGGCCGTCGGCGGATTTCCGACCATGTGCCTTTCGTGTCGCGGCAGGTTCCCGCCGAGGCAAATCCTTCTTCTTGCAGGATATTCGACACACGCTATGGCAGAGGACGACGAAACCACCCTTAGAGGTAACCATGCGCGCCGCGCTTTCCCTTGCCGCCCTAGCCCTGGTGGCCGCCTGTTCCACGACCCCGTCGGGTCCGACCGACGCCCAGGTCGAGGCGCAGGAGATGGCCCTGGCCCAGGTGCCCCCGATGCGGTGGGGAGAGCGCAACGGCTCTGACGAATGGACCCGCGCCACGATGGAGGCGCTTGACCGTGAAGGCGTGACGATGCTGTCCAGCGTCCCTCATGACATCGCGGAGTTCTGCCCCAACTATCGCCAGCTTGCTCCCACCGGCCGCAAGGCGTTCTGGGCGGGGCTGCTGTCGGCCGTCGCGCGGCATGAAAGCACCTTCAATCCGCAGGCCGCCGGCGGCGGTGGCAAATGGATCGGCCTGATGCAGATCGCGCCGGCGACATGGCGCAACTATGACTGCACCGGCAACATCCGCAACGGCGCCGACAACATGGCCTGCGCGGTCAAGATCGCTGCGCAGCAGGTGGGACGCGACAACGCCGTCGCCCGTGACGACAACGGCTGGCGCGGCGTCGCGCGGGACTGGGCGCCGATGCGCAGCAGCAAGAAGCGCGCGGACATCGCCGCCTGGACCTCCAGCCAAAGCTATTGCAGCGCGCAGGGCTGAGACCGGATCAAGTTGGGGAAAGGGGGCCGGATCGGGCCCCCTTTTTCATGTCAGCGCAGGGCCGACAGGATGCGCGCCCAGGACCGCGCGCCCTTGGCAAAGCTTTCCACGTCGTACTTTTCGTTCGGTGAATGGATGCGGTCGTCGTCGCGGGCAAATCCCACCAGCATCGAATCCATGCCCAGCAGCTCCTTGAAATCGCCCGCGATGGGGATCGACCCGCCGCCGCCGATATAGGCGGCCTCCTGGCCCCATTCCTGCGTCAGCGCATCCTTGGCCTGGCCGAACGCCGGATCGCTGATGTCCATGACGCTGGCGGGCCCGGCGCCGTGGTCGTGGAATTCCACCCGGCAATCGGCGGGAACGAAGCGGCGGACATGATCCTGGAACGCCTGGCGCACCGCCTGCGGGTCCTGGGTGCCCGTCAGGCGGAAGCTGACCTTGGCCCGCGCCGTCGCCGGCAGAACGGTCTTGAACCCCGCGCCGGCATAGCCGCCGGCGATGCCGTTGATCTCGGCCGTGGGCTGGTTCCAGACCATCTCCAACGCGGTGCGGCCCCGTTCGCCGATGGGCTGGGACAGTCCCACGCGCGACAGATAGTCGGCGGCGTCGAAATTCAGCGCCTGCCAGTCGCGCGCCAGCTCCGGCGACAGATCCGCCACGCCGTCATAGAAGCCGGGCAGGGTGACGCGACCCGTGTCGTCCTTCAACGCCGCCAGCGCCTGCGCCAGGATCATGATCGGGTTCGCCGCCAGCCCACCGAAGCTGCCTGAATGCAGGTCGCGATCGGCGGCATGGATCACGACCTCCTGTCCCACCAGCCCGCGCAGTTGCGTGGTGATGGCGGGCCGCCCGTCGGCATAGCGCGCCGTGTCGCAGATCATCGCCAGATCGGCGCGCAGGCTGTCGGCATGTTCGATCAGGAACGGCCGTAGCGACGGAGAGCCGGACTCCTCCTCGCCCTCGAACAGCAGGATCAGGTCGGTGGGCAGGGCGCCATGCACGGCCTTCCAGGCCCGGAACGCCTCGACGAAGGTCATCAGCTGGCCCTTGTCGTCGGACGCGCCGCGGGCGCGGATCACGCGCCCCTGGGGCGTATCCTCGATCGCCGGTTCGAATGGCGGGCGGTCCCACAGGGACAGCGGATCCACCGGCTGCACGTCGTAATGGCCATAGAACAGCAGCGGGCGCGCATCGCCACGGGGGCTGCGGGCGGTGATCATCGGATGGCCGGGCGTGTCGTGGACCTGGGTGTCGAAGCCCAAGTCGCGCAGTTCCTGTGCCAGCCATTCGGCGGCGGTCCGCACATCGCCCGCATGCGCCGGATCGGTCGAGATGGACGGGATCTCCAGAAAGCGCATCAGCCGTGCCAGCGCATCCTCCAACCCCTGGTCCAGATGCGTCAGGATGTCCTGCAGCCTTGCGTGTTCGCCCATGATTCCTACCTCTTGCGGTGTCGATTTCAGGTTTCTGCCTGCGCCTTTCGTCGAATTGCGACGTTTTCGGCCTGTTTTTTTCGCGCCTTGACCTCTATCAAGGCAGAAAGCGCGCGGTCGGAGAATGATCGCACCCAGCCAGCTATGCAAGGGATCGCCCGCCATGAAATATGATGTCGCCTTGGACAAGGCCCTTGCACGTCTGCACGAGGAAGGGCGCTATCGCACCTTCATCGACATCGAACGTGCGCAGGGCCGGTTCCCGCAGGCGGTCTGGAATCGCCCCGACGGCGAACGCCAGGAAATCACCGTGTGGTGCGGAAACGACTATCTGGGCATGGGTCAGCACCCGACCGTCCTGGCCGCGATGCACGAGGCGCTGGACGCCACCGGTGCGGGGTCCGGCGGCACGCGCAATATCAGCGGTACCACGGTCTATCACAAGCGCCTGGAATCCGAACTGGCGGACCTGCACGACAAGCAGGCGGCGCTGGTCTTCTCCAGCGCCTACATCGCGAATGACGCGACGCTGTCGACGCTGCCCAAGCTGTTTCCCGGCCTGATCATCTATTCGGACGAGCTGAACCACGCGTCCATGATCGAGGGGATCAAGCGCAATGGCGGCGCCAAGCGCATCTTCCGGCACAACGATCTGGCGCATCTGCGCGAGCTTCTGGCCGCGGACGACCCGGACGCGCCCAAGCTGATCGCCTTCGAATCCATCTATTCGATGGACGGCGATTTCGGCCCGATCGAGGGGTTCTGCGATCTGGCCGACGAATTCGGCGCGCTGACCTATCTGGACGAAGTCCATGCCGTCGGCATGTACGGCAAACGGGGCGGCGGCGTCGCGGAACGCGACGGGCTGTCGGATCGCATCGACATCATCAACGGCACCCTGGGCAAGGCGTTCGGCGTGTTCGGCGGCTATATCGCGGCCAGCGACAAGATGTGCGACGCGATCCGGTCCTATGCGCCGGGGTTCATCTTCACCACGTCTTTGCCACCGGCGGTTGCAGCGGGGGCCGCGGCGTCCATCGCGCTGCTGAAGACGGCCGAGGGGCAGAAGCTGCGCGATGCGCAGCAGCTGCATGCCCGCATCCTGAAGATGCGCCTGAAATCGCTCGGTATGCCGATCATCGACCACGGCAGCCATATCGTGCCCGTCCATGTCGGTCATCCCGTGCATTGCAAGGCGCTGTCCGACATGCTGCTGCGCGATTACGGCATCTACGTGCAGCCGATCAACTTCCCCACGGTCCCGCGCGGGACCGAGCGGCTGCGTTTTACCCCGTCGCCGGTGCACGATCCGAAGCAGATCGATCACCTGGTCCGGGCGATGGATGCACTGTGGTCGCACTGTGCCCTGAATCGCGCGGAATTGAGCGCGTAATGCAATCCACGGGTGAACTGCTCTCGCCTGCGTGATAACCTTTGGCTAAAGAAGCTTTGGTAGCCTTCGATTCGGAGGCAGCCTATAACAAGCGGATGAGGCATAGGCGATGAGCAGGCTGCGGGCACCTGACCCGGCAGAAGATTTCGTGCAAGTCGGGGATACGGCAGTGTTCCTGGACGATGACACGCGGTTGGGCGATCTGATGCGCGGAGAGCGGGCGACGTTGGGCAAGTCCCTTCTGGACGTCCAGCGCGAATTGCGCATCCGTGCGTCCTATGTCGCCGCGATCGAGAACTGCGACGTCTCAGCCTTTGACGCGCCCAGCTTCATCTCGGGCTATGTGCGCTCCTATGCGCGTTATCTGGGCATGGACCCCGACTGGGTCTTCCGGCGGTTCTGTCAGGAATCTGGCTTTCAGCCGACGCACGGCATGGCTCCTGCCGCTGCCGGGCCCAAGCCGGGCCGCCGTCCGTCCGACCCTGCCGAAGCGCTGGCCAATCCCCGCGCCTTGTTCATCCCTCAGGAACGCGGATTCCTGTCCGAGGTCGAGCCGCGCGCCATCGGCGCGATCTTCGTGCTGATGGCACTGATCGGTGGGCTGGGCTATGGCGGATGGGCCGTCCTGCAGGAGGTCCAGCGCGTCACGCTGACCCCGGGTGACGATCTGCCCACGGTGGTCGCCGAACTGGACCCGACACAGGGCGCGGGGCTGTCGGACCCTGCCATCGACGGCGGACAGGGCAGCGACATCGCGCTGAGCCTGCCCCAGCCCGAGGCGCTGGATCGCCTTTACCGTCCGCAGATCCTCGAGGCACCGGTCCTGACCGCGCGCGACGGGCCGATCGCGGCGATCGATCCCGGTCTGCTGGACAGTTCCGCCACGGTCGAGGATGTGATCGCCTCGGCGGGACAGGTCGCGCAGGTGCCGCTTCCCCAGAACGCACTTGCCCAGCAGGCCGGCGTGGCGCAGGTGCCGACCGGAACGCCCGGCGCCATCGGCGCCTTGCAGACCGCCCAGCCCGCCGCCGTGGAAAGCGTCGTGCGCACGCTGGCCCCGGATGCGCCCCCGTTGGAACTGATGGCGGCGCGTCCGGCTTGGGTGCGCGTGACATCGGCGGACGGCACGGTGCTGCTGGAAAAGATCATGGATGCGGGCGAACGCTTTGCGCTGCCGCCGCTGGAACAGCCGCCCGTTCTGCGGACCGGAAATTCGGGCGCGGTCTATTTCGCGGTCAGCGGCCAGACCTATGGCCCGGCGGCGCCCGGCGCGCAGGTCATCAGCGGGGTGGAACTGTCCCCCGCCAGCCTGACCGAGCGTTACGCACTGGCCGATCCTGCGGCCGACCCCGAACTGGCGCAGATGATCGCGGTGGCGCAGGTCGCGACGCCCGGCCAGACCGAAACCGAGTGAGACACGCAGGGCCGGAACCCTGGCCCGCCTAGCGCCAGGTGCGTTCCAACAGGCCGATCCAGTTGTCGCAGGCGATCTTGCGGATCAGGGCGGGGCCGTAACCGGCATCGTCCATCGCCTTCATCAGCACGGGCAGCGCCGATGCGTCGGGCAGATCCCGCGGCATCAGCGCGCCGTCGAAATCGGACCCCAAGGCCACGCCATCCTCTCCCAGGATATCCAGCAGGTGATCCAGATGCCGGATCATCATGCCTAGATCCTCCAACGGCTGGCGCCGCCCGTCAGGCCGCAGGAAGCTGGAGGCGAAGTTCAGTCCGACCAAGCCCTTGCTGTCCGCGATCTGGCGCAGCTGCCGGTCGGTCAGGTTGCGGCTGCTTTCGCTGAAGGCATGCACGGCGCTGTGGCTGGCGACGAGGGGCGCCTCCGACAGCCGTGCGACATCGTCGAAACCGGCCTGGTTCAGGTGCGACAGGTCCAGCATGATGCCAAGCGCGTTGCAATCCGCGACCAGTGCATGACCTTCTGGAGTCAGCGGGCCGCCCATGTCGGGGCTGGCGGGAAAGGCAAAGGGCACGCCCTCGCCGAACTGGGTGGGTCGCGACCAGACCGGCCCAAGCGAGCGCAGCCCCGCCGCGTGCCACAAATGCAACGCGTCGCGGTCGCGGATCGCCTCGGCTCCCTCCATGTGCATGATCGCGGCGATCCTCCCGGCCGCAATGGTCGCGCGCAACCCTGCGGCGTCGCGCACGATATCCAGGGTGCCGGTCCGCTCCAGCGCCAGCAACGCCGCCGCCTGTGCGAAAGCCTGGGGCAGGGCCACGTCGGACGCGATCTGGGCGGGCAGGGGCAGCTCGAAGGGCGGGTTCTCCATCGCGTCCATCGCATGGTCGTCGCCCAGCCCTGCCGGTGTCGGTATCCAGATCGCGAAGAAACCGCCGACCATGCCGCCGGCCTGCATCCGGGGCAGGTCCAGATGGCCGGTGCCGTCGCCATGCAGCCAAAGCTGGTCGGCATCCGCACCCGCCGCCACGACGCGCTGCAGGAAATCGTTGTGGCCGTCGAATACCGGGGTCATGGCTGGTCCTTGCTGTTTCGTCCCGGCAGGATGCACATCGTGCAGCGCCCTGCAATGGCACTTTGCGCCAAGGGGCTTGGGGGTTACGCTGGTGGCAGGACCATGCCCATGAAAGGCCAGCCCATGCCCCGCATCACGCCCGATTTCGACGGCCAGACCGTCATCACCACCTTCGAGGTGACCCCTGGTACCGCGCATGACGTGTTGGACCTGCTGACCGAGGCTTGGGCGCAGGTCATCAGCAGACAGCCCGGCTGCCTGGGCGGGGCGATCCATCTGAACGACGCGCAGACCCGCATCGCCACCTATTCGCAGTGGCGCGACCGCCGCGATTACCAAGCGATGCTGCGCGACCCCGAGATGCGTCGCCGGAACCGCGAGATCCACGGAATGTGCAAGTCGTTCGAGCCCGTGATGTACGAGGTTCAGTCCGTGCATCCCTGATGCTGCACATGCAGAAACTTGGTGCAATCGGCCGCGTTGGACCCTAGGCTGGGCCAAACGCGGGGGATTGTCGCAATGTCAGGTCGGATCATCACGGTGGCTCAGCAAAAGGGCGGATCGGGCAAGACGACGCTGGCCGTCAATCTGGCGGTCAGCCTGCATGCGCGGGGTCATTCCGTCGCCCTGATCGACACCGATCCGCAGGGCAGCCTGGGCCGCTGGTTCATGGAACGCATGTCCGCCGTGGGAGAGGACGAGGCAATGGATTTCTCGACCTCGTCGGCCTGGGGGGCCAGCTACGAATCGGAGAAGCTGAAGCGTCGGTTCGATTACGTCATCATCGACACGCCGCCCAAGATCGACAGCGACCTGCGCCCGGCGCTGCGTGTGGCGGATCTGGTGGTGGTGCCGGTGGCCACCAGCCATGTCGACCTGTGGGCGACCGAAGGGGTCCTGGACTTGGCGCGGCGCGACAAGGCGGATGTGCTGGTGGTCCTGAACCGCACACGCCCCAACACGCGCCTGTCGGTCGAGGTGGCGCAGAAGGCGGCCGAGCTGGGCGCGCAGGTGGCCGACACGCAGGTCGCGAACCGCGTCGTCTATGCCGAGACCCTGGGACTGGGTTTGGGGGCGATCGAACGCCCCAAAGGTCCCGCAATGGCCGAGATGGCCGCGCTGACGGATGAGATCCTGGCCCGCATCGGCTGACCCAAGCGGGCCAGCCTGTTAGTTCAGATCAGCGGCACAGCCGTTCGGATTGCGCCGCGAAATTGCGGTAGCGGGCCCAGAAGGCGTTGTCCGCGTCACGCTTTGACGTACGGACCTCTTGGGCGCGATGCGGCTCGCGGAAGAACTGCGCCGCTTGGCGCTGGTCCGACCGGGACAGGGTCTGGTTCGCGACCTGCTGGATGCAGCCGCACAGCGGTGCGTTGCCGCGCGCGCGGTCCGACCGCACGCAGGCACTGTCGATGGGTCCGGCCATGGCCAGGGGGGTCGTCATGACGATCGCGGCGGCCGCGATCACGAAACGGTTCAGCATTGGACTGTCTCCTCGAAATGCCTCGGACGGCCGCGCGCCGGTTGGTCCGGTTCTTGCCCGCATAGGCCGATCGGGCGATCCTAGCATCAAGCGGCCCGCCGCTCAATCGCGGCGAACCCGGTGATCGGGGTCATGTGGCAGGCAGCGGGCGGGGGGTGAAGCCCGCGGCGGTCAGGGCGGATTGCGCGGTGGCGGGATCCAGCCCCTCGACGGTGACGCGCTTTTCGGGCAGATCGACGGTTGCGCGGCCGCCAGCCCCGGCGACGGCGGCCTCGATCGCGGCCTTGCAGTGGTCGCAGCTCATGTCGGGGACGGAATAGATCATCGGGCGCTCCTGTGCTGGGTCGTTCGATCCTGAAACAGCGCGGCGCCGCCCGCAAGAGGACGACATGACCCTGTTTGACGCCATCGGGCTGGATGCTGACGACACGCTGTGGGAGAACGAGACGTTCTTTCGCGTCACCGAGGCTGAGTTCTGCGCGCTGCTGTCGGACCACGGCGACGCCGAGACCATCGCGGCGCGGCTGTACGACACGGAAAGCGCGAACCTTGCGCGCTACGGTTACGGCATCAAGGGCTTCATGCTGTCGATGGTCCAGACCGCGATCGAGCTGACCGACGGACGCATCGAGGGCCGCCAGATCGCCCGTATCCTGGACCTGGGCGCCGAGATGCTGGCCCATCCCGTGACCCTGCTGCCGGGGGTGGAACAAGCCCTGGACGCGCTGGAGGGGCGGCGGCTGATCCTGATCACCAAGGGCGACCTGATGGATCAGGAGCGCAAGATCGCAGCCTCTGGACTGGCCGAGCGATTCGCGGCGGTGCAGATCCTGGCCGACAAGACGCCCGAGGCCTATGCCCGTGTCCTGATGGGGCAGGGGGTGGAGCCGTCGCGGTTCCTGATGGCGGGCAATTCGATGCGCAGCGACGTGATCCCGGTGCTGGATCTGGGCGGGACGGGGGTCTTCATCCCGCATGACCTGACCTGGAGCCATGAACATGCCGAGGCGCCCGATCATCCGCGCCTGCATCAGCTGTCCGACATGGGCGGACTGCCCGCGCTGATCGCCAACCTGGAAGGTGCGGCGTGACCGACAACGGGCGTGCCGCGCTGTTTATGTCGGCATCGATGGCGATGTTCGCGGTCGAGGATGCGTTTCTCAAGGTACTGACCCGGTCGATGCCGGTGTGGCAGCTGCTGGCGATGGTGGGCGTGGTCGCGGGTGCGATATTCTGGACGCGTCTGGCGCGGCGGGGCGGGCGTCTTTGGACAGGTGACCTGATCCATCCCATGGCGCTGTTGCGCAATGCCGGAGAGATCGTGGGGGCCGTCTGCCTGGTGACGGCGCTGGCGGTGGGTGATCTGGCGGTGACCTCTGCGATCCTGCAGGTGCTGCCGCTGACGCTGGTGCTGGGCGCTGCGCTGTTTCTGGGTGAAAAGGTCGGGTGGCGCCGCTGGCTGTCGGTGGCGGTCGGATTCGCGGGGGTGCTGCTGATCCTGCGGCCCGGGACGGCGGCGTTCCATCCCGCAATGCTGTGGGCGGTGGCGGGCGTCGCGGGGCTGACGCTGCGCGATCTGGCTACGCGGCGCATTCCGCCGGGGGTGGCGTCGGATCAACTGTCGGCCTCGGCCTATGGCGCGATGATTCCGGCGGGGGTGGTGCTGGGCTTGCTGGCCGGGCCCGCGCCGGTGATGCCTGGCCCGATCGAGGTCGTCTTGCTGGCGGGGACGGTGGTGTTCGGCGTCGTGGGCTATGCGACGCTGGTGGCGGCCTCGCGTCTGGGCGAGGCGTCGGTCGTCGCGCCGTTCCGATACACGCGGCTGGCCTTTGCGCTGGTCGTGGCGGCGGTGATCTTTGGCGAGCGGCCCGATGCGGCCACCTTGGCAGGGGCGGCGTTGATCGCGCTGGCGGGGGGCTATGCGATGTGGCGCGAGGCGGGGCTGCGGCGCAGGCGCCCCGTCGACAGCCTGGTGCGACCCGGTCCCGTTTGAGGTAGTGCCCGCGCGTGAATTGGGCGCACGAGGCCGCCTGCGGGCCCATCGAGGGGCCTTGGCGGCCGCGCGACCCAGATGGTCGCACCGGTGCGACATCGCGATCGGGAACTCGGACGCGTCGGGGAACATTGACATGCCGAACGCCATGGCGCCATCCCGGCATCGTGGCGATTTTTCCATCCCTCAAGGAGGTTTACCATGCCCAAGGCCCTGTTCATCCTGACCTCGCACGACACGCTTGGCGACACCGGCAAACCGACGGGTTTCTATTGGGAGGAGCTGGCCGCCCCCTATTGGATCTTATCGGACGCGGGCTGGCAGATCGAGCTGGCCAGCATCAAGGGCGGCAAGCCCCCGGCGGACCCTTCCTCGGCCGAGGGCGACGCGATGACCGACGAGGCCCGCCGCCTGCTGGCCGACGAGGCGGTCATGAACAAGCTGGAAAACACCACCAAGGTCGAGGACGTCGAGGTGTCCGGTTGCGACATCGTGTTCCTGCCGGGCGGTCACGGCACGATGTGGGACCTGCCCAATTCGAAGGCCTTGGGCGATCTGCTGGGCCGGGCGTTCGACAAGGGTGCGGTCGTCGGCGCGGTCTGCCACGGGCCGGCCGGCCTGCTGTCGGCGCGTCTCGCCTCGGGTGATCCGCTGGTCCACGGCCGTCGCGTGGCGGGGTTCACCAACAGCGAGGAGGACGCGGTCGGCCTGTCCGATATTGTCCCGTTCATGCTGGAGGACCAGCTGAAGGCCCAGGGCGGCCATCATCAGAAGGGCCCGGACTGGCAGCCCTTTGCCGTCGCCGATGGTAACTTGGTCACCGGCCAGAACCCTGCCTCGTCGGCCGAGGTCGCGCGCCTGATGCTGAAGGCCGCGGACCTTCCGACCGCGCCCTGACACCAAATAACGCAGGGCCGCGAAACCCTCTTTTCGCGGCCTTTGCGGGGCTGTATAGCCCGCCCATGACCGACCTTGACCTCATCCGCAATTTTTCGATCGTGGCGCATATCGACCACGGGAAATCCACCTTGGCCGACCGGCTGATCCAGTCCACGGGCACTGTCGCGGATCGCGACATGAAGGCCCAGATGCTGGACAGCATGGATATCGAGCGCGAGCGCGGGATCACCATCAAGGCCAACACGGTGCGGATCAGCTATCCGGCCAAGGACGGCCGGACCTATGTCCTGAACCTGATCGACACGCCGGGCCACGTGGACTTTGCCTATGAGGTCAGCCGGTCGATGCGCGCGGTCGAGGGGTCGCTGCTGGTCGTCGACGCCAGCCAGGGCGTCGAGGCGCAGACGCTGGCCAACGTCTATCAGGCGATCGACGCAGGCCACGAGATCGTGCCGGTCCTGAACAAGATCGACCTGCCCGCGGCCGAGCCCGACCGCGTCAAGGAGAACATCGAGGAAGTCATCGGCATCGACGCGCAGGACGCGATCCCGATCAGCGCCAAGACCGGTCTGGGCATCCCGGACGTCCTGGAGGCCATCGTCACGCGCCTGCCCGCGCCCAAGGGCGACCGCGACGCGCCGCTGAAGGCGATGCTGGTGGACAGCTGGTACGACGCCTATCTGGGCGTTGTCGTGATGATCCGCGTCATGGATGGGGTGATCCGCAAGGGCGACCAGATCAAGATGATGCAGACCGGCGCCAGCCACCGCATCGACAAGCTGGCCGTCCTGACGCCGCAGATGGTCGACATCGCCGAACTGGGCCCGGGAGAGATCGGTGTCTTCACCGGCTCGATCAAGCAGGTGCGCGATACGCGCGTGGGCGACACGATCACCCAGGAACGCAAGCCCTGTGCCACGGCGCTGCCGGGCTTCAAGCCGGCGCAGCCGGTGGTGTTCTGCGGGTTGTTCCCGGTGGACGCCAACGATTTCGAACCCCTGCGCGACGCCATCGAAAAGCTGGCCCTGAACGACGCCAGCTTCAGCTATGAGATGGAGACGTCGGCGGCCCTGGGGTTCGGCTTCCGCTGCGGGTTCCTGGGGCTTCTGCACCTTGAGGTCATCCGTGACCGGCTTGAGCGCGAATACGACCTGGACCTGATCACCACGGCGCCGTCGGTGGTCTTCAAGCTGCACATGCGCGACGGCGAGGTGCGCGACCTGCACAACCCCGCCGACATGCCGGACCTGACCCATGTCGACCATATCGAGGAGCCGCGCATCAAGGCCACGATCATGGTGCCGGACGAGTATCTGGGCGACGTGCTGAAACTGTGCCAGGACCGTCGCGGCATCCAGCTGGACCTGACCTATGCCGGCGCGCGGGCGATGGTGGTCTATGACCTGCCGTTGGCCGAGGTCGTGTTCGACTTCTACGACCGGCTGAAGTCGGTGACCAAGGGCTATGCCAGCTTCGACTATCAGATCAGTGAGTACCGCGAGGATTTCCTGGTCAAGATGTCGATCTTGGTGAATGACGAACCGGTGGACGCGCTGTCGATCATGGTTCATCGCGACCGTGCCGAAAGCCGTGGCCGCGCAATGGTCGAAAAGCTCAAGGACCTGATCCCGCGGCACATGTTCAAGATCCCGATCCAGGCCGCGATCGGTGCCCGCGTGATCGCGCGCGAGACGCTGTCGGCCATGCGCAAGGACGTGACCGCCAAGTGCTATGGCGGCGACGCCACGCGGAAAAAGAAGCTGCTAGAAAAGCAGAAGGCCGGCAAGAAGAAGATGCGTCAGTTCGGCAAGGTCGAGATTCCGCAGACCGCCTTCATCCAGGCGCTGAAGATGGACAACTGATCATCATTCCCGAATGAAGGGAATGATGATGCGGCAATGGCTGGCCACGGCCTGACCGATCGACAGTGCGCCATCGCGCGGCCCTGATCCGAACTGGGACAGGCCTGCGCCCTGCGCCTGGCGTGCCGGGTCCAGCGTGAACAGGATGCCCTGACCTGCCTCGCGCGGCTTGGGACTGGCGCGCCAGATGCGCGTCGCGACCGGCTGGTTCATCACCTGCTGCGCAAGATCACCGGCGGCGCACCAGTAATCCGTGTCGGTCCGGCCCGCCTCGAACGGGACCGCGATATCGGTCGCGTCGACCTGACGGGCCTCCATGCCATTGCGGGCGGTGAAGGCATGGGCGGGCAAAGGCAGCGCGAGCAGCGCCATCAGGATGATCCGCATGATGGCCTCATCGTTTCTTTGAGGGATACGTTCAAACGGACCAGACCGGCATCGGGTTCCTTATCCAATGCCCCATGCGCATGAGAAAGCCCCCCGGCAGCACGCTGCGGGGGGCCGTCATGTCTTGCCGATCGATCAGGATCACATCCCGGCTTGAGCCTCGGCGCTTTCCTGCTGGACGACCGCGCCGGCGGTCGAGATGTCGCGGCCCGCACCTTGCACGGTTTCGCAGGCGGCCAGCGTCATCATGGCCAGAACGGCGGTCAGGCCCAGGATCTTCTTCTGCATCGCTCAGTCTCCTTGTGGATAAGCATCTGGGCTTGCAACGCAATATCGGCGCATCGGTTCCGTCTAAAACGGCACGCCAGCGTAAAGGGCCACATTGGCATAGGGGGTGCATTCCCCGGTCCGCACGATCGCGCGGGCGTGTCGCGACGCCGCCTTGAAGTCGTCATGCGACAGCATGGTGACCGGTCCGATGTCGCGTCGCGCGAATTCGGCCTGCAGGTCGGGGGCGGCTTCGGTCGCCATCGCCGAACGTTCGACGACCAGTTCGGCCAGCACCACGTCCAGCACATCGAAGACGCCCGGAATGCCGCGGGTCAGGGCCAGGTCGATGACCCGGACGCCGGCGGGCACGGGCAGCCCGGCATCGCCGATCACCAGCATGTCGCCATGGCCGAAGGCGGCGATCAGCCCGGACAGTTCGGCATGCAGCAAGGTCGTGCGTTTCATCGGTTCCTCTCAGTTCTCGGGCAGGGTTTCGGCCAGATAGGCCATCATGTTGCCCCCCATGACCTTGGCGATCTGCACCTCTGACAGGCCTTGGTCAAGCAGGGCCTGGGTCAGTGCAGAAAGATGGGCGGCGTCGAACGGCGTGTCGACCGACCCGTCCCAGTCCGAGCCGAGCGAGACGTGGTCGTCTCCGGCGACCTCGATCGCGGCTGCGATGGCCTGGGCCACGTCGGTGGGCGTCGATCCGCAGACCACGTCCGACCAGAACCCGACGCCGATGATCCCGCCCGCCTGCGCGATGTCCGCGACCAGATCGTCGGGCAGGTTGCGGGGGCTGGGGCAATGGCGGGTGATGCCGGTATGGGACAGGACCGGCCGCGCGCCCGGAATGGCCAGCACGTCGCGCACCATCTGCGGGCTGGCATGGGTCACGTCGATGATCATGCCGCGCGCGAGCATCGCGTCCGCCACCTGACGCCCGAAATCGGACAGGCCCGCGCCGGTGCCGCCCTCTCCGTGCAGACTGCCGCCCAGCTCGTTGTCGAAGAAATGCGTCAGCCCCATCAACCGAAAGCCCGCGTCATAGAGCACGTTCAGATTGGCCGGATCGCCCTCCAGAGGGTGACCGCCTTCCGATCCCAGCACCGCGCCCAGCACCTGCGCGCCTGCCTGCCGCCGCGCCAGATGGTCGGCCAGATCGGCGCGGCTGCGGATCACCCGCAGCCGGTCAGGTGCGCGATCCGCGGCGTCCTGCAACGCCTGCGCCTGCACCAGCGCCCGTTCGCGCAACGAGAACCAGCTGCGCGGCGGGCGCAGCTGTCCGATGAACAGGGGCGTGATGTTGTCGCCGGTATCGGTGGCGTTGTAATCATAGTTCTGGCCGCGGGGGCTTCTCGTAACGGTGGTGAAGACCTGCACCGCCATGTTCCCGTCCAGCAGGCGCGGAACGTCGGTATGACCCCGCTCCGCGCGGTCCAGCAGGTCGCGGTCCCACAACAACGCATCGGAATGCCAGTCGCCGATCACCAGCCGGTCATGCAGGGCCTGCGCCTCTGCCGTGACCGGCCAGCCTTCTGCCGGCATGGTGACGGGGTTCATCCCGCGTTCGACATAGGCCGGGGCGAAGGTTAGAAACCCCGCCACGCCCATTGCCAGGACCGCACCCGTCCCCAGCAGCACCCGTTTCCACATGGCTCCTCCGATCCGTCGCGCACAGTCTAGCGCGACGGACCGGGGACGCCAGACGGGATCACGCCTCCAGCGCCTCCAGCTGGTCGATCAGGCTCTCGATCATGGACAGGCCCTTGTCCCAGAAGGCCGGGTCGGACGCATCCAGGCCGAACGGTGCCAGCAATTCGCGGTGATGCTTGGAGCCGCCGGCCTTCAGCAGGTCGAAATACTTGTCCTGAAAGTCCGGCAGGCCGTCCTCGTAGGCGGCATAGAGCGCGTTCACCAGCCCGTCGCCGAAGGCATAGGCATAGACATAGAAGGGCGAATGCACGAAATGCGGGACATAGGTCCAGAACGTCTCGTATCCCGGCATGTATTCGAAGACCGGGCCCAGGCTTTCATGCTGGACGGCCATCCACAGCGCGTTGATGTCGTCGGGGGTCAGCTCTCCCTCGGCGCGGGCGGCGTGCAGGCGGCATTCGAAATCATAGAACGCGATCTGACGGACGACCGTGTTGATCATGTCCTCGACCTTGCCCGCCAGCAGGGCCTTCTTCTGCGCGGGGTCGATGGTCTTGGCCAGCAGCGCGCGGAAGGTAAGCATCTCTCCGAAGACGGACGCGGTTTCCGCCAGGGTCAGCGGCGTCGAGGACAGCAGCTCCCCCTGACGGGCGGCCAGACGTTGGTGGACGCCGTGGCCCAGTTCGTGCGCCAAGGTCATCACGTCGCGCGGTTTGCCCAGATAGTTCAGCAGGATATAGGGATGCGCGGTCGAGACGGTCGGGTGCGCGAACGCGCCCGGCGCCTTGCCCGGCTTGACGCCCGCGTCGATCCAGCCCCTGTCGAAGAACGGCTCGGCCAGTTCGGCCAGTTCCGGCGAAAAGCCGGCATAGGCGTCCAGGACCGTCGACCGCGCCTCGGGCCAGTCGATCACGCGGGGCGCGTCGGTCGGCAGCGGCGCGTTCCGGTCCCAGACCTGCAGCTTGTCCAGCCCCAGCCATTTCGCCTTCAGCGCGTAATAGCGGTGCGACAGGCGGGGATAGGCGGCGGTGACGGCATTGCGCAGCGCCTCGACCACCTCGGGTTCGACATGGTTCGACAGGTGACGGCCGTATTGCGGCGTGGGCATCTTGCGCCACTTGTCCTCGATCGCCATTTCCTTGGCCAGCGTGTTGTGGATGCGCGTGAACAGCCCGACATTCGCGGTGAAGACCTTGGCCAGCGCATGGGCGGCGGCCTCGCGGCGTGCCCGGTCGTGGTCGGTCAGCAGGTTCAGCGTGGCCTCCAGGCCCAGGGTCTCTCCGTCTACGTCGAAGGTCAGGGCGGCGGTCGTCTCGTCGAACAGGCGGTTCCATGCGGCGGCGCCGACGACCGAAGTGTCGTGCAGGAACTGCTCCAGCTCGTCCGACAGTTGGTGGGGCCGCATCGCGCGCATCCGGTCGAAGACCGGCTTGTAGCGGGCAGGGCCGTCGGCGGCGGTGAACATGGATTCGTAGGTCGCATCGGGGATGCGGTTGAACTCCAGCGAGAAGAAGATGATCGGCGTCGTCAGATCGGTGATGCGCGCCTGCAGGTCGCCCATCTGCTTGGCACGGACCGGGTCGGTGGTGTTCTGGTAATAGCGCAGCCCGATATAGGACATGACGCGCCCGGCCAGGATATTGATTTGCTCGAACGCCTCGACCGCCTGCAGCATCTGCGCGGGCGCCAGGTCGGCCAGCTTGCCCTGGTATTCGGCGGCAAAGGCCTGCGCGTGCGTCTCGATGCGCGCGATGTCCGCGGTCAGTTCGGGGCTGTCGGGGGCGGTATAGAGGTCGCTGAGATCCCATTCGGGCAGGGTGCCGAAATCGCCCTTGGCGCGCGCCGGATCGGTTGCATCGAAGACGGTGTTGCCTGCCATGGTGGGTCCTTTCAAAATGCTTCGGCGTCAGATGTGGACCCTGCCGGGCAGCGCCGCAAGGGGCGCGCCGTCACAGGGCCGTAAAGGCCCCGGCATGGACGACGGCGCTGCCCCGGGGCAGACTGCCGTGGATCTGCAGGCCAGGCCCCGCATAGGGGGATGCCAGATCCGCGGGGACGAAACCCGATCCGGCATAGATGACGGGATCGCCCAGGACAACGACCGGCCCCGTCGCGGCGCGCAGTGCGGCATCGATCAGCGCCCGACCGATGCCGCGCCGCTGCATGGCCGGATGGACGGCCAGCGGTGCCAAGGCGAATGCCGGTTCCGCCGCCTGCAGGGATGACAGGGCGACAAGGCCGACCGGCACGCCTTCGACATGGGCCACCAGCGCGTGGGACAGATCGCCATCGGCCCGCAGCGCGCGCAGCAGGCGGGCCTCGGCCGGGCCATCGAATGCGCGTACCAGCAGGGTGTCCAGGGCTGCGTGATCCGACGGGACCTCGGGCCGGATCATGACCTGCGCGGCGTGGCGATGGAAATCGCGGCCCATGTCGCGGCTGCGCAGGCCCCAGGGGCTGGATGCCGTGCGGGCCTGATGCGCCGCGAACGCGTCCTCATCAGCAAAGACCTCTGACAGAGTCCAGACCATCGGGTCGTCGGATTGCGCGATGTCAAAGCGCAGGCATCCCGGCTCGGCGCGGCTGGCATCGGCATGATCCTGCAGCAGGTCCAGCGCGGTCAGCATTTGTGCCGTGTCGTGACAGATCAGGCGTCCGTGCAGGGCGACGGGGGCAGGCGACAGGGGCACCGGCGTGCCCGAAGGGTCCAGGGCGGGGGTATGGGCATGGCCGCAGGCGCAATCCATCGGCAGGTCCTTTCGCTGATCGGCGGGCAGCGTGGCGGCACGGCAGCTCCGCGTCAAGCGGCTCAGACCGGATCGCCCGCATCCAGGCGGTCCAGGAAGGCGGCCGCGTCGCTGCGGATCTGGCGGCGCTTGTCGGCGTCCATCCGGTCCCAGGTCGCATAAGCGCGCCCGATGCGGGGGTTCGACTGGAACCGGTCGCGATGACGCACCATGAAATCCCAATAGAGCACGTTGAACGGGCATGCGCCGTGCCCGGTCTTCTGCGTCACCTTGTAGGCGCATCCGCCGCAATAATCCGACATTTTGGCGATGTAGTTGCCAGAACTGACATAGGGCTTCGACCCGACCACGCCGCCATCCGCGAACTGGCTCATCCCGATAACGTTGGGTGCCTCGACCCATTCATAGGCATCGACATAGACGGCCAGATACCATTCATGGACCTGCGCCGGATCGATCCCCGCCAGCAGGGCGAAGTTGCCCGTCACCATCAGCCGCTGGATATGATGCGCATAGGCGTGATCGCGCGTCTGTCCCACCGCCTGCGCCATGCAGTTCATCCGCGTGGGCGCACCCCAATAGACCGGTGGCAGGTCGCGGTCATGCCCCAGCACGTTGCGCGCGGTATAGTCCGGCCCTTCCAGAAAATAGATGCCGCGCATGTATTCGCGCCAGCCGATGATCTGGCGGATGAAGCCTTCGGCCGAATTCAGGCGGACCTTGCCCGCGGCATGGGCGTCGGCGGCGGCCCGGCTTACCTCCATCGGGGACAGTAGGCCCGCGTTGATATAGGGCGACAGGATCGAATGATGCAGGAACGGATCGTCCTGCAACATCGCGTCCTGATAGGGGCCGAACTCGTCCAGCGAATGCTCGATGAAATGCGCCAGTACCTGCAGCGCGCCGGCCCGGTCGGTGGCATAGCCAAAGGGCCGCAGACGGCCGAAATTGTCGGGAAACCGCGCCTCGACCAGATCTAGAACCTGGACGGTCACCGTGTCCGGTGCGAACCGGGGCGGGAGGATGCGCAGCAGGTCGGCCTGGGCGGGCTTGCGGTTGTCGTGGTCGAAGTTCCACTTGCCGCCCATCGGCTGGTCACCCTCCATCAGCAACCCGGTCTTGCGACGCATCTCGCGATAGAACCACTCCATCCGCAATTCCTTGCGGCCGTCGGCCCAGGCTTCGAATTCGGGCTGGCTGCAGATGAAGCGGTCGTCGGGCAGTTGCGTGACGGGCACGGGCAGGTCGTCCAGCGCGGCGATCAGGCGCCATTCCCCGGACCGCGTGGCGATCACGCGCTCGGCGCCATGTGCCGCGGCATGGCGCAGCAGCTCTCCGGGAATGGACTGGGTGTTGTGGGGATCGTCCAGCGTCGCGTAGGCGACACGGTGGCCTGCCTCGCGCAGACGGTCCGCGAACTTGCGCATCGCGGCGAACAGGAAGGCGATCTTCTGCGGGTGGTGGGGGACATAGCTGGCCTCGGACATCACCTCGGCCATGACGATCAGATCGTCGGGGCGTGCCTCGCGCAGCGCTGACAGGTCAGGCGACAGCTGGTCGCCCAGCACCAGGATCAGACGCATTCCACACCCCCAGAATGACAAGGACGCGCAGGTTGCCCTGCGCGTTCCCGACATGTCATGCGACGCGGTGCCGCGTCATTCCCACTCGATCGTGCCCGGCGGCTTGGACGTGATGTCATAGGTGCAACGGTTGATGCCCTTGACCTCGTTGATGATCCGCGTCGCGGTCTCGCCCAGGAAATCGTGGGTGAAGGGATAATAGTCCGCCGTCATCCCGTCGACCGACGTCACGGCCCGCAGCGCGCAGGCGAAATCATAGGTCCGCCCGTCGCCCATGACGCCCACCGTGCGCACGGGCAGGATCGCCACGAAGGCCTGCCAGATCTCGTCGTACAGACCGTGCTTGCGGATCTGGTCGATGAAGACCGCGTCGGCCTTGCGCAGGATCTCCAGCTTTTCGCGGGTGATCTCTCCGGGGCACCGAATTGCAAGGCCAGGGCCGGGGAAGGGGTGGCGGCCGATGAAGCTCTCGGGCAGGCCCAGTTCGCGGCCCAGCTCGCGGACTTCGTCCTTGAACAGTTCGCGCAGGGGTTCCACCAGCTTCAGGCCCATCTTCTCGGGCAGGCCGCCGACGTTGTGGTGCGACTTGATCGTGACCGACGGGCCGCCGCTGAAGCTGACGCTCTCGATCACGTCCGGGTACAGCGTCCCCTGCGCCAGGAAATCGGCGCCCTCGATCTGGCTGGCGTATTTCTGGAACACGTTGATGAACAGCCGACCGATGGTCTTGCGCTTGACCTCTGGGTCGCTGACGCCTTCCAGCGATCCCAGGAACAGGTCGGCCTCGTTCGCATGGATCAGCGGGATGTTGTAGTTGTCGCGGAACATCTTGACGACGTCCTCGCCCTCGTTCAGCCGCAGCAACCCGTGATCGACGAAGACGCAGGTCAGCTGGTCGCCGATCGCCTCGTGGATCAGGACCGCCGCCACCGACGAATCCACGCCGCCCGACAGGCCGCAGATGACCTTGCGGTCGCCCACGGTCTCGCGGATCTTGCGGATCGCCTCGTCCTTGTAGCTGGCCATGGTCCAGTCGCCGGTAAAGCCCGCCAGCCGGACGAAGTTCTCCAGCATGGTGCGGCCGTTCGGCGTGTGATGCACCTCGGGGTGGAACTGGACGGCATAGAAATGGCGCCCCTCGTCCGCGATCATCGCCATGGGCGCGTTGGGCGAGGTGCCGATGACCTCGAAGCCCGGCGCAAGGCTGGTGACGCGGTCGCCATGGCTCATCCAGACCTCTTCGCGGCCCGTGTCGAACAGGCCGGCAAAGATGCCGTCGGACTTGTGGCCCGGCGCGGGCGCGATGAAGGCGCGGCCGTATTCGGCGTGGTGCCCGGCCTCGACCCGGCCGCCCAGCTGCTCCATCATGACCTGCTGGCCATAGCAGATGCCAAAGACGGGCACGCCCATGTCGAACACGGCCTGGGGCGCGCGCGGGCTGCCGTCGGTCGTGACGCTGGCGGGGCCGCCCGACAGGATGATCGCCTGCGGCGCCATCTGGCGCAGCGTGTCGTCGGTCACCGTGTTGAACGGGTGGATTTCGCAATAGACGTTCAGTTCACGCAGGCGACGCGCGATCAGCTGCGTCACCTGGCTGCCGAAGTCGATGATCAGAAGGCGCTGGTGCTGGGTCATGGGTGCGCTTTAAGCGCGGTTTCAGCACCTTGCAAGCATTTCGGCGCCGGGGCGGGCGGGAACCGACGAAACCCGCGCGCGTTCGGGGTCAATCACCCCGATCCGTGCAAAAGGTATGTCCCGATGAAGCGCTTGTCCCTTGCCGCCACCTGCGTTCTGGCCCTGTCTGCCTGCCAGATGCCGATTCCCGGCCTGACGGCCCCGCAGGCCCCCGCCGATCAGGCGCTGGCCACAGAATGCCGCGGAGAGGTCGACGCGGGGCTGCGCCTGTCCGCCGCCGTCAACGCCGCCCGCGCGGCCGAGGGCAAGAACGCACTGGCCAGCAGTGCGGAACTGGACCGCATCGCGCTGGCCCATGCCTGCGACATGGCGCGAATGGGCCGCGCTGACGTGGCCGGGTCGAACGGGTCGAACGTCGTCGACCGCGCGCGGTCCGTGGGCTATCCGACCTGCGGCGTGGTCCAGCTGGTCGGCGCCGGCGGCACGCCCGAAGGAACGGTCAACGCGTGGCTTGTCCCCGGCCCGCAGCGGGAACAGGTCCTGGGACAGCTCAGCTATCAAATCGGCAGCGGAGTCGTGCGCGGCGCGGACGGGCGGCTGTGGCACAGCACGGTCCTGGGCAACAACTGCCGCTGAACGAACAAGGGGCGCGGTGTGATCCGCGCCCCTTTTCCATGTCGCCCTTATTTTTCGGGCAGCAGGCCCCGTGGCGCAAAACGCAGCACCAGCAGCAGCACCGCCCCCATCGCGATGAAGCGCATGTGCGGCGCGCTGTCCAGCAGGTGCGCCTTGACCGGCCCGTCGGCCATCGGCCCGGTCAGCATGGCGATCAGGGCAGGGCCCCAGACCTCGGCCTTGATCCACAGGAACCAGATGGTGACGGCCCCCAGCACCGCACCCCAGTTGTTGCCAGACCCGCCGACGATCACCATGACCCAGATCAGGAAGGTATAGCGCAGCGGGTTGTAGCTGGTCGGCGCCAGGAGTCCGTCCAGAGTGACCATCATCGCGCCCGCGACCCCGATGACCGCCGACCCCAGGATGAACACCTGCAGGTGGCGGCGGGTCACGTCCTTGCCCATCGCCTCGGCTGCGGTCTCGTTGTCGCGGATCGCGCGCATCATGCGGCCCCAAGGTGATTTCAGCGCCAGTTCCGCCAACAGGATGATGACCAGCAGCACGACCAGGAATAGCGACATGTAGGACAGCTTGACCCAGATGCCCGACGCCTCGGCCACGGGGAAGCTCCAGCTGGCGGCAAAGTCGATGAAATCAGGGTTGCGCTGCAGGGCCACCTCCTGCGCGACGGGGCGCGGGATCGAGGTGATGTTCTTGACCCCGCGGGCCAGCCAGTCCTCGTTCTTCATCACGGCCACGATGATCTCGCCGATGCCAAGCGTGGCGATGGCTAGGTAATCGGACCGCAGGCCCAGGGCGACCTTGCCGATGGCCCAGGCCGCGGCGGCCGCGAACAGGCCGCCCACCACCCAGGACAGCAGCACCGGCAGGCCAAGGCCGCCGATATTGCCGTTGCGGGCCGGGTTGTTCGCCTCGATCGCGATGACCGCGGGATCGAACAGCCAGCGATAGGCGACAAAGCCGCCGATCAGCACGACCGCGGTCAGGATGCCGCTGCGGGTGCGCGTCCAGGCCAGCTTGGCCATGGCCAGCGTCCCTACGCCCACGGCCAGCGCCAGCATCAGCCGCGTGCCACCCGCGGCCCATGCTCCTTCGACCGGGGGCAGCGACACCAGGACGGGGGCCAGCGCGCCCATCGCCAGAAAGCCCACCACGCCCACGTTGAACAGGCCCGCATAGCCCCACTGCATGTTGACGCCCAGGGCGGTGATCGCGGACAGCAGCCCCATGTTCAGAATCGCCAGCGACGTGTTCCAGCTGCCCGAGAACATGCTGTTCCGGACCGTGCCCTCCAGCACGAACAGGATGGCCAGCACCCCGAACAGGATCGGCGCGCGCCAGGGGCTGGCGGATGTCGCGGCTTGACGGTTGGTTGCCATGATCTCTCCCCCTCAGACCGATTTGCCGCGGAACAGGCCGGTGGGCCTGAACAGCAGGACGACGATCAGGATCACGAAGCTGACCGCGAATTTGTATTCCGTGCCCAGAAGCTGCATCAGCCCGCCGGGTTCGTACCAAGGCGCCAGATAGCCCACGACCTTGACCCACGGATAGGTCACCGCCACCTCGGAGAACGCGACCAGGAACCCGCCCGCGATGGCGCCAAGCGGATTGCCCAGGCCCCCGACAATCGCCGCGGCAAAGATCGGCAGCAGGATCTGAAAATAGTTGAAGGCCTTGAATGACTTGTCCAACCCGTAAAGCGTGCCCGCGATGGTCGCCAGCGCGGCCGCGATGATCCAGGTCAGGCGCACGACGCGTTCCGGGTCAATGCCCGACAGCAGGGCCAGATCCTCGTTGTCGGAATAGGCGCGCATGGCCTTGCCCGACTTCGTGCGGTTCAGGAACCAGAACAGCGCGATCATCACGATCAGCGCCACCCCCACGGTCAGTGCCTGGGTCGAGCGCAGCGCCAGGCCTTCCTCCAGCCCGGTCATCTCGCGGAAATCGCGGACCGCGATCAGGAAGCGCGCGCCGTCGTCAAAGCGGATCTCGTCCACGCCGATCAGGATGCGGGTCAGGCCGTTCATCACGAACATCACGCCGACCGATGCCATCACCAGGATGATCGGCGCGGCCTTCTGCCGGCGATAGAATTTATAGACTGCGCGGTCGGTGCCCAGCACCAGCAGCGCCGTCAGCGCGATGCCAAGAGGAAGGGCGATCAGCGCCGTGGGAAGCGGGCCCGCGCTGATGCCCAGGGATTGCAGCCCCCAGGTCAGCAGGATCACGATGCCAGTGCCAAAGGCCATGGTGTCGCCATGCGCGAAGTTCGAAAACCGCAGGATGCCATAGATCAGCGTGACGCCCAAGGCGCCGAGCGCCAGCTGCGCGCCATATGCGGCGGCCGGGATGAAGACGAAGTTCAGAAAGACCACGAGGGCGTTCAGGATATCCACGGCTCAGCCCCCCAGGAAGGTGCGACGCACCTCGTCGTTCTGCATCAGGTCGGCCCCGGTGCCGGTATGGGCGTTCGCGCCCTGCACCAGCACATAGGCCTTGTCGGCGATCATCATCGCCTGGCGTGCGTTCTGTTCGACCATCAGCACGGGCAGCCCGCCCCGCGCGATGGCGATGATGCGGTCGAACAGCTCGTCCATGACAATGGGGCTGACGCCCGCGGTGGGTTCGTCCAGCATCAGCACCTTGGGTCGGGTCATCAGCGCGCGACCGACGGCGACCTGCTGGCGTTGCCCGCCCGACAGCTCTCCCGCGGCTTGGCGGCGCTTGGCGGCGACGGCGGGGAACAGGTCATAGACCTGCTCCATCGTCGCGCGGATATCGTCGCGGCGGATATAGGCGCCCATCTCCAGGTTCTCCTCGACCGTCATGGACGGGAAGATGTTGTTGACCTGCGGGACGAACCCCATGCCCGCCTTGACCCGGTCCTGGGGGTTCAGCGCGGTGATGTCCTGACCGTTCAACCGCACCGATCCCTGGCGCAGGTTCAACATGCCGAATATGGCCTTCATGGCCGTGGATTTGCCCGCGCCGTTGGGGCCGACGATCACCGCGATCTGGCCCTGTTCGACGGCGATGGTGCAGTCGTGCAGGATGTCGGCGCCTTTGCCGTACCCGCCGGTCATCGCCTCGCCGATCAGGAAGGGATCGCCCGCGCGACCGGCGCCCACCGGTCCGGACCGCCGTGTGCCGTCGATCTGGCCCATCCCCTTGATGTTCACCACCGAGGCGTCGCGGTTGCCGCGATTGCCAAAGCCTGCGTCGCTCATGCGCCCACCATGTCCTTGTTCTTCAGGCCGGTGCCCAGATAGGCCTCGATCACCGCCTCGTTCTTCATGATGTCTTGGGCGCTGCCCTTGGCAAGAACCTTGCCCTCGGCCATCACGATCACCGGGTCGCACAGCTTGCCGATGAAATCCATGTCATGCTCGATCACGCAGAAGGTATAGCCGCGTTCCTTGTTCAGACGGATGATCGCGTCGGCGATGGTCATCAGCAGGGTGCGGTTCACGCCCGCGCCGACCTCGTCCAGGAAGACGATCTTGGCGTCGACCATCATTGTGCGGCCCAGCTCCAGCAGCTTCTTCTGGCCGCCGGACAGGTTGCCGGCCTTCTCATGGGTCAGGTGGCGGATGGTCAGGAAGTCCAGAACCTCATCCGCCTTGCGCTTCAGTTCGGCCTCCTCGCGCTCGATCCGGCCGCGCTGGAACCAGGTCTTCCAGATCGTCTCTCCGGATTGCGCGCCGGGGACCATCATCAGGTTCTCGCGCACGGTCATCGAGCTGAACTCATGCGCCAGCTGGAAGGTGCGCAGCAGGCCCTTGTGAAACAGCTCGTGCGGCGGCAGGCCGCTGATGTCCTCGCCGTCCATGAAGACGCGACCCGAGGTCGGGGGCAGCACACCCGCGATCACGTTGAACAGCGTCGACTTGCCCGCGCCGTTCGGCCCGATCAGCCCGGTGATCGAGCCGGTCTCGATCGTCAGGCTGGCGCCGTCCACGGCGCGAAAGCCGCCGAAATGTCTGTGAAGATCCTCGACACGGATCATGCGTCACCTTCCCTGTCTTCACATTCCTGGTGAAGATGTGCCGTCAAGCGGCTGTTATCTTTGCAAAACGGCCCGGCACCAAGATGGTGCCGGGCCGCCTGTTCCGGTCTGCGATCAGCGATAGCCGACCACTTCCAGCTTGCCGTCGGTGAACTGGATCTCGCGGAAGGTGCCGGCGGATTCGCCCGGACCCACCAGCTCGACCGAGGTGCCGCCGACATAATCGACGTCGCCGCCGCCGTTGATGATCTCCAGCGCCTTGGCCAATTCGCCGGGCAGAATCTCCTCGCCGGGGCCGTTGGCCACGTCCATGATGTGCTCCTTGTAGACCGCCGGGTCCGACGACTTGGCCTTGGCCATCGCCAGCAGCATCAGCGCCGCCGCGTCATAGGCCTCGGCCGAAAAGGCGCCCGAGCCGTCAAAGCCCGCGGTCTCGGCCATCGCCAGATAGGCCTCGCGGCCTTCGCCCTCGGCTGCGGGGTTCTGACCGAAGCTGCCCTCGATCTCCGACCCGAAGTTGTCCTCCAGCGCCTGGCCGACCATGCCGTCCGGGAACACGAATGTCTCGAAGGCGCCGCTGTCCAGCGCACCGCGTACGATGCCCGAGCCGCCCTGGTCGACATAGCCCACCACGACCAGCGCATCGCCGCCCGCGGCCGACAGGGCCGCGATCTCGGCCGAATAGTCGGCCTTGCCGTCGTCATGCGCGCTGTTGACGGTCACGGTGCCGCCATTGGCGGTGAAGGCCGCGGCAAAGCTGTCCGCCAGGCCCTTGCCATAGTCGTTGTTCGTGTAGGTCACGGCGACGGTTTCGATGCCGCGGTCGGCGATGATCTGGGCCATCACCTCGCCCTGGCGGGCATCCGACGGGGCGGTGCGGAAGAACAGGCCGTCATCCTCGATGTCAGTCAGCGCGGGCGAGGTGGCCGACGGAGAGATCATCACGATGCCGTTCGCCTTGGCGACGTTCTCCAGCGAGGCGATGGTCTCGCCCGAGCACATGCCGCCGATCAGACCCTTGATGCCTTCGGATGCGATCAGACGCTCCACCGTCGCGGTCGCCGCGGCGGCGTCGATGCAGGTGCTGTCGCCCGTGACCGCCACAACGGTCGACCCGTCCAGCAGGAGGCCGGAATCGCTGACCTCCTTCATGGCCATCTCGGCGCCCTGCTGCATTGCGGGTGCCATCGATTCCAGCGGACCGGTGAAGCCGAGCGAGATGCCCAGCTTGATTTCTTCGGCGCCCGCGGCACCGGCCATCAGCGCCCCGGCGGCGGTCGCGAGAAGAAGCTTTTTCATGTGGAAGTCTCCCAGTTGGAACATTGTCCTGCGCGTCAGGTTAGAAGCGCAACATTCAAAAAGAAAGTGCGTTGTCGCGCGTATTTGCATGGTTTTTGGACAGGTTGACGTGTGACGCAGGGGCAACTTTGGACCGCCTGATCGCCCCTCGCTTCAACACGGCTTTGGGGCGGTCGGCCGTCGTCGTGGTCATCCCGTTCCGAATGGTGCCAACGGCGTTTCACAGGGTGTAGGGACGTCGGACGTCATCGCCGCTGTCGCAGAGCATCCGCCTAACTTGTGCAGCGGTTACGTCCCTGAAAATGCCATGTTCGAACCTGACATCCGCACTGGTCATCCTTTCAACAATGCCCCCGATGGCGGACCAACGCGGAGCGGCAATGCACGGGTGGTCGGTCGCCACGGCGCTTGCGATGAAGCGCGGCGGCGACCGTCCGTCGCGGCCTACTTGTCCGCGACCGTCACGCCCAACACGGGCTGATAGATCTGCGCAATCCGGGCGATGGCCTCCTGCGGAGAGACTTCCTCGGTCTGGCCGGTGCGGCGGCTGGTCAGCTCGACCTTGTTGCTGGTCAGGCCGCGCGGACCGACCGTGATGCGCCAGGGAAGGCCGATCAGGTCCATCGAGGCGAACTTTGCCCCGGCGCGTTCGTCCCGGTCGTCGTACAGCGGGTCCAGGCCGCGGGCCTGCAGTTCGGCATAGATCGCGTCGCAGGCGGCGTCGGTGGAATTGTCGCCCTGCTTGAGGTTCACGATGCCGACGTGGAAGGGGGTCACGCCCTCGGGCCAGATGATGCCCTTGTCGTCGTGGTTCGCCTCGATGATCGCGCCCAGAAGGCGCGACACGCCGATGCCGTGGCTGCCCATGTGCACGGGAACCTGCGCACCGTCCGAGTTACGGACCATCGCGCCCATCGGTTCGGAATACTTCGTCCCAAAATAGAAGATCTGCCCGACCTCGATGCCGCGCGCGGTGCGGCGGCGTTCCTCGGGGACCTGGGCATAGACGGCCTCGTCATGCGTCTCGTCGGTGCGGGCATAGCGGCTGGTGAACTCCTCCAGCACGGCCTGGCATTCCTCGACGCTGTCATAATCGATGTCCCGGTCGCCAAAGGTCAGGTCGGTGATCTGGCTGTCATAGAACACCTCGGATTCCCCGGTCTCGGCCAGGACCAGGAATTCGTGGGTGTAGTCGCCGCCGATCGGGCCGCCATCGGCGCGCATCGGGATGGCCTGCAGGCCCATCCGCTCATAGCTGCGCAGATAGCTGACCAGGTGGCGGTTGTAGGCGTGCAGCGCGTCTTCCTTGGTCAGGTCGAAATTGTAGCCGTCCTTCATCAGGAACTCGCGGCCACGCATCACGCCGAAGCGCGGACGGATCTCGTCGCGGAACTTCCACTGGATGTGGTACAGCGTCAGCGGCAGATCCTTGTAGCTGCCGACATGGCTGCGGAAGATGTCGGTGATCATCTCCTCGTTCGTGGGGCCGTACAGCAGGTCGCGCTTGTTGCGGTCCTTGATGCGCAGCATCTCCTCGCCATAGTCGTCATAGCGGCCGCTTTCGCGCCACAGGTCGGCGGGCTGCAGCGTGGGCATCAGCATCGGGATGTGACCGGCGCGAGCCTGCTCCTCGTGCACGATCTGCTCGATGCGCCGCAGTACCTTGAAGCCCAACGGCAGCCAGGAATAGATGCCCGCCGTCTGCTGCTTGATCATGCCCGCGCGCAGCATCAGCCGATGGCTGACGATCTGCGCCTCTTTGGGGTCTTCCTTCAGCACGGGCAGGAAATAGCGCGACAGACGCATGGCACGGGTCCTTCAAAGCGGTTCGGTCCGCAGCGTTACCGGATCGGTCCGGCCTTGCCAAGCATCGCGCTTGCAACCAGACGCACGGGGCGGCACATTCGCCGCAGGTTTCTGGACAAGGGTCGAACCATGCGCATCCCCGTACGCAAGCAGGTCATGTGGTGGGGCATCGCGGCGCTGACGTTGCTGGTGACGCTGTGGCTGCTGGGGCAGGCCGTCCTGCCGTTCATCCTGGGGGCGGGCATCGCCTATCTTCTGGACCCGCTTGCCGACCGTCTGGAGCGCGCGGGCCTGTCGCGCACCATGTCCGTGGTGGTGATCACCTTTGCGGTCGTGCTGGCCTTCGTCGCCATCGTTCTGCTGGTCATGCCGATCCTGGTGCGCCAGGCCACCGCCCTGATCGAGACCGCGCCGGAAATGATCAGCCAGGCGCGGGGTTTCCTGGACACGCGCTTTCCCAACCTGATCCCGCAGGGCGACGGGCTGCAGCAGACGCTGACCGACCTGCAGGCGACGATGGGCGATCAGGCCGCACGGCTGGCATCGACCGTCCTGGGATCGGTCACCGGCGTCCTGGGGACCGTGGCGCTGCTGGTCATCGTGCCGGTGGTCGCGTTCTATCTGCTGCTGGACTGGGATCACCTGGTCGCGGCCATCGACGACCTGCTGCCGCGCGAACATGCGGCGACCATCCGCCAGCTTGCCGCCGAGATCGACGACGCGCTGTCCGGGTTCCTGCGCGGGCAGGGGGTCGTGATCGCCATCCTGGGGACGTGGTACGCGCTGGCGCTGATGCTGGTGGGCCTGCCCTTCGGCTTCTTCATCGGGATCATGGCGGCGGTCCTGTCCTTCATCCCGTATGTCGGGGTGCTGATCGGGGGCGCGACGGCCATCGGCGTGGCGTTGTTCAGCTTCTGGGGCGATCCGCTGTGGATCGGTGCGGTCGTCGCGATCTTTGCCCTGGGCCAGATCGTCGAGGGCAACTATCTGCAACCCAAGATCGTCGGCGGCCATGTCGGCCTGCATCCGGTCTGGCTGCTTCTGGCGCTGTCGGTCTTCGGCGCGCTGTTCGGCTTTGTCGGTCTGGTCATGGCGGTGCCGATGGCGGCGGCGCTGGGGGTGCTGGCGCGGTTCCTGATCGCGCGCTATCGCGAAAGCTCGCTGTTCACCGGGCAGGCATTGCCGGCGGAACCATCGCAGCCGATCCTGGTCGAGATGGTGCCCGCAGGCACCGTGGCCGCACGGATGCGCACCGCGCGGATGGATGCCGACCGCGCTCGCAGCCAGCAGCAGATCGAGGCCATGCAGGAAAACCTGGCGCGCCGCGACCTGCAAGGCTGACGGGTTGAGCCTGTTTCCGCCCTCGCGCCAGCTGACGCTGGACCTGACCACGCCACCCGCCCATGCGCGGGCGGATTTCCTGCCCGCGCCTGCCAACCATGCCGCGCTCAAGGCGCTGGACCGCCCCCAGGACTGGCCGGCGGGCCGGATGCTGCTGATCGGGCCCGAGGGGTCGGGCAAGACCCATCTGGCGGCCTTCTGGGCGGCCGAGAACGGCGCGCGCCGCATCAGCGCCTCGGCCCTGCGCCCCGATGCCGCCGATCTGCTGGCCGCCGACGGCGGCGCCGTGGTGGTCGAGGATGCCGACCACGCGGGCTTTGCCGCGGGGGCTGAACAGGCGCTGTTCCATCTGTGGAACCTGTGCGGACCCCGCGACTGCCTGCTGCTGCTGACCGCACGGACGCCGCCGCGGGACTGGGGACTGGTGCTGCCCGATCTGCGGTCGCGCATGGACGCGATGCCGCAGGTGCGGCTTGGGTCGCCGGACGAGGCGCTGATGGCCGCGGTACTGGTCAAGCTGTTCGCGGATCGCCAGCTGGCCGTGCCTGCGGGGCTGATCGACTGGCTGGTGCTGCACATGGATCGCGACCTGGGCCTGGCGCGTCGGCTGGTCGCGGCGATGGACCATGCCGCCATGGCGCAGAAGGGCCCGGTGACCCGCCGGATCGCGGCCGACCTGCTGGACAAGCTGTCCGAGGGTGACGCATGATCGCGTCCACGCCAGCCGCCGGACGATCATGACCCAAGCCGATTTTCTTCGCACGCCGTTCCCCGAACCCAAGACCCTGCAAGAGGGCGTTCCCGAAGGCGCCGCGCGGTTCTTCAATCGCGAGCTGTCCTGGCTGTCGTTCAACTGGCGCGTGCTGGACGAGGCGCGCAATCCGCGCGTGCCGCTGCTGGAGCGCCTGCGCTTCGTGTCGATCAGCGCCACGAACCTGGACGAGTTCTACACCGTCCGCGTGGCCGGCCTGCGCGAACTGGTACGCGAGGGCAGCACCACGCCCTCGGATGACGGCCTGACACCGGCGGAACAGCTGGCCCTGATCAACGCCGACGCGCGCCGCCTGATGGGTGCGCAGCAGGGCGTCTGGAACACGCTGCGCAAGGAGATGGAGCAGGCGGGCATCGTCATCCTGTCCCGCCAGCGCCTGACCCGCGCCGAGGAAGAGTTCCTGAACGGCCATTTCCAGAACCTGGTCTTTCCGGTCCTGTCGCCCTTGGCCATCGACCCCGCCCACCCGTTCCCGTTCATCCCGAACGCGGGCTTTTCGCTGGCGCTGGAGCTGGCGCGAGAGACCGATGGCCGCAAGATGCAGGCCCTGCTGCCGATCCCCGCGCAGCTGCCGCGGTTCGTGCCCCTGCCGGGCGGGCAGCGTTTCCTGCGGCTGGAGGATCTGCTGCTGATGCATCTGTCCAGCCTGTTTCCCGGCTATCGCGATACGGGCCATTGCAGCTTCCGCGTGCTACGCGACAGCGACCTGGAGGTCGAGGAGGAGGCCGAGGACCTGGTCCGCGAGTTCGAAACCGCGCTGAAGCGGCGCCGTCGCGGCAGCGTCATCCGTCTGAAGATCACCGCCGGCGCCCCCGACCGCCTGCGCCGCCTGATCATGGAGGAGCTGGAGGTCAGCCCCGACGAGGTGATCGAGGTCGAGGGCCTGCTGGGCATGGCCGATCTGCGCGAACTGGTGCTGGACAGCCGCCGCGACCTGATGTGGCCCGCCTTCACCCCCCGTGTCCCCGAGCGGATCCAGGACCATGACGGCGACATGTTCGCGGCGATCCGCCAGAAGGACATGCTGCTGCATCATCCCTACGAGACCTTCGACATGGTCGTGCGCTATCTGGCACAGGCGGCGCGCGACCCGGACGTGCTGGCGATCAAGCAGACGCTGTACCGCACCAGCCGCGACAGCCCCATCGTCGATGCGCTGTGCGAGGCGGCCGAGGCCGGCAAGTCGGTGACCGCGCTGGTCGAACTCAAGGCCCGCTTCGATGAGGCCGCCAACATCCGCCAGTCGCGCCGGCTGGAACGGTCGGGCGCGCATGTCGTCTATGGCTTCGTGAACTACAAGACCCACGCCAAGATCAGCACCATCGTACGGCGTGAGGGCGAGGGCCTGGTGACCTATACCCACTACGGGACCGGCAACTATCACCCGATCACGGCGCGCATCTATACCGACCTGTCGCTGTTCACCTGCAACCCGGCCCTGGGCCGGGACGCGACCAAGGTCTTCAACTATCTGTCCGGCTATGTGCAGCCCGCAGGGCTGGAGAACCTGTCGATCTCTCCGATCGACCTGAAATCGCGGCTGATCGACCTGATCGGCCGCGAGGCCGAATATGCACGCCAGGGCCGCCCCGGCGCGATCTGGGCCAAGATGAACTCGCTGATCGAGAAGGACGTGATCGAGGCGCTGTATGCCGCCAGCGCCGCAGGCGTCCGCATCAGCCTGATCGTTCGCGGCATCTGCGGAATCAGGCCCGGGATCAAGGGGTTGTCAGAGAATATTCGTGTGAAGTCGATCGTCGGGCGTTATCTGGAACACAGCCGGATCGTGTGTTTCGGGTCCGGCCATGGCATGCCGTCGCCCAAGGCGCGGGTCTTCATCAGTTCGGCCGACTGGATGGACCGCAACCTGAACCGTCGGGTCGAGACGCTGGTCGAATGCGTGAACGACACGGTAAAGGCTCAGATCGTCAACCAGGTCATGGCAGCCAACATGGCCGACGAGGCGCAAAGCTGGTTGTTGCAGCCGGATGGCCGTTTCCTGCGTTACCTGCCCGAGGGGCGTGACGATCTGTTCAACTGTCATCGCTTCTTCATGGAAAACCCGTCCCTGTCGGGACGGGGAACGGCGGGCGCGCGTGACGTGCCGGCCCTGACCCATTCGGCGGATTGACGGTTTGGCCCCGCCGGGCCACTTAACGGGCGACCAAGGACAAGGGGCTGCAAGATGAACGGCGTACGCACGACAAGCGGCCAGACGATCGAGCCATTCGGCGGCAAGTTCCGCAAGCTGCCCAAGCGGGCCCTCAAGCGGATCGGCGTGGTGGATGTCGGATCGAACTCGATCCGGCTGGTGGTGTTCGACGGGGCGGCTCGTTCGCC
This sequence comes from Paracoccus marcusii, assembly GCF_006151785.1. GTDB lineage: Bacteria > Pseudomonadota > Alphaproteobacteria > Rhodobacterales > Rhodobacteraceae > Paracoccus > Paracoccus marcusii. The sequence goes on from NZ_VDDD01000010.1 coordinate 42,712, forward strand.
CGCCTATTTCTACAACGAAAAGGTCATGGCGGGTCTGGGCCAGGACATGGCCCGCACCGGTCGCCTGAACCCCGAGGGGATCAAGCGCGGCTTTTCCGCATTGGCCCGCTTTGCGGCGCTGGCCCGCAGCATGGACATCGCGCCGCTGACCTGCGTCGCGACCGCCGCCGTGCGCGAGGCCGAGGACGGCCCCGCCTTCCAGCGCCGCGTCGAGAAGGAGACCGGCCTGAAGCTGCACGTGATCGACGGAGAGGAGGAGGCCCGGCTGTCTGCGCAGGGCGTCCTGCTGGGCTGGCCTGACGCCAAGGGGCTGGTTTGCGACATCGGCGGCAACTCTATGGAGCTGGCGGAGGTCGCAGACGGCAAGGTCGGGCGGCGCGTGACGTCGCAGCTTGGCCCGTTCCGCCTGCAGCAGGTCGCCCCCGATCAGCTGCGCGCGCATATCACCACGATCCTGCAGGGGCTGGCCGAGAAGCTGGGCACCGATCACGACCGGATCTATCTTGTCGGCGGGTCGTGGCGCGCCATCGCGCGGCTGGACATGGAGCGCGTGGGCTATCCCATGACCGTCCTGCACGAATACCGCATGACCCCCGACGCGGTCGCCGACACCGTCGCCTGGATCGGCAAGCACGACCTGGGCACGTTGCGCGCCAAGGTCGGCATCTCCGCCTCGCGGATCGAACTGGTGCCGCTGGCCTCGCAGGTCCTGTCGCAGATGATCGAGGTGTTCGGTCCCAAGGAGCTGGCGGTGTCCAGCTATGGCATCCGCGAAGGGCTGCTCTATGAGCACATGTCGACGACGCTTCGCAAGCGCGATCCCCTGATCGAGGCGGCGCGCTTCACCGAAAAGCAGATGGCCCGCCTGCCGGGTTTCGGCAAGAAGCTTTACCAGTTCCTGCTGCCGCTGTTCCCGAACCTGACGCCCGAACGTGACCGCCTGATGCGGGCGGCCTGCCTGCTGCACGACACCGCATGGCGCGCCCACCCCGATTACCGGGCCGAGGCCTGCTTCGACAACGTCACGCGCGCGAACATGGCGGCGCTGAGCCACCCCGAGCGGATCTTCCTGGGGCTGGCGCTGCTGCACCGCTACAAGAACAACCGTGCGGAATCGCAGATGGCACCGCTGTTCGCGCTGCTGGATGACGACGAGATCCGCGCGGCCGAGATCCTGGGCAAGGCGATGCGCTTTGGCGCGATGTTCGCGATCGACGATCCGTCCGATGCGGCCAGCCTGCGCCTGACCCCGGCCGGCACGCTGGAGCTGCGCCTGACATCCACTGGCCGTCACCTGATGGGCGAGGTCGCGCAGTCGCGCTTTCTGTCGCTGTGTAAGTCGATCGGCGTCGTCGGCATCGTCAAGTAGATGGGCCATCGGCCCTGTCGGATGCGAAAAGGGCGCCCCGCGGGGCGCCCTTTCCTGTTCTGCCAAGGGGCAGGGGGATGATTACATCATCCCGCCCATGCCGCCCATGTCAGGCATGCCGCCGCCGGCACCACCCTGGCCCTTGGGCTCGGGCTTCTCGGCGATCATGGCTTCGGTCGTGATCAGCAGGCCGGCCACCGACGAGGCGTCTTCCAGCGCGGTGCGGACGACCTTTGCGGGGTCGATCACGCCGAACTTGAACATGTCGCCATATTCCTCGGTCTGGGCGTTGAAGCCAAACGACTTGTCGGACGACTCGCGGACCTTGCCGGCCACGACGGCGCCGTCGACGCCTGCGTTTTCGGCGATCTGGCGCATCGGGGCCTCCAGCGCGCGGCGGACGATGGCGATGCCTGCGTCCTGGTCGCTGTTTGCGCCGGTCAGGCCTTCCAGAACCTTGCCGCCCTGCACCAGAGCCACGCCGCCGCCGACGACAACGCCTTCCTGGACAGCTGCACGGGTCGCGTTCAGCGCGTCATCGACGCGGTCCTTGCGCTCTTTGACCTCGATTTCGGACATGCCGCCGACGCGGATCACGGCAACACCGCCGGCCAGCTTGGCCACGCGCTCCTGCAGCTTCTCCTTGTCGTAGTCCGAGGTGGTTTCCTCGATCTGCTGACGGATCTGGCTGACGCGTGCCTCGATCTCGGCCTTGTCACCGGCGCCATCGACGATGGTGGTGGTGTCCTTGTTGATCGTGATCTTTTTGGCGCGGCCCAGCATGTCGATGCCGACATTCTCCAGCTTCATGCCCAGGTCTTCGCTGATGACCTGACCGCCGGTCAGGATCGCCAGATCCTGCAGCATCGCCTTGCGACGATCACCAAAGCCCGGTGCCTTGACGGCAGCGATCTTCAGGCCGCCGCGCAGCTTGTTGACGACCAGCGTGGCCAGAGCCTCGCCCTCGACGTCTTCCGAGATGATGACCAGCGGCTTGCCCGACTGGATGACGGCTTCCAGCAGCGGCACCATCGGCTGCAGCGACGACAGCTTCTTCTCGTGCAGCAGGATGTAAGCGTCTTCCAGATCGGCGACCATCTTGTCGGGGTTGGTCACGAAGTAGGGCGACAGGTAGCCGCGGTCGAACTGCATGCCTTCGACGACTTCGACCTCGGTCTCCATCCCCTTGTTCTCTTCGACGGTGATGACACCCTCGTTGCCGACCTTCTGCATCGCGTCGGCGATCTGACGACCGATCGAGGCTTCGCCGTTGGCCGAGATGGTGCCGACCTGGGCGACTTCGTCGCTGTCGTTCACCGGGCGCGAGGCGGCCTTGATGGCCTCGACGACCTTCGAGGTGGCCAGGTCGATGCCGCGCTTCAGGTCCATCGGGTTCATGCCGGCGGCGACCGCCTTCATGCCTTCCTTGACGATGGCCTGAGCCAGGACCGTCGCGGTGGTGGTGCCGTCACCGGCCTCGTCGTTGGTGCGCGAAGCGACTTCGCGGACCATCTGGGCGCCCATGTTCTCGAACTTGTCGGACAGTTCGATCTCCTTGGCGACCGACACGCCGTCCTTGGTGATGCGGGGCGCACCGAAGGACTTGTCGATGACCACGTTGCGGCCTTTCGGGCCCAGGGTCACCTTGACGGCATCGGCCAGGATGTTGACGCCGCGCAGCATGCGGTCGCGCGCGTCGGTACCGAACTTGACTTCTTTAGCAGCCATGGAAAATCTCCTGAATGTTGGGGGAGGGAAGCGTCTTGGGGCCGATCAGCTCAGCACGCCCAGGATGTCGCTTTCCTTCATGATCAGCAGCTCTTCGCCGTCGACCGTGACTTCGGTGCCTGACCATTTGCCGAACAGGACGCGGTCGCCAGCCGAAACCGACGGTGCGATCAGTTCGCCCGAATCCTTGCGCGCGCCTTCGCCCACGGAAATGATCTCGCCCTCGGCGGGCTTTTCCTTGGCGTTGTCGGGGATGATCAGGCCGCCCTTGGTCTTCTCTTCCGATTGGACGCGACGGACCAGCACGCGGTCATGCAGCGGTTTAAATGCCATTGTCGAACACTCCTTGATTCAGGTTGCAGTGTTGCTTTGTTGGCACTCACCGGGTGCGAGTGCCAATGACGGCTAGATAGGCAAATCGCCCAAGCCTGTCAACGGGTCATCGCGGTCTGGTGTCTGGCGGCAGGGGGGCAAACATGACAGTCTGGCGGCCATTGACGGACCAGCAAGGATACCCATGCGACTGACGATTGCCGCCGCCCTGTTCGCCCTGTCGGGACATGGCGCGATGGCCGCCTGCACCGGCCAGAACCTGTTCGACACCATGCCCGCCGAACGCGCCGCGGCGATCGAGGCCGCCAGCCGCGACGTCCCCTTTCGCCAGGGCCTGCTGTACCAGGCCGTGCGCGACGATCAGCGCATCACGCTGGTGGGCACCTATCACTTCGGCGACGCGCGCCATCAACCGATGATCGAGCGTGTCCGCCCGCTGATAGATCAGGCCCATGCGCTCTATGTCGAGGCCGCCCCCGCCGAGGAGGCCCGCCTGACCAAGGCGCTGACCGAGGATCCGACCCTGATGGTCGATCCCGACGGGCCCACCCTGCCGGAACGCCTGTCGCCCGACGAATGGGATGCGCTGTCGCAGGCCATGTCGGATCGCGGCACGCCGGGTGTCATCACCGCCCGGATGCGGCCCTGGTATGTCGCGCTGATGCTGGGCGTCTCTCCCTGCATGGTCCGCACCATGGCCGAGCAGGGAGGAGAGTCCGGCGGCCTGGACCACCTGCTGGTGGCCGAGGCGCAGGACGCGGGCACGCCCGTCCGCTCGCTGGAGCCGTGGGACACCATCTTCGGCCTGTTCGAGGGCCTGACGCCCGAACAGGAGCTGGACATGATCCGCGCAAGCCTGCCGGCGGCCAGCTATGCCGACGATTACGCGGTGACGCTGACGGATGCCTATTTCGACGGGGATGTCTGGAAGATCTGGGAATTCGGGCGTTTCGACGCCTATGCCAATTCCGGATTGTCCAGGGAAGAGGTCGATCGCCAGATGGACCTGGCCCAGACCCGGCTGATGGACGATCGCAACCGCGCGTGGATCGCACCGCTGCTGGAGGGTGCCGCCGAGGCCGGGGATGAGGGAATTGTCGCAGCCTTCGGTGCGCTGCACCTGCCCGGAGAGGCGGGGGTCCTGTCGCTGCTGCAGGACGAGGGCTTCACGATCACCCGTCTGGACGGGTGACCGGATCTATTGGCCGTTCAGGACCCCAAGCGCGTGGGCACGGCCCTGTTTTTGATAGGTGATGCGGCTGTCGCCGATCTCGCTGATGGTGCCGCCGTTGATGCGGTCGCCGATGCGCAGCGTCAGCACGCGACCGTTGGACAGGCGGACCAATGCCCGGCTTGCCCGGCCCGCGCCGATCGTGCCGATGATCTGGGTGTTGCTCAGCTGGATGCCGTCCTTGACCGTCGCGCTGGCGGCGGCATTGCCGATGGCGTTCTGCGGGACGGCGGCCATGACCTCGGGCTCGCTGTCGACCTCGGGCGGGCGGTACTGCTGGTTGCGCGACGCTGCGGCCTGCGCCTCGGCCTGGGCCTGGGCGCGGGCGCGGGCTTCGGCCTGGGCGCGGGCCTGA
>NZ_VDDD01000111.1 GCF_006151785.1 Paracoccus marcusii
GGCAGGCGGGTCTCCTGGGGGTCGGGGGCGACCAGGGCCGCGAACCAGCCGGGTGCGCGCAGCGCCGGGTCGGGCGGACCCGCGGGCTGGCGCAGCGTGCCGTCCAGCGCGTTCAGGATGCCGATGCGGGCATGGCGGGGTTCGGTCAGCCGTTCGGGCAGCCGCGCCATGATGCGGTCGGGCGGCACGGCCCCCTGCATCGTGCCAATCGTGGCCAGCACCAGGTTGCGCGCCGTCTCGGCGCCCATGCGCGTTTCGGTGGCGATGTCGCGGCGCAGCCGGTCCAGGCTGCCCAGGGCCAGCAGCGCGATCAGGCCCAGTTGGACGATCAGGATCAGCGTCAGGATGCGGGTGCGCAGCGTCATGGCGCGACAGTGCCGCCAAGCGGTTGCCGGGGCAATGGTCCGCGTCCCCGCCGCAATCGTCGCGGCGGTGAACGGGCGGGCTTTCCTGTCCCGACGGCCCCGCGTAAGGATATGCGGATGAGCGATTATGACGATCTGTCGGCCCGCATCCGGGCCCTGTGTGCGGGCGAGACCGACGAGGTCGCGCTGATGGCGACCGTCGCCTGCGAACTGCATCATTCCGACGACCGGTTCGACTGGACCGGCTTCTATCGCGTGGTGGGCCCCGAGCTGCTGAAGATCGGGCCCTATCAGGGCGGGCACGGCTGCCTGGTCATCCCGTTCTCGCGCGGGGTCTGCGGGGCGGCGGCGCGCACGCGAACGGTTCAGATCGTGCCCGATGTCGAGGCCTTCCCGGGCCACATCGCCTGTTCCAGCAGCACCCGATCCGAGATCGTGCTGCCTGTCCTGGGCGCGGGCGGGCGGCTGATCGGGGTGCTGGACATCGACAGCGACCGCCCGGATGCCTTTGGTCAGGCCGACGCGGATGCGTTGACGGCGATTCTGGCGGACGCCTTCGGGCATCTGTGATCACGATGGGGATGGCAGCAGGATGATCTGGGACACCTTGGCGAACATTCCTGTGGGACAGCTGACCGCGTTCATCGCGGGCGGGCTGGTCCTGAACTTTGCGCCCGGTCAGGACGTGTTCTTCGCCAGCGCCTGCGGCATCCAGGGCGGGCCGCGCGCCGGGGCCTGGGCCGGGTTCGGCGTGGGCCTGGGCGTGCTGATGCACGTGGCGCTGGCGACCGTGGGCCTGGGCGCGATCGTCGCCGCCCATCCCGAAGCGTTGCGCGCCATCAAATACGCGGGCGCGGCCTATCTGCTGTGGCTGGCGTGGAAAAGCTGGCGGTCGGGCGACATCGACCCGTCGGCCCGGGGCAGCGTCAGGGTCTGGAACATCATCCGCCGCGGGTTCCTGTCCAACGCGCTGAACCCCAAGCCGGTCCTGTTCCTGCTGGCCTTCCTGCCGCAGTTCACCAACCCCGCCTGGGGCCCGGTCTGGCAGCAGATCCTGGGCCTGGGGCTGATCTTCGCATTCACGGGGACGCTGGTGACCATGGGATACGGCATCGTCGGCGGGATCGCAGGCGGGGTGATCGGCAAGCGGCTGGGGATGGTCAACAAGATCGCCGCCGTCATGTTCGCGGGGCTGGCGCTGCGCCTCGTCTGGAAATGACCGAATTCGTCTATGCCCCGCCGCCGGACATCCCGGTGGTCCTGCATGCCGACGACCACGTGCTGGTGGTGGACAAGCAGGCGGGGTTGCTGTCGGTGCCGGGGCGCGGCGAGGATCGGGCCGACTGCCTGATCGCCCGCCTGCGCGAAGCGTTTCCCACCGTGCTGCTGGTGCATCGGCTGGATTTGGACACGTCGGGTGTGATGGTCTTTGCCTTGACCCCGCAGGCGCAGCGCGACCTGTCCAAGCAGTTCGAGGATCGGCTGACCAAGAAGGTCTATGTCGCGCGGCTCTCGGGCCGCCTGCAGCCGGAGACCGGTCGGGTCGACCTGCCGCTGATCGTGGACTGGCCGAACCGGCCCCGCCAGAAGGTCGACCATGGCGCTGGTCGGCCCGCCCAGACCGACTGGCGCGTTGTCCGCGCGACCGATGCGGAAACACGGGTGCGCCTGATGCCCGTCACAGGGCGCAGCCACCAACTGCGGGTGCACATGGCGTCCCTGGGCCACCCGATTCTGGGCGATCCGCTTTATGCGACGGGGACGGCCGCCGACCATCCCCGCCTGATGCTGCATGCCGAAAGCCTGCGGTTCCGCCACCCCGACACCGGGGTGCAGACAGGGTTTTCGGCCAAGGTGCCGTTCTAGGCGTCCGCCTCGGCATACCACGGTGCCACGACGACCTGCGTGCCCGACCCGCCCTCGGCCACCAAGGCCGTGAACGCGTCCAGGTCGCTGCCCCGGTGGTGGTACGGATAGACCACGTCGGGGGCAAAGGCCGTGACCGCCGCCGCCGCCTGATCCACCGACATCGTATAGGGCAGGTTCATCGGCAGGAACGCCACATGGATGTCGGTCAGGGCGCGCAGTTCGGGCGTATCCTCGGTATCGCCGGCGATCAGGAAGCGCTGGCCACCGATGGTCAGGATATAGCCGTTGTCGCGGCCCTGCGGATGGTTCTGCAGCCGGTCCTCGGTGATGTTGTAGGCGGGGATGGCCTCGATCGGCAGGCCCAGGGCCTCTCCGCTGTCGCCATTGGCCATCGTCGTGGTGCGTTCGGCCATGGCGGCAGGCAGCATCCCGGCCACGGCGGGGTTGGCGATCATCGGCACCTCGGGCAGGGCGTCCAGCGTCGGCTGGTCGTAATGGTCGCCGTGTTCATGGGTGATCAGGATCAGGTCGGGCGCAGGCAGGTCGGCATAGGCCTCGGCCCCGCCGACCGGATCGACATAGATCACCCCCGCGGGCGTCTCCAGGACCATGCTGGCGTGATCGACGGGGTGGATCACGACCTCTCCACCCTCGACCGCATGGCGAAAGCCGGCGTCCTGCGCGCGGGCGGCGCGGGGCAGGACCAAGGCGGGCAGGACGGCAGTGCCCATCAGGGCTGCGGCCAGTTTCAGTCCGGTGCGACGGGTCAGGTGCATGCTGGCTCCTGCGGAACGGGGGAAAGAAAGGCCAACCCCGGCAGCGTGCCGGGGGTTCCGGCCTGTGCTTGCGGCGCATTGCCGCGTGACCTACAGCTTGGGGCGCAAGCCATGGCAGGGGATCGGGATGACACATCTGTGGGTCAGGGCGGAAAGCCGCCCGAACGAGGATCGCGTGGGCATCACCCCGGACGGGGTCGCCGCGCTGATCGGGCAGGGCATGCGCGTCACGGTCGAGGACAGCCCCCGCCGGATCATCCCGACCGACGCCTATGCCAAGGCCGGCGCGGCCATCACCCCCGAGGGCAGCTGGCCCACCGCGCCCGACAACGCCATCGTCTTCGGCCTCAAGGAGCTGCCCGAGGACGGCACTCCCCTGCGCCATCGCCATGTGATGTTCGGCCACGCCTTCAAGGGCCAGCCCGCGGGTCGGGTGCTGCTGGACCGGTTCCGGGCCGGGGGCGGGGCGCTGTATGACCTAGAATATCTGACCGACGACACGGGGCGCAGGCTGGCGGCCTTCGGGTACTGGGCGGGCTATGCGGGGGCGGCGGTGTCGCTGATGGCCTGGGCCGCGCAGCAGTCGGGCGGCATCTGCGGCCCGGTGGCCGCCTATCCCGACCGGCACCACCTGCTGGACGACCTGCGGGCGCGGCTGGACGCCACCGGCCGCCCGCGTCCGCGGACCATCGTCATCGGCGCCAAGGGCCGCGTTGGCAGCGGCGCGGCCGACCTGCTGACCGCGATGGGCGTCACCGTGACCGGGTGGGACATGACCGAGACCGCCCATGGCGGCCCCTTCCCCGAGGTGCTGATGCACGATGTCTTCGTCAATGCGATCCTGGCCCATCCCGGCGCCCCGGTCTTCGTGCCCGCCGATGCCGTGGCGCCGGGCCGTGCGCTGAGCGTTATCGGCGACGTGGCCTGCGACCCGACCAGCGATTTTTCCCCGATCAAGGTCTATGACCGCACCACCACTTGGGACGCGCCGGTCCTGCGGGTGGCGGATGCGCCAGTGCTGGACGTGATGGCGATCGACAACCTGCCCTCGATGCTGCCGCGTGAAAGCAGCGAGGATTACGCGGCCCAGCTGCTGCCCGTGCTGCAGGGGCTGGACGACCTTGACGCGGGCGCCTGGGGCCGGGCGGGTGCGTTGTTTCGCGATCATCGCGACGCGCGCTGACATGGGCGCCGTCACGGCCGCCTGACAGGGACGTGTTGCCGCAGGGGGGAACGCCGGGCCGTGTCACGAATTGGGCAGGGTATTCACCGGATCGGAGGACCCCATGACGCGCCGTACGACGACAAGCCTGACCACCCTTGCCGCCACAGGATTCCTGGCCTCGATGGCCGCGGCGCAGGGTTTCAACGATGCTGCCCCCAACGGGGCCGCCTATGACCAGAAGCCCGCCTTCGAAGGCCAGACCCGCGCGCCCATGCTGGACAGCACCGGCCTGCAGCAGCAGGTCCTGGTCGAGGGGCTGGAGCATCCCTGGGGCCTGCAGGAATTGCCCGACGGGAACTGGCTGATTACCGAACGCCCCGGCCGGATGCGCATCTATACCACCGACGGTACCTTGTCCGAACCCATTCAGGGCCTGCCCGAGGTCGATGCCCGCGACCAGGGCGGCCTGCACGACGTGTCCGTCGCGGACGATTTCGCCGACACCCGCCGCGTCTGGTGGACCTATGCCGAACCGCGCGGCGACGGCACGAACGCCACCGCCGTCGCGACCGGTATCCTATCCGAGGACGGCACCATGATGGACGATGTCCAGCGCATCTGGCAGCAGCAGCCGGCATGGGCCTCGACCAAGCATTTCGGCGCGCGGATCGTGCATGACGGCGAAGGCCACATCTTTGTCGGCCTGGGCGAACGCAGCGACCCCGAACCCCGCCAATACGCCCAGGACTCGCAGGCGACATTGGGCAAGATCATCCGCATCAACGCCACCGACGGCGCCCCGGCCGGGGCCGGAATCGAGGGCGCGCTGCCCGAGATCTGGTCCATCGGTCATCGCAACATCCAGGGCGCCGCGATGGGCCCTGACGGCCAGCTGTGGATGAACGAGCACGGCCCCAAGGGCGGTGACGAGCTGAACGCCGTCGATGGCGGCCTGAACTATGGCTGGCCCCTGGCCACCTACGGCACCGACTATAGCGGGGCTCAGATGGGCGCGACCCAGGTCGAGGGTACCGAACAGCCGGTCTATTACTGGGATCCGTCGCCCGCGATCAGCGGCATGGCCTTCTATGACGGCGACATGTTCCCCAACTGGCAGGGCGACGCGCTGATCGGCGGGTTGCGGTCGGGCGACATCATCCGACTGGAACTTGACGGCACCAGCGTGACCGGAGAGGCGCGCCTGGCCCAGGGCATCGGCCGCGTCCGCGAGGTCGAGGTTGCCCAGGATGGCGCCCTGGTCGTCATCACCGACGAGGAGAACGGCCGTCTGGTTCGCCTGACCCCGGAAGGCTGATCCGGCCACAATCGGTCCTGGGGCGGTCCTGCGGGGCCGCCCTTCGTCATACCGGACGCTGCAGGTCGTCCTCGATGTCGCCGGGAGAGATGCCCAGCCCCTCCAGCCCGGCCTCCAGCAGATCGGCCAGTCGGGGTTCGCCCATCAGGTAATCCTCGGTCGGGATGGTCCGTTCGATCCGGGCGGTGCGGATCGCCTCCTCCAGTTCGGACGGCTCAAAGCTGTCGCGCCCGATCCACATCACCGCGACCAGGCTGGCCTGCTCATCCTCGTTCAGGCCCGCGATGAAGTCGTGCAGTTCGGACCGGGTGCCATGCTGGCGTCCGCTGCCCTGATGGGCCCAGGGATTCACGCCGCTTTCGTAATCGCGGGCGCGGATGATCACATGGGCGATCTTGTCGACGGCAATCTGCAGCATCGCGGCACCTCCTGGCTGGGCACAGGATCGATCCGCGCGCGCCCTGCGTCAATCCCTGCGACCGAACAGGCGTTCGATGTCCGACAGCTGCAGCTTGACCCAGGTCGGACGGCCGTGATTGCACTGGCCCGATTTCGGCGTCCGCTCCATCTCGCGCAGCAGGGCGTTCATCTCGTCCGCGCCCATCCGGCGGCCGGACCGGACCGACCCGTGGCAGGCCATCGACGACAGCACCGCATCGATGCGTGCCTGCAGCCGGTCCGAGGCGCCCTGATCGGCCAGATCGTCCAGGATGTCGCGGATCAGCGCGCGCCCGTCCAGCCGCGCCAGCATCGCGGGCACCTCGCGCAGCGCGACCGCGCCCGGGCCGAACGGCTCGACCACCAGACCAAGCGCGGCCAGATCGGCAGCGATGGACAGGATGCGATCGGCATCGGCCGGGGACAGCTCGACGATCTCGGGGATCAGCAGGGCCTGGGCCGGGATGCCCGCGGCCTGCGCCTGCGCCTTCAGCCGCTCATAGACCAGCCGTTCATGGGCGGCATGCTGATCGACGATCACCAGCCCGTCGGGCGTCTGCGCGATGATGTAGTTTTCGTGGATCTGCGCGCGCGCGGCCCCCAGGGGCGCGTCCTCCATCGGCGCGTCGGCCACGACCGGGTCGAACCGCGCCGACGGCGTCTCGGCAAAGCCCGGCATCTGCAGGTCCAGCGCCGCCCGCACGGCCGCCGCCGACGGCCTGTCGGCCTGCCATGCGGGCCGCGGGTCTGACCGGTTTTCGGCCAAAGGTTCGGGCCCCGGTTCGACCTGCACCGCCTGCAGCGTCGCGTCGCCTACCGTGCTGGAGGCGCGGTGCCCGGCCCCCGCCATCGCGTGGCGCAGGCTGCCCACGACCAGCCCGCGGGCCGATTGCGGGTCGCGGAACCGCACCTCGGCCTTGGCCGGGTGGACGTTCACGTCCACCATCTGCGGATCGCATTCCAGAAACAGCACCGCCGCCGGATGCCGGCCCGCCGCCAGCACGTCCATGTAGCCCGCCCTGAGCGCCCCGGTCAGCAGCTTGTCGCGCACCGGCCGCCCGTTCACATACAGATGCTGCGCCACCGCCGCCCCGCGCGAATAGGTCGGCAGGGCGGCATAGCCCGTCAGGGTGATCCCGTCGCGTTCTGCATCCATGGGCAGGGCGTTGTCGATGAAATCAGCCCCCATCAGCCGGGTCAGCCGCGTGGTCAGCGCCCCGAACAGCTCTCCCTGCTCGGCATCGGCGCGAAAGATCTCGCGCCCGTCGGCGGTCAGCGAAAAGCCCACATAGGGTTCGGCCATCGCCAGGCGGCGCACCGTGTCGGCCACCGCCTGCGTCTCGGCCCGGTCGGTGCGCAGGAACTTCAGCCGCGCGGGCGTGGCAAAGAACAGGTCGCGCAGCTCGACCACGGTGCCGCAATTGGCGGCCGCCGGGCGCAGCGGGTCCAGCCGCCCCCCGGTGACCGCGATGGACGCCCCCTCGCCCCCCAGCGTGCGCGAGGTGATGGTCAGCCGCCCGACCGCGCCAAGCGAGGGCAGCGCCTCGCCGCGAAAGCCGAAGCTGGTGATGGCCAGCAGGTCGGTCCCGTCGATCTTGCTTGTGGCATGGCGCGACAGGGCCAGCGGCAGGTCGTCCGGCACCATGCCGCAGCCGTCGTCGGTGACGCGGATCAGCCGCTTGCCGCCGTCCTGGATGGCGATCTCGATCCGGGTGGCGCCGGCGTCCAGCGCGTTCTCGACCAGTTCCTTGACCGCCGAGGCCGGGCGCTCGACCACCTCGCCCGCCGCGATGCGGTTGGCGGTGGCCTCGTCCAGCTGGCGGATCACGGGGCGGCCGTCGGGGCGTATCTTGGGGGCATGGCTGTTCATCGCCCCAAATCTAGCAGGACTGCCCCGCGGCTGCCAGAGATTCGCGGGACATCAGCCCCCCGGAACGACCGCGCCGCGCCCCTTGGGGGCGCGGCGCCACCGCTGTTGTCCGTTCAGTTGGTGACAGGGTCCGATTCGATCCCCTCGGGGCGGCCGACCAGCACGAAGCGCAGCCGTTTGGGGTCCAGCAGGCGCTGCGCCACGCGGGACACGTCCTCGGACGTCACCGCCTCGACCTTGGCATTGCGGGTATCGATATAGTCGATCGGGAATCCTATCAGCTGCATGCCTGCCAGGATCGATGCGATGCGTCCGTTCCCGTCGAACCGCAGGGGATATTCCCCGGTCAGATAGGTCTTGGCATCGGTCAGTTCCTGGTCCGTCACACCCTCGGCCATGCGGGCCCATTCGGCGCGGATCAGCTCCACCGCCTCGGCCGTGGTGGCGTTCGATCCCGACATGCCGCCCTGCCAGGTCTGGCCGTACAGCCCCGTGGCCAGCGCCGTTCCCACGCCATAGGTCAGCCCGCGCTTCTCGCGGATCTCCTCCATCAGGCGGGAACTGAAGCCCCCGCCGCCCAGGATGTGGTTGGCGACGAAAGCCGCGAAATAATCGGGGTCGTCGATCGGGATGCCCGGCCCGGCAAAGGCCACCACGGTCTGCGGGCTGTCCCAGTCGATGACCGTCGTGCCGCCGGTCACCTGCAGCTCCGCCTGCTCGGGCAGGGGGGCGGTCGCCTGTTCCGGCAACCCGCCCAGGATGCGGTCCAGCAGCAGCCCCAGCTCCTCGGCCGAGATGTCGCCCGCCGCGCCCACGACCACCCGGTCGCGCGCCAGCACGCGGTTCTTGGCCGCCACCAGGTCCTGCCTGGTCAGGGCCGCGACGCTCTCCGCCGTCCCGTTGATCGAGGTCGCATAGGGATGCTCGCCCCAGGCCTGCGCCGCCATCTCCTTGGCGGCGATGCTGTTCGGATCGGTCGCCTCGGACCGGATCACCGCCTGCACCTGTCCGCGCACGCGCGTCAGCGCATCGTCGTCGAACCGCGGCTGCGCCAGCGCCTGAGCCAGCAGGTCGGCGGCGGCGTCGCGGTTCTCGGTCAGGGACTGGAAGCCCACGGACACCGTGTCGTCGCTGGCCGAAAAGGACAGCCGTGCGCCCAGGTCCTCGATCGCCTGGGCGAACTGCGTGGCGCTGTTCGACCCGGCGCCCTCCTCCAGCAGCGCGGTCATCATGTTGACGGCGCCGCGCTTGCCCTCGGTGTCCATGCTGGCACCGCCGCGGAACTGGATGTCCAGCGCCACAAAGGGGATGCTGTCGTCCTGGACCAGCCAGGCCTTGATCCCGCCCGGAGAGGTGACGTCCTGGATCTCGATCGCCTGCGCCGGCACGGCCAGCAGGGCAAGAACGGTGGCGATTGCGGCACGGATCATCCTTGCACCTCGGTCTGTTCGTCGGGGGTGGCCGGGGCCGGTTCTTGGGTCGCGGCGGCCTCCGCCTCCGCGGGGGCGGGCAGCAGCCAGCCGGTCACGGCGGGCGCCTGCAGCACGTCGCGGGCGGCGGCCATCACGTCCTCGGCGGTGACCGCGTCCAGGATGTCGGGCCAGTCGTTCACGTCCTGCACGGTCAGGCTGGTCGACAGCCCCTGGCCATAGTCATAGGCCCGGCCATGCGCCGAATCGCGCGAATAGATCTCCTCGGCCCGGATGCGGGTCTTGACGCGCTCCAGGTCGGCCTCGTCCGGACCCTCGGCCAGAAACTGCGCCAGCGCCTCGTCCAATGCCGCTTCGGCCTCCTCGGGCGGGGTGCCCTCGGCCGGAACCAGCGACAGCATGAATTCGGTCCGGTCCAGCGACAGCCCGTCATAGCTGGCCCCCGCCCACAGCGCGGTTCCCGGCAGGGTCAGCTGCTGCGCCAGATACGAGGTCTGCGACGACCCGCCCAGCAGCGCCGCCAGCACGGTCAGCGCCGCCGCATCCTCCTGCGCGCCCGGATCGCGTTCCGCGGCCAGCACTGTGCGGATCATCCGGGGCTGCGCGACGCGCGGGTCCGACATCTCCAGCCGCCGCGCGGTCCGCTTGGGCGGCTCTTGCGGGCGGATGCGCGGTTCGGCCTCGCCCTTGGCGGGGATGGCACCGTAATGCTCCTCGGCCAGGGCACGCGCCTCCTCGGGGGTGACGTCGCCGGCGATGACCAGAACGGCCTCGTTCGGAGAATAATGCGTGTCGTACCAGGCGACCGCGTCGTCGCGGGTCAGCGCCTCGATCTCGTCGCGCCAGCCGATGATCGGCCGGCCATAGGGGTGGTTGTCATAGACGACCGCGTTCAGCTCCTCGGCGAACAGGGCGGCGGGGTCGCTGTCGACACGCTGCGCACGCTCCTCCAGCACGACCTGGCGTTCGGCCTGCCAGTCCTCATCGCGGATGTTCAGGTTTGCCATGCGGTCGGCTTCCATCCCCATCACCAAGGGCAGGCGGTCGCTGGCGATGCGTTGGAAATAGGCCGTGAAATCCCACGAAGTGAAGGCGTTGTCGCTGCCCCCGTTCGCCGTCACCGTCTTGGACAACTCTCCAGGCTCCAGCGTATCGGTGCCCTTGAACATCAGGTGTTCCAGATAGTGCGCGATGCCGGACTTGCCCGGCACCTCGTCCGCCGCGCCGATCTTGTACCAGACCATCTGCACCACGACGGGCGCGCGCTCGTCCTGGATGACCACCGTCTCCAGGCCGTTGGGAAGGGTGAAATGGGTGACGCCGTCGGGCATCGGGGCGGCGGCGTCCTGCGCCAGGGCGGGCAGGCCGGTCAGCGACGTGCCAAGCGCCAGGGCCACTGCCAGGGCGGAACGGGATGCGGGGTAACGCATGGGTGGAGCAACCTCCTCTTGCTGAGGGGCAACTTGGACTTCAGGGGCAGGCCGCGCAAGCCACGCTCGCGCGAATGTGCAGCGCCGGCGGCAGGGTCGCGGCGCCAGCCGCACGCCCGGACGGCCCCCTCGATGGGGGCGGGCCGGGCGACCCGTTCCGACCC
>NZ_VDDD01000112.1 GCF_006151785.1 Paracoccus marcusii
CGACAGGCGCAGGTCGGGCTGGACCGGACCAAGCGCCGCCAGACGGCGCAGCCAGCCGCCGGGCGCGGGTTCGGCGTCCAGCAGCGCCTGCAGGCGCGCGGCATTGGCACCGGGCAGCAACTGATGCAGCACCCCCGTCCGGTCCATCAGCGCGACCGCCGGGCCGGGGTCGGGCGCGTCCAGCAGTTTCTTCAGTTCCGCCCCGATGCGTTCGCGGGCGATGCGCGACAGGCCGTCGCGATGCGCGCCGCAGGCGGCGACGGCGGCCGGGTCGGCATCCTGCCCATAGCGGGCCAGAAAGCGGAAGAAGCGCAGGATGCGCAGGTAATCCTCGGTGATCCGCGCGTGGGCGTCGCCGACAAAGCGCAGGCGACGCGCGGCCAGATCGGGCAGGCCGCCCATCGGATCGATCACCGCCCCGTCGCGGCCCGCGTAAAGCGCGTTGATCGTGAAATCGCGCCGCGCCGCGTCCTGGGCCAGGTCGGTCGAGAACGCGACCACGGCACGGCGACCGTCGGTGTCGACGTCCCGGCGAAAGGTCGTGACCTCGAACCCGCGCCCGCCGGCGATCAGCGTCACGGTGCCGTGGTCGATGCCCGTGGGCACCGCACGGAGGCCCGCAGCCTGCGCCAGCCGGGTCACCCGGTCGGGCAGGGCGTCGGTCGCGATGTCGATGTCGTCGATGGGTTGGTCCAACAGCGCGTTGCGCACCGCGCCGCCCACCAGATAGGCGTGATCGCCCTCTGCCTGCAGCGCGTCCAGCACCCGGATCAGGGCAGCATCCTCCAGCACATGCGCGGGCAACCGGGTCATAGGCGCCGCGCCAGTCCCAGCAGGATGCGCGCGGTCGCGCCCCACAGGTAATAGGGCCCGAACGGCGCCGCGTGATAGCTGCGCCAGCCGCCGCGCCAGCGCCGGCGTTCGACGCGATACCGGGCGGGGTCGGCGACATGCGCAAAGGGCAGGTCGAACGCCTCCTGCACCTCTCCGGCCTCGGGGACGGGGGCGAAGGGGCCGTCGATCACGGCCAGGACCGGGGTCACGGAAAAGCCTGTGACGGTGCGGTGCGGCGGCAGGCAGCCCAGCACGCGCACTTGGAAGGGGTCCAGGCCGATCTCCTCGCGCGCCTCGCGCAGGGCGGCGGCGACGGCATCGGCGTCGCCCGGATCGACCTTGCCGCCGGGCAGGGCGATCTGGCCGGGATGGTGGCGCAGCCCCGACGCGCGCTTGGTCAGGACGAGGCGCCCGTCATCGGCGCGAAACGCCGCCAGCACCCCCGCCGGGCGCAGGGGCGCGTCCGGCGGCGCAGCTTCGGGGTTCAGGTCATAGTCAGAGCTGGGGTCCGCCGCGCGACGCAGGGCGTCGCGCAGGCGGGATTCTGACCACTCCGTCACTCGGCCGCCTTGTCGCTGTCGCTGTCGGGCAGGGGGTTGCCGTCGGCATCCACCGTCGCCTCGAAGCCCAGGCTTTGCGGGTCGAAGACGTAATGCGCGCCGCAGAACTGGCAATCGGCGGTCACGGTCCCCTCCGGGGTGGTCATGTGTGCGATGTCCTTGGCCGAATAGATCGAAAGCGTGCCCCGCACCCGGTCGGCGTCGCAGGAACAGCCGAACTCCACGCGGTGCGCGTCGAAGACCCGCGGCGTCTCCTCGTGGAACAGGCGCAGCAGCAGGTCGGTCGGGCCGACGGTGGGGCCGATCAGCTCCAGCGTCTCGACCGTGTCCAGCAGGATGTTGGCTCGGCTCCAATCCTCGGATTCCGCGCCCTGCAGGATGTCGGCCGCCTCGATCAGCCCGCCCTCGCCGCTGCCACCCTCGGTCGGCTGCGCCGGATTGCCGGGCAAAGTCTGCAGCATCATGCCGCCGGCGCGCCACTGCGCGTCCTGACCGGACAGGCGCGACTGACCCGATGCCAGCTGGAACCGCGTCGGCAGCTGTTCGGATTGCGCGAAATAGGTCTGCGCGCAGGCCGACAGCGACCCGCCCGTCAGCGGCGTGATGCCCTGATAGGGGGTGCTGCCCGGTCCCTGGTCGATCAGGATGGCGAAATAGCCCTCTCCGATCTGCTCGAGGGGGGCGCGGGCATCCAGGCGATCGGGGTCGAAGCTGGCCCAGGCCCGGATGCGGGCGGGCTTGCTCTCGCCCTCGGGGGCGAAGTAGTCGGCGGCCAGCGTGCGGATCGCGCCGTTGCCGCGCACCTGCAGGCTCAGCTTCCAGCGCAGCTTGACGGTCGGGCCGATCAGCGCGGTCAGCAGCGCGATCTCGGCGACCATGGCGCTGACGGCGGGCGGATAGTCGTGACGCGACAGGATATGGTCCAAGACGCCGTCCAGACGCACCACGCGGCCCCGGATGGAGCTGCGGTCAAGTTGAAAGGGCAGTACGGTGTCGTCCCAGGCGATCTGGTTGATCTTACTCATGATTGATCCTTGAGGTGGTGTCGGCGCCGACATTGCGCGCCCGGTTGCGCCCAATATAAGGCATTTTCCGCCGATCCCAAGGGGGCCCGGGCACGCCGCTTTCCGCCACGCCCGGTCCGGGCTATCACGGGCGGGCAATCAGACAGGTGCCCCATGATCCCGCGTTTCGGACAACCGCCGCTGACCGGACCCCGCTATCGCCGCAGGCCCGGCGCCTATGCGATCCTGTGGCGCGACGGGCGCATCCTGCTGACGCATCAGCAGGCGCCCGAACCCGAATTCCAGCTGCCCGGCGGCGGCATCGACCCCGGAGAGCACGCCTTGGCGGCCCTGCACCGCGAGGTGGCCGAGGAGACCGGCTGGACCATCGGCGCACCGCGCTATCTGGGCAGCTATCGGCGGTTCTGCTTCATGCCCGATTACGACATGCACGCCGAAAAGCGCTGTCAGATCTGGGTGGCACGGCCTATCAGCCGCCTGTCGCCGCCGACCGAACCGGGACACAGTGCGCATTGGATGACGCCCGCGCAGGCGATGGACGCGCTGGCTGATCCGGGGTCGCGTGCGGCGCTGTCGGGGTGGCTGGCGGGACGCTAGCCGTCGTCCAGGCGGATGACCTTGCCCGTGCCACGAAACTCGACCAGCACCGCGGACATGTCGTCCTGCCGTTCGCCGCGGCAATATTCCGACACCGACCAGGCCATTGATTCCAGGAAGGAATGGCCGTTCAGGAAGGCGTTGGTGCGCATCACCGCCTCAAGCCCGTCATTGCCCAGCTGGCGGCCGTTGGGGGTCGTGGCCTCGGTGATGCCGTCGGATGCGATCAGCAGACGGTCGCCGGGACCAAGGGTGATGTCGATCTCGTCGAAGAGCGGGCTTTCGAAGATGCCGATCGGCATGCCGCCCGCGCCTAGATGCGTCACCGTGCCGTCGGCCCGTTGCAGCGCGGGGTGGGGGTGCCCCGCCTGGACCATGCGCAGATGCCCGGTCATGTGGTTCAGCTCGGCATAGATCATGGTGAAGTAGGTGTCGGTGTTCATCTCCTCCAGCATCATCGTGTTGAAGAAATGTGCCAGCGCCGCCGGCCCCCCCGCATCCGCCCCGCCAAGCGCGCCGCGCAGCGCGATGTTCTGGTCGGACGACCCCGACAGGTGCACCGACAGCTGCGCCGTCAGCAGTGCCGCGGTCACGCCATGCCCTGATACGTCCAGCGCATAGAGGCCAAGCCTGTCGTCGCCGATGGGAAAGAACCCCACCAGGTCGCCGCCGATATGGCCCGCTGGGCGCAACAGCAGGCTGATCTCGATCTGGCCGAACCGCCCGGAGCGTTCGCGCACCAGCCCCTGCTGCAGCTTGCGCGCCTCGCGCAGGTCGCGTTCCATCGCGGCCTGGGTCTCGGACAGCTGCGACAGGGCCTGGCGCAGCTGGGTGTTGCTGGCGCGCAGCTCCTCCTCGATGCGCAGGATGCGCTCGCCGGCGGCAAGGCGCGCCAACAGTTCCTGGGGCGCCACGGGCTTGGTCAGGAAATCGTCGGCGCCGGCCTGCAAGCCCTCGGTGATGGCATGGGCGTCGGCATTCGACGTCAGCAGCACGAAATAGCCATAGTTCGGGCGCGACAACTGGCGGAACGCGGCGCAGAACTGCAGGCCGGTCATCTCGGGCATCACCCAGTCCGACAGCACGAGGTCCGGGGCCAGCCTTTCGCACAGCTGCAGCGCCTCGGCCCCGTTGGCGGCCTCGACCACGTCATAGCCGCCGCGTTTCAGCAGCCGCGCCAGCAGCCGGCGTTGCGCGGCGCTGTCATCGACCAGCAGCACCAGCCGCTTCTGCTTGGGCGGTGCCGTGTCGGAGAGGGGAGAGGGGCGATTCGCGGCTGTCATGGGACCATGCATAGCGTGCCGGTCGTAAATTTCGGGTAAACCGCCCCGTTTCCCGCGGTTAAACTTTTCGCAAGGCGACCGCGCTAGACAGGGGCATGTCAGCGATTCGAAGGGTTTGGGGAATGATCGATTGGAACCGCGTGATCGAGCTGCGCGACGAGCTTGGCCCCGAGGAGCTTTTGCCCATCATCGACATGATCCTGGTCGAGATCGAGGCGCATCTGTTCGCGTTGGACAGCCGCACCCTGCACCTGGCCGAGGACCTGCACCTGCTGCGCGGCCTGGCGCTGAACATCGGCTTCACCGAGTTCTGCGCCCAGTGCCTGCGCGCCGAACAGCAGCTGGCCCGCGGCGACCAGACGGCCCTGGCCCCCGCGGCGCTGCGCGCCAGCTTCGGCCATACAAAGCAGCTGTTCCTGCGCGATCTGCCGCATGTGATGGACAGCGACCTGAGCGGCCAGGCCGCCGCCCGCGCGTCGTGATCAGACCAGCAGTTCCGACAGGATGCCGTCGTTCGTGATGTCGCGATAGGCAAAGCCTGACCGGTCCAGCCGCGCCATCAGCGTGATCAGGTTGGCCGGGTCCGACGTCTCGATCCCGATCAGCACCGAACCGAAGTTGCGGGCGGATTTCTTGAGGTATTCGAACCGCGCGATGTCGTCGTTCGGTCCCAGCAGGTCCAGGAAATCGCGCAGCGCGCCGGGGCGCTGCGGCATGCGCAGCACGAAATACTTCTTCACGCCCTGGAACCGCTGGGCCCGCTCCTTGACCTCGGGCAGACGCTCGAAGTCGAAATTGCCGCCCGAACAGACCGCGACGACGGTCTTGCCGGACAGGTCGCCCAGATCGCCCAGCACGTCCAACGCCAGCGCGCCCGCGGGTTCCAGCACCACGCCTTCGGTGTTCAGCATCTCCAGCATGGTGCGGCAGATGCGGTCCTCGGGGGCCAGATAGACGTCGGCGGGGGTAAAGCGCTGCAGCGCCTCGAAGGGCAAGGCTCCGATGCGCGCGACCGCGGCACCGTCGACGAAGCTGTCCACCGCCGGCAGGGCGACGGGCGCCCCCTCCTGCAGTGCGGCCTTGAGGCTGGCGCCGCCCAGGGGTTCGGCAAAGGCAAAGCGGGTGTCCGGCGCCTGGGTCGCCAGCAGCTTGGTGACGCCCGCTGACAGGCCGCCCCCGCCCACGGGCAGCACGACTAGGTCGGGCGCGCGGCCAAGCTGCGCCAGCATCTCCATGCCGACGGTGGCCTGCCCCTCGATCACGTCGGGGGCGTCGAAGGGCGACAGGAACTGCGCGCCCTGTTCGGCGCAGAAGGCCTGGGCCGCGGCCAGGGTCTGGTCGAAATAGTCGCCCTTCAGTACGATCTCGATCGCGTCTCCGCCGAACATGCGGGTCTTGTCGATCTTCTGTCCCGGCGTGGTGATGGGCATGAAGATCGTGCCGCGCGCGCCGAAATGGCGGCAGGCATAGGCCACGCCCTGGGCATGGTTCCCCGCACTGGCGCAGACGAAATGCCCGGGCGCGCCGGGCGTGACCTGCTTGCGCATCGCGTTGAACGCCCCGCGCAGCTTGTAGCTGCGCACTGGGGTCAGGTCCTCGCGCTTGAGCCAGATGTCGGCGCCGTATTTCGCCGACAGATGGTCGTTGCGTTGCAGGGGCGTAGGCTCGAACAGGTCGCGAAGCGCGGCCTCGGCCAGACGGACGGCGGCGACAAAGTTTTCCATGCCCCGCCCATGCCGCGAAACGGGCCTGTTGGCAAGGGTCAGCGCAGCGCGCGACCCTCGACGAAATGCCCCCAGAGCGTGGTGATGATCGACAGCGACAGCAGGGTGCCCAGCCAGGCAGCCAGAAGCGTGGCCACCAACCCCACCAGACCGGGGATCTGCGACGCAAGGTTCAGAATGGTCTGCAGGATCTGGCTGAACACGGCCAGAAGGAGCAGGGTGCCCAGACAGGATTCCGTCCCCTTCCAGCCGGTCGTCAGCGGCTTTGCCGCGCCGATGGCCGCCCCGGCCAGCCCTGTTCCAAGGCGCAGGCCGATGATGGCCACCGCGATCCCAATGATCAGGCTGGCCAGCATGGTGACGTAGATGCTGCCGTTCAACGCCGAGGTCAGCGCCACGATGAGGATCATGGGCATGAAGACGATCAGCATGATAACGAGGCTCATCCTGACCGCCGCCCAGAAATAGCGCGCCTCGGAACCTCCGATGCTGCGAAAGACCTGCGGGCGTTCCCCCAGGAGGACGTGACGATGCCAGGATGCAGCCAGGCTGACGAAGGCCAGCACGAAGGTCGCGACGATCGCCACTGCCACCACTGCGACAATGATCCCGGGCGGATCGCCGACCGCTAGGGCCTGGCGCGCGGCCATCCCGATGCCGATGCCGAGGGCGGCCAGCAACAGCGGCAGAACCGACAGCGTCAGCGCCGCGCCCAGATTGCCGGTCAGCTGCAGAATGGAATGGCGGAGAAGGCGAAAGGCCAGCATCAAAACACTCGTTTGAAATCGCCCAGACCCTAATCGCCCCCGAACCCTTGTGACAACGCGCAAATCGCCGTATTCCCGCTGAAACTTCGACGAAGGGTTAACCGCATGTCCGACGCGCCGAAAAAAGTCGTCCTCGCCTATTCGGGGGGGCTTGATACCTCGATCATCCTGAAATGGCTGCAGACCGAATACGGCTGCGAGGTGGTGACCTTCACCGCCGATCTGGGCCAGGGCGAGGAGCTGGAGCCCGCGCGCGAAAAGGCGCTGATGCTGGGCATTGCGGCCGAGAACATTCACATCGTCGACGTGCGCGAGGAGTTCGTGCGCGATTTCGTCTTCCCGATGTTCCGGGCCAATGCGCTGTACGAGGGGTTGTACCTGCTGGGCACGTCGATCGCGCGGCCGCTGATCTCTCAGCATCTGGTGCGGATCGCGCAGGAATCGGGCGCGGATGCGGTGGCGCATGGCGCGACCGGCAAGGGCAACGACCAGGTCCGGTTCGAGCTGTCGGCCTATGCGCTGGACCCGTCGATCAAGGTGATCGCGCCATGGCGGGAATGGGACCTGACCAGCCGCACCAAGCTGATCGAGTTCGCCGAGAAGAACCAGATCCCCATCGCCAAGGACAAGCGCGGCGAGGCGCCCTTCAGCGTGGACGCGAACCTGCTGCACACCTCGAGTGAGGGCAAGGCGCTGGAGAACCCTGCAGAGGCCGCGCCTGACTATGTCTATCAGCGCACCGTGAACCCCGAAGACGCCCCCGATCAGCCCGAATTCATCGAGGTGACCTTCGAGAAGGGCGACGCGGTCGCGATCAATGGCGTGGCCATGTCGCCCGCCACGATTCTGACCAAGCTGAACGAACTGGGCGGCCGGCACGGCATCGGCCGTCTGGATTTCGTCGAGAACCGCTTTGTCGGCATGAAGTCGCGCGGCATCTATGAGACGCCGGGCGGCACGGTCCTGCTGGAAGCCCATCGCGGGATCGAGCAGATCACCCTAGACAGCGGCGCAGGCCACCTGAAGGATTCGATCATGCCGCGCTATGCGGAACTGATCTATAACGGCTTCTGGTTCAGCCCCGAGCGCGAGATGCTGCAGGCCCTGATCGACAAGAGCCAGGAGCATGTGACCGGCACGGTGCGGCTGAAGCTCTACAAGGGTCTGGCGACCTGCGTGGGCCGCTGGTCTGATCATTCGCTGTACAGCGAGGCGCATGTGACCTTCGAGGACGACGCCGGCGCCTATGACCAGAAGGACGCGGCGGGCTTCATCCGCCTGAACGCCCTGCGCCTGAAGCTGATCGCGAACCGTAACGCCCGCGTGGCGAAATGACCGCCGGGGCCGCCCGCATCGCCATCGTCACCGTCAGCGACCGCGCGTCGCGAGGCGAGTACGAGGACAAGGGCGGCCCCGGCGCCGAGGCCTGGCTGCGGGGTGTCGTCACCTCGCCCATGGCCATCGACCGCCACATCATTCCCGACGGCCGCGACAGCGTCGCCAGCACCCTGCGCGATCTGGCCGATGGGGGCGCGGACCTGATCTTGGTCACTGGCGGCACCGGCCCCGCACCGCGCGACCTGACGCCCGAGGCCGTGGCCGACGTGATGGACAAGGAACTGCCCGGCTTCGGAGAGGAGATGCGCCGCGCCTCCCTGCGCGAGGTACCGACCGCCATCCTGTCGCGCCAGACCGCGGCGATCCGCGGGCGCAGCCTGATCATCACCATCCCCGGGAAGCCCTCAGCCATCGCCACCTGCCTGGATGCGGTCTTTGCCGCTGTTCCCTATTGCCTGGATCTGATGGGTGCGGCGCGCATCGAGACCGATCCTGCACGGATCCAGGCCTTTCGTCCCAAATCGGCCTGACCACCCATAGGGGCCGGCAAAGGGGGTATTTGGACAAAGGAGACAGATTTCTTCTTTGTCCAAATACCCGAAAGCGCCTAGCTGCCGAACAGACGCAGGGCCAGCGGGGCGATGATCGCCGTCAGCACCGCGTTTAGGCCCATGCCGATCCCCGAAAACGCGCCCGCCGTGGCGTTCACCTGGAACGCCCGGGCCGTGCCGATGCCATGCGCGGCGACGCCCACGGCAAATCCGCGCGCGCGCCAGTCGCGGATCTTCATCGCGTTCAGCAGAGGCGTGACCACGATCGCGCCGAAGATGCCCGTCAGCAGAACCAGCGCCGCGGTCAGCGTGGGCTGACCGCCCAGCTGTTCGGCGATGCCGATGGCCACGGGTGCGGTGGTGGATTTCGGTGCAAGCGAGGCCAGGACCGATCCCTCGATCCTGAAGGCGCGGGCGATCAGCAGGGCCGAGACGACTGCGACGCCGGATCCGGCCAGCAACCCTGCCAGCATCGGCCACGCCGCGCGCCGCACGCGGGGCAGGTTGTCATAAAGCGGCAGTGCCAGCGCCACGGTGGCCGGCCCTAGCATGAAATGCACGAACTGCGCGCCGTCGAAATAGGTGGCGTAGCCTGTCCCCGTCATCCCCAGCAGCACCGCCAGCAGGATCACCGCGATCAGCACGGGGTTGGCCCAGCTGGCACGGCCCAGCCTGCGCGACACCGCATCGCCCGCCAGGTACGCGACGAGCGTGGCGGTCAGCCACAGCAGCGGCCCCTGCGCCAGATAGGACCAGATCAGGACCGGATCACTCATGCCCCTGATCCCTCAGGGCGGCGCGTTCCTCGGATCCGGTCAGGCGGGCCACCGCGGTGAAGGCCCAGGCCCCTGCGGCGATGGCCAGCACCGTCGATCCCGTCAGGGCGGCCGCCAGCCCCAGCCCCTGTTCGCGCAGCAGATCCCAGTGGGCCACGATGCCGACCCCCGCAGGCACGAAAAACAGCGACAGATGCGACAAGAGTCCCGTCGCCGTGGGGCGGATCGCCTGCGCCAGGTCGGGGCGGAGCATGAAGGCCGCGACCATCGCGATCAGTCCGACCACCGGGCCGGGCAGGGGCAGGCCCAGGCCGCGCGAGGTGATCTCTCCGACCAGCTGGAACGTCAGGATGATGGCAAGGCTGCGGATCATGCCGCCAGAGTAGCGTGCAGCCCCCGGTCGCGCCAGTGGCAACGCCGCGCATCTTGTGGAAAACTGTCCCGGCGGGGCGACATCTTGCGGTCCGGTTGACTTGTCCCCCCTGCGGATGGACAATCCGCCAGCCTTATCGAATCTGGACCCAACCCTTGCGCTTTGACCGCCTGCGACTGAACGGCTTCAAGAGCTTCGTGGACCCGACCGATCTGGTCATCCGCGAGGGGCTGACGGGCGTGGTTGGCCCGAACGGCTGCGGCAAGTCCAACCTGCTGGAGGCCCTGCGTTGGGTGATGGGCGAAAACCGCCCCACCGCGATGCGCGGCGAGGGGATGGAGGACGTGATCTTTGCAGGCACCACGCGCCGCAATGCCCGTGCCCATGCCGAGGTTTCGCTGAGCGTCGACAACCGCGACCGTCTGGCGCCCGCGGGCTTCAACGAGGACGATCAGTTCGACATCACCCGTCGCATCACCCGCGACGCGGGCAGCGCCTACAAGATCGCCGGCAAGGACGTGCGGGCGCGCGACGTGCAGATGCTGTTTGCGGATGCCTCGACCGGGGCGCACAGCCCGGCGCTGGTTCGGCAGGGCCAGATCAGCGAGCTGATCAGCGCCAAGCCCAAGTCGCGTCGCCGCATCCTGGAGGAGGCGGCGGGGATCTCGGGGCTTTACGCGCGCCGCCACGAGGCGGAGCTGAAGCTGAACGGGGCCGAAGGCAACCTGACGCGCGTCGACGACACGCTGGACCAGCTGTCGTCCCAGGCCGCGACCCTGGCCCGGCAGGCGCGTGCGGCGGCGAAGTACCGCGAGATCGGCGCCGCGCTGCGGCTGGCCGAGGGGCTGCTGCTGTATCGCCGCTGGTCGGATGCCGAGGCCGCACGCCTTGCCGCGGCGCAGGCCCTGACCGAGGCGGTGCGGGCCGCCGGT
>NZ_VDDD01000113.1 GCF_006151785.1 Paracoccus marcusii
CTGCCCGAGGCGCCCGCGCCGCGCCCGCTGACGCCCCCCGGCGGGCGGATCGCGCTGGCCCGCGACGCGGCCTTCAGCTTCGTCTATCCGCATGTGCTGGAGGCCTGGCGGCGGGCGGGGGCCACGATCCTGCCGTTCTCGCCGCTGGCGGATGAGGGGCCGGATGACAGCGCCGATTGCTGCTGGCTGCCGGGGGGATACCCGGAGCTGCACGCGCCCCGGCTGGCCGCCTGCGACGGGTTCCGCGCGGCCATGCACCGCTTTGCGGGCACGCGGCCGGTGCATGGAGAATGCGGCGGTTACATGGCGCTTGGGGCAGGCCTGGTGGATGCCGATGGAAAACGACACCAGATGTTGGGGCTGCTGGGGTTGGAGACCAGCTATGCCAAACGCCGGATGCATCTGGGGTACCGCCGCGCCGATCCGCTGACCGCCCTGCCGGGACTGGGTCGCACGGCGCTGCGGGGGCATGAATTCCACTATGCCTCGATCCTGTCCCAGCCCGATGCGCCCTTGGCGCGCGTGACCGACGCGACCGGCGCCGCGGTGGAGGAAACCGGCAGTCACCGGACGATGTCCGGGGGCGGGCATGTGTCCGGCACGTTCTTTCACCTGATCGCCCCGGCGGCGACTTGACGCAGGCCCTGCGATCCCGTCTATCTGACCGTCTGAATGGTGCCCGTCAGGCGTGAAACGCCGGGCTTCATCGGGAACGGGGAAGGGTGGACCCAATCGCGGCACCCGAAGCCCCGGCCGCCCCCGCGACTGTATGCGGAGAGCGCGCGTCACCCATGCCACTGGAGCGATCCGGGAAGGCCGACGCCGCGCCCGGACCCGCAAGCCAGGAAACCGGCCATGTCAGGCAACCCCATGCCGTCGGGTGGACGGCCACAGGAGGATGACATGCATATCGAAGAGGGCGTCGTCACCGGCGCCAAGCTGATACTGGGCTATGCCACGGCCGCCACGGCCGGGCTTTACGCGCTGAGGCTGGCGGCCCAGGCCCTGCGCGCGCAGGGCGGGGCGTCGCTGGCGGCGCGAGGGGCGCTGGCGACGGCCGCGACCTTCGTGTTCTTCCAGGTCTTGCCCACCGCGCCCGTGGGCGTGTCCGAGGTGCACCTGATCCTGGGATCGACGCTGTTCCTGATCCTGGGCGCGGCGCCGGCGGCGATCGGGCTGGCCCTGGGCCTGCTGATCCAGGGACTGTTCTTCGCGCCGTTCGATCTGCCGCAATACGGAATGAACGTGACCACGCTGCTGGTGCCGCTGTTCGCGCTGCAGGCGGTGGCGCGGCGGGTGATCGCGCCGGGCACCGCCTATGTGGACCTGCGCTATGGCCAGGCGCTGGCGCTGTCGGCGACCTATCAGGGGGGCATCGTGGCCTGGGTCGCGTTCTGGGCGTTCTATGGTCAGGGCGCCGGTGCGACGGCGGGGGTCCTGTCCTTTGGCGCGGCCTATCTGCTGGTCATCGTGGTCGAGCCGCTGGTCGATCTGGCCGTGCTGGCGGGCGCCAAGGCGGCCCGCGGCCTGCGCGGCAGCGGGCTGGTGACGCCCCGGCTCTACGCATGATCGATCTGGTGCTGATCGGGGCCGGCACGGGCCATCCCGACCACCTGACCCTGCAGGGCGTCCGCGCCCTGCAGGAGGCCGATCTGGTCCTGATCCCCCGCAAGGGCGCCGGGAAGGAGGATCTGGCCCATCTGCGCCGCGCGATGCTGGACCGCCACCGCCCCGGCGGCGCCGTGGCCCAGATCGACCTGCCGGTGCGCGATGCAAACCTGCCCTATCTGGAGGCCGTCGACCGATGGCATGATGCCATCGCGCAAGCCTGGGCGGCGGCCGTCGCGGCGGCGCTGCCGCAGGGCGGGACGGTGGCGATGCTGGTCTGGGGCGACCCGTCGCTCTATGACAGCAGCCTGCGCATTGCCGCGCGTCTGGACTGGCGCGCACGGGTGATCCCGGGCATCACCGCGATCCAGGCCCTGTGCGCGGCCCATGCCATTCCGCTGAACGCCCTGGGATCCGAGGTGCGGATCACCACCGGGCGGCGGCTGCGCGACGCGGGCTTTCCCAATGACGCCGACCGGGTCTTGGTGATGCTGGACGGCACCTGCGCCTTTGCGACGCTGCCCCCGAAGGGCCTGCAGATCTGGTGGGGCGCCTATCTGGGCATGCCCGAACAACTGCTGGAGGCGGGCCCCTTGACCGAGGCCGGACCGCGGATCGAGGCGGCACGCGCCGCCGCCCGGGCCGCGCATGGCTGGATCATGGATTGCTATCTGCTGGCCCGCGACGATGCAGCGTGACCGGCGCGCGGGACGTCAGGATGTCAGGCGGGTCGCGTCGTTGATCGTGCAGTCCCATGTCAGCCCGCCGTTCCGACCGGATGCGGGAAGCCCATGCCCCTCCAGCCACTTGACCTGACCGTCAGGCAGACGGATGCGCCAGCGATGGTGCCATGGGATCATTCCAGCGGCAGAGTTTCCGAACGATGCGCGGGCCAGCGGGTAATCCTCGACCATGCAAAAGGCGAAGACATCGCCGAACCGCGCCATGTATTCGGCGGCCGGGATGCCCCAGATCTGCTGCGTCTCCGCGGTCGCCGCGTCGATCGTCTCGGTCCCGTCGGGGGCATGGTGATAGGTCAGGACCGCGCTGGCCGGCTGTGGCAGGGCCGAGGCGCCGCCCGGTTCCTGACCGATGGCGGTCCGCATCCGTTCGGACAGGACCATCGTCTTGATCTGGGTCGAGACACCTTCCGCAAAGGCCTGCAGCACCTCGACATTGGCCGACGTCCAGTCCCGCGGCCTGCTTTCGGCCACGCAGAGGGCGGCGATGGCCCTGCCCGTCTCGTCCTTGACCGGCACGCCCAGATAGGCGACCACGCCGAACCTGCCGATTGCCAGATGCCCGCTGAACCGCGGATCGATCCGGGCATCCGCGATGACCAGCGGCGCGGAATTCGCGACGACGATCCGGCAGAAGGAATAGGCAAGCGACGTGACGCGATCCTCCTCCGCGGTCAGCATCAGGCCCGCCTCGGCCTTGAAGAACTGGCGGTCGTTCGCCTCGTCGATGATCGTCAGCAGGCTGGCTTGGCATGAGAATATCCGCCGCGCCTGCTCGACGACGCGGTCGAAGACGGGCGTCCGCGTCGGACGCAGCACGCCGTTTTCGTAAAGACGGATCAGGCCCGAATCGGTCGGCGGAACGTCCATGCCGGACAAGTCCCGTCGCGGGGTGCCATCTGTGGCGGCGGATCCGGCGCCAGGGTCACCCGCACGTTTCCAGTTCAAGGTCATGACCGAATTCTTTCGATACCCGGACTGCGACGGCAATGACCGCCGCGGCCAGGGATAAGGCATGGGTCCGCGGGGCGATCCGCGGATATTGGGAATTTGAGCAAAATCAAGGTTACACACTGGAAGGTTTAGTTTGACGCGAAATCACTGTGCCCGATACTTCTTAATACACCTTTAAGATGTGCTTTTTGCTTAGTCTGCAAAACTTCGGATCGGCGTTCTCGAATTTTGGAGCATATGAACCATCATGACACAGGAAATTTTTCCGACGATCTTAGCCGTCATCGCCCTTTCGGCGACCGCGCCCCTGGCGCAGACGGTGACGAAGGACAGCTTTGACGTCCGGATCACCATCGTCGCCGAATGCGAGATCACCTCGACCGAGACGCTGGATTTCGGGACCCAGGGCGTGCTTGGCACGGATGTCGATGCCACGGCCACGATGGAGGTCACCTGCACCGACACCACCCCCTATGACATCGGCCTGAACGAAGGGCTGGGCGCAGGGGCCACGACCAGCGTGCGCCAGATGACGTCGGGCGGAGAGACGATCGCCTATGCCCTGTTCCAGGACGCCGGGCGGGTGACGAACTGGGGCAATGCCGTGGGCGCGGACACCCAGCCCGCGACGGGGACGGGCGACGCGCAATCCTTCACGGTCTTCGGCCGGGTCCTGGCACAGGCGACGCCTGCCCCCGGAACCTATACCGATACCGTCACGGTGACCGTCACCTACTGAAAGGCCAGACCATGCGTGGATTTCTTGCAGGCGGCCTTCTGGCCGTGTCGATGTCGCTTGGCCTAGCGGTCGGGGCTGCAGCGCAGGGGTTGAGGGTCTCTCCGGTGCTGCTGGAGGTTCCGGCGCCCGGGGCGGCGACCACCCTGACCCTGCGCAACGACGGCAGCCGGCCGATCACCGTCCAGTCGCGCGTCTTCCGCTGGCTGCAGCCCGGCGCCCAGGACAGCTTGGAACGCAGCGCGGATGTCGTGGTCAGCCCGCCCGCGATCCAGCTTGCACCCGGCGCGACGCAGACGATCCGCGTCGTCCGCGTCGCGCGCACCCCGGTCAGCGGAGAGGAGGCCTATCGCGTCATCCTGAACGAGATCCCCGACCAGTCGCGCAGACAGGCGGGCGCCGTGGCCTTTGCCACCGAACTGCGCATCCCGGTGTTCTTTGCCGATGCCGGGGTGCGGTCCGCCGATGTCCGCTGGTCGCTGCGCCGATCGGGGGGCGCGACACATCTGGTGGCCCAGAACACCGGGGACAGCCGCCTGCGCATCGCCGACGTCACGCTGAGCGCGCCGAACGGCGCAACGGTGCGCCATCCCGGCCTGCTGGGATACGTGCTGGGCGGATCGTCGATGGAATGGCCGATCGCGCCGGCGGGGCAGATGGGCGGTTCGGCGCGGCTGTCGGCTACGACCAACCTGGGGCGCTGGACGTCGATGTCCCCATGCGCTGAGCGCATCGGCCGAGGGTGGCTGGTCATGACCGTCCTTGCGTCGCTGTGCTGCGGACCGGCGAGGGCCCAGGACATCCCGCCACCCGAGGCGGGGCAGGACCTGTACCTGGAGGTGTTCGTGAACGGCCAGCCCAGGAACCTGATCGCCCGCTTCACCGACGTGGGCGACGGCGTCCTCAGCGCGGATGCCGAGGACCTGCGCACCAGCGGCATCCTGGCCGGTGATGCCGTGACCGGAGAGGTCAGGCTGGACCAGATCCCCGGCCTTGGCTGGCGCCTGGTCGCGCCCGACCAGACGATCCGCTTCATCGTCCCGCCCGACATCGCAGCGCCCCACGAACTTGACGCCGGTACCCCGGCAGAGGACACCCCGCCCGGCGAAGATGCCGGACCCGCGGTCGATCAGGGCTATGGCGTGGTGCTGAACTATGGGCTGAACGTCGAGACCTGGCGCGGCGATGCGGGGGCCGGCGGCCAGCTGGTCTCGGGCAGTGTCGACGGGCGGCTGTTCATGCCCCTGGGGGTGCTGAACCACGCATTCGTCGTCGCGCCGGACAGGGACGGATCGCCCCGGTACCGGCGGCTGGAGACGAGCTGGCGCAGTTCGTTCCCCGGGCGCGCGATGCAGGTCCAGGTCGGGGACATCGCGTCACGCGGTCCCTCCTGGGCCAGGCCGGTCCGCATGGGCGGCGCGATGGTCGAGCGCAATTTCGGCCTGCAGCCCGATCTGATCACGATCCCGCTGGCCGGGTTCGAGGGCAGCGCCGCCCTGCCCTCGACGGTCGAGGTCTTCTCGGATTCGATCCGGGCCTATTCCGCCGAGGTGCCCGCCGGCCCGTTCAGCATCCGCGACCTGCCCTTGACGGGGGGGTCGGGGGTGGCGCGCGTCGTCGTGCGCGACGTGACGGGCCGCGAGACGCAGGTCGATCTGCCCTTCCTGATGTCGGACCTGCTGCTGAAACCGGGGCTTGCCGATTTCGCGCTGTCCGTGGGGCGGCCCAGGCTGGGCATCGGCACGCCAGGCGATCGCTATGGCGACGACATCTTCGGCGTGGGCACGCTGCGCTATGGCGTGACCGACGCGCTGACCCTGTCGGCCCATGCCGAAGGGGGGCGCGGCCTGCAGATGGCGGGGGCGGGTGCGGTGGTCCGGATCGGCCATCTGGGCACGGCCAGCCTTGGCCTGGCCGGCAGCCGGTCCGACAGGGGCAGCGGCGCGCTGCTGGATCTGTCGAGCAGCCTGTCGATTGGCTCCGCCGCCCTGTCCGGCCGGCTGATGCGGACCCAAGGGCGGTTCGATGACGTCGCCGCCGTGTCGGCCACCGCGCAGGGCGCGCGCACCGACCGATACGACTTTCCCCGCCAGATCGCCCAAGTAAGCTTGTCGATGCCGCTGGACAGCCGGATCGGCAGCGGCGCCAGCCTGTTTCTTTCCGACATCCGTGCGCCCGGCCCGGTCGCCCGCGAAACCGCCCTGGGCCTGTCCTTCAGCCGGAGGCTGTGGGGCGACAGCAGCGTGACGCTGAGCGCGACATCGCTGCGTGGATCGCGGCGCGACACGACCGCGGGGGTCCAGCTGCAGATCCCCCTGGGAACCCGGCATTATGCCGGGATGCAGTCCGAACGCCGCCAGGGCGGATGGCGTCACTATGCGCAGATCAGCGGCCAAAGCGCGGGCGACATCCCGCGGTGGAACTGGCGGGTGCAGGCGGACCAGGGGGACGGGCGCTCGATCCGGGCCGATGCGGGATACGAGAACCAGCTGGGTCGGGTCGAGGTCGCGGCGCGCAGCCAGTCGGGCGCCCAGGCCGTGGGCCTGCGGGTAGACGGAGCGATCGTCGCGTCGGGCGGCGGCGTCTTTCTGTCGCGCCCGGTCCAGGACGCCTTTGCCGTCGTCGATGCCGGCGCCCCCGGGGTCGAGGTCAGCGCCGAGAACCGCACCGTCGGCCGCACCGGGCGGTCGGGCCGCATTCTGGTCCCCGACCTGCGCGCCTACGAGGGCAACGCGATCTCCATCGACCCGCTTGGGCTGCCGCTGGATGCGGCCGCCGATGCCACGCAGCGGGTCGTCCGCCCGGCCCACCGGTCGGGGGCGACGGTCACCTTTGGCGTGCAGACCAGCACGCGCGAGGCGCTGATCGGGCTGGTCGACGGCCAGGGCCAGCCGCTGGAGGTCGGAGGACGGGTGGTGCTGAACGATGACGGCGGCGACAACCTGGTCGGATTTGACGGAGAGACGTTCCTGTCCGGCATGCAGGAGACCAACGTGATCGCGGTGTCCTATCCCGACGGGCGGCGCTGCCGCGCCGAGGTCGCCTATGTCGACGAACCCGGCGTCCTGACCCATCTGCAGAAGGTGCCATGCCTATGACCCCTGCCCCCTTCCGGCGTGCCATCCTGCTGTACCTGATCGCAGGTCTGCTGACCCTTGGGTTGGCCGCGCCGGCCCGGGCACAAAGCTGTACCTTCTCGGCCAGCAACATCGTGCTGGGGCCCGTCGATGTCCTGGGCAGCAGCCCGACCACCGCCACGGGCAACATCGCGGTCAACTGCTCGACCTTCCTTGGGCTGCTGACCTCGATCACGGTGACGATCGAACTGGGCGACGGTTCGGCTGGCCTGTTCGGCAGCCTGCGCCGCCTTGGGGGGCCGTCGGGCAGCAGCCTGGCCTATGACCTGTACCAGAACCCGACCCACACCACGATCTTCGGAGGAAGTCAGGGAACGCATGGCGGGCAGCCCGTGGTCCTGACGGGCAGCTCGGTCCTGTCGCTGCTGACGACGACGGGCATGAACGTGCCGGTCTATGCCCGCGTCCACGCCGCGCAGAACGCGGCCGTGCCGGGTGCCTACAGCGCGACCTTTTCGCGTCAGCCGCTGGATGTCCGCGCCACGACCGAGACGTGCAGGCCGGTTCTGGGATGCGACACGCGCGTGACGGGCTTCACCTTTGCCGTGCAGGCCCAGGTCCGCCCGAACTGCCGCGTCGTCGCCGACGATCTGGACTTTGGTCAGCATGGCCTGCTGGACCGGCCGGTCGATGCGACCAGCCAGGTGCGCGTGACCTGCACCGCGGGAACCAGCTACAGCCTGGGGCTGGGTCACGGGCTGCAGGCGGCGGGGATCGGCGGCCGGCAGATGCGCGATCTGGCGGGACATCGCGTGGGCTATCAGCTGTATCGCGACGCAGCCCGGACACAGCCATGGGGGCTGATCGCGGACGGCCTAGCCACGACGGATGCGGGGACCGGGGTCTCGCGCGCCGTGACGGTCCATGGCCGCGTGCCCGCGCAGCTGACGCCCCCGCCCGGTGCCTATTCCGATACCGTCGTGGTCACGGTCACCTATTGATCTGTCCAAGGATCGGGCAGCGGCGAAAATCGGCTGATTCGGGCTGGCATGATGCAACCAAAGGATGAACGATGCAGTTTACCTGCGCCGACCGACAGTGCCCAGCTTTTGCGAAGACGGACATGCCATGCCCCGAATGATCCTGACCGATCCCGACACGCTGCAACCGCGGGCCATCGATTTCGACCGCGACACGGACTTTGAAACGCACGAAACGGTGGGTGGCCTGACCTCGCTCACGGTGCTGCATCGCAACCGCGCGACCACCTATCGGGTGGTCGAGACGGTCACGCAGATCCAGCTGCTGCGCAACGTCGCGCTGCGCTGACGCCTGTGAGCCGCGGCCGCCGCGACGCTAGTGGCGCGGCATTCCGGCAGGACGGGCGGCGCGTTTCTGCGCGGCGATGCGGAACGGGGCATTGGGCGCGCCATAGCCCGCATAGTTGCCCTGCCGCTGGACGATCTCAAGGAAGAAGCCGTCGGCGCGCGGTTCGCTGTACAGCTGGAAGAACTGTCCGCCCTCATCCTCGTCATACATGATCGATGCCGCCTGCATCCGATCGACGAAGCCCTGATCCAGCCCGAACCGGGCCTGGATATCATCATAGTAGTTGGCGCCGATCCGCAGCGTGGCGAAACCGCGTTCTGCCAAGGCGGCGGCGGTGGCGAACAGGTCGTCGCTGGCAAAGGCCACATGCTGGACCGAGGCGCCGAAGCTGTCCTCGATGAACCGGCCGGCCAGGGTATGGCGCGCATCGGCCCCGTTCAGCGTCACCCGCAGCCCGCCCGACCGGACCGCCCGGCTGCGCACCAGCCCGTCGGGGTCCACGACATCGACCATGGGCGCCTTCTGCGCGTCGAAGATCGACGTGTAGAACAGCGACCAGCTGAGCATCTCGTCATAGGCCATGGTCTGGCCGATATGGTCGATCCCGGTGATCCCGGCCCCGGCCTGCGCGGGCGTCGCGCGGAAATCGACCTGCCAGATGCCCGCCAGGTCCGACGTGGCATCCAGCAGGCGGATCACGTTTCCGCTGACGCCCCGGA
Source organism: Paracoccus marcusii (assembly GCF_006151785.1). Classification (GTDB taxonomy): domain Bacteria; phylum Pseudomonadota; class Alphaproteobacteria; order Rhodobacterales; family Rhodobacteraceae; genus Paracoccus; species Paracoccus marcusii. Next base: position 9,164 of record NZ_VDDD01000113.1, read on the forward strand.
TCGCGGGAATCGCCAGCTGTCCCGGCGGCGTCTCCTGGACCAGCGGCCGCGCCAGAAGCGCGGTCGCGCGCTGATACGCGGCGCGGGCATCGGGGACCATCAGCGCGATTTCCGACACGGTCGTCCCGTGGGTCACGTACGCGCTGTGGGCAAAGCCCGAGGGGTCGGAATTGACCAGCACGTTCACGCCGCCCTGACGCCAGACCGTCACCGGCTTGGAGACATGGCGCCCCCCTGCCGCAAAGCCAAGGCTGGACAGCAGCGTCTCCAGCGCGGGGGCCTCGGCCGCGCTGGTGGCGAATTCGATGTATTCGATCCGCTCGACCGGGGCCGGGGCGGGAAAGCGCGGCAGGTCGGGGGCGGCGGCCGGTTCGACACGCCGCACCTGATCCATCAGCGCGATCAGGCTGCGATGCCCGTCCTTGGCCACCATGCGCGGCAGGCCCGACCGGAACTGGTCGTTGAAGATCTCAAGGCTCAGCGGTCCGGCATAGCCCGTCGCCGCGACCGCCTGCATGAAGCTGGTCACGTCCAGATCGCCCTCGCCCGGCATGTTGCGATAATGCCGCGACCAGTACAGCAGGTCCATGTCAATGGCCGGCGCATCGGCCAGCTGCACGAAGAAGATCCGGTCGCCGGGAATGGCCCGGATGGAGGCCGGGTCGATCCGGCGTGCCAGCGTGTGGAAACTGTCCAGGATCAGGCCGACATTCGGGTGGTCGGCGCGGCGTACCACCTCCCAGGCGTCGCGGTGGTCGTTCACGAAACGGCCCCAGCACAGCGCCTCGAAGCCCACGCGGATGCCGTGGCGGGCCGCCAGATCGCCCAGGTCGCGGAAATCGCGCGCCATGCGGTCGATGCCGCCGATGGCCGCCGGATGCACGGTCGAACAGACCAGCATCAGGTCGGTGCCCAGCTGGTTCATCAGGTCGAACTTGCGTTCGGCCCGGGCCAGTGCGCGGCTGCGATGCGGTTCGGGCAGGCCCTCGAAGTCGCGGAAGGGCTGGAACAGCGTGATCTCCAGCCCGTGGTCGCGGACCATGCGCCCGACCTCGGCCGGGGTGAAGTCCGAGGCCAGGAAATCCTGCTCGAAGATCTCGATGCCGTCGAACCCGGCCTCGGCGATGGCGGCCAGCTTGGCGGTCAGGCTGCCCGACAGCGACACGGTGGCGATCGAGGTCTTCATGGCGCGTCCCGCCCGGCCGCCAGATCGTCGCGCAGGCGCCCCTCGGCCAAGGGCAGGCCGGTGAAGATGGCCCAGGCATCCACGCCCTGCCCCACGAACAGCTCGTATCCCGAGATGACGTCCAGACCCGCCGCCCCCGCATCGCGCAGGAACGGCGTGTCGACCGGGGTATAGACCGCGTCGAAGACCCATTCCGCCCCCATCATCAGATCGGCGGGCAAGGGCGTGCCGCCATATCCGACCATGCCGACGGGGGTGCAGTTGATCAGCCCCTGCGCGCCGGGCGCCAGCGCCGCCGCATCGGTGCCGGTCCGCACGACCAGCCCCGGCGCGGCGCGGCGCAG
>NZ_VDDD01000114.1 GCF_006151785.1 Paracoccus marcusii
CCCGCCAGGCCCAGCACCGCGGTCAGGTCCGCAGGCGAGGCCCCGGCCTGAGCCATCGCCGCCGTCGCCGCGGCCAGCACGCTGGTCACCGCGCCGAATGGATCGGAATTGATGTTTGCCGGCCCGCCCTGACCGCGGCCCAGCACGCGGCCCGCCGCATCGGCAATGGCCGCCCGGCAGCCCGTGCCGCCCCCGTCGATCCCCAGATACAAGCTCATCACGTCCCCATGTTTCGCCAGAGGGAACGCGACCGACGCGGAAATGAAAAGCCCCAAGGTCGGATCGTCCCGCCGGACAAGCAAAACCCCCGAAAACACGAGGTTTTCGGGGGTTTTGTTTTTGGTGCCCAGGAGAGGACTCGAACCTCCACACCTTGCGGCACACGGACCTGAACCGTGCGCGTCTACCAATTCCGCCACCTGGGCAGGTGGTATGAGCGGCTGATTAAAGCGAGTGCGGGGGGGCGTCAATGGGGGTCGTGAAAGTTTTTCGACAGTTTTTTGCCAAGACCTGCCAAGGCGGTGCGCGAAGCTGCCCGCGACCCTGCGCAGCCTTGCCCGGAACGCGCGTCGGGGGTAAGGATCACGCGACATTCGGCCTATCAGAGGGAGGCGAGACGCCCATGGCGAAACTGGTCACGATCTTTGGCGGATCGGGCTTTGTCGGCCGGCAGGTGGCCCGGCTGATGGCCAAGGAGGGCTGGCGCGTCCGCATAGCCGTCCGCCGCCCCGACGAGGCGCTGTTCACCCGCACCTATGGCGCGGTCGGGCAGGTCGTCCCCGTCATGTGCAACATCCGCGACGAAAACTCTGTCCGGGCTGCCCTGGCCGGGGCGGATGCCGCGATCAACTGCGTCAACATCCTGAACGCGCAGGGCAAGAGCACCTTCAAGACCGTGTTCGAGACCGGCGCCGACAACATCGCCCGCCTGTCGGCGGAGATGGGCGTCGCGCGGCTGGTCCACATCTCGGGGCTGGGGATCGATCCCGAATCGGACAGCACGTACATCGCGTCGAAATCGCGGGGCGAGGCCGCGGTGCTGGCCGCGCGTCCTGATGCGGTCGTGCTGCGCCCGTCGGTGATCTTCGGTGCCGACGACAATTTCTACAACCGCTTTGCGGGCATGTCGCGGATGGGGCCGGTGATGCCCATCGTGGGCGGCAACACCCGGATGCAGCCGGTCTTCGTGGGCGACGTCGCCCGCGCGGCGGTGATGGGCGCCACCGGCGCCGCCGCCCCCGGCATCTATGAGCTGGGCGGCCCCGAGATCCTGACCACGCGCCAGATCGTGGGGCAGGTGCTGTCCGCCGTCCACCGCCGCCGCGCGGTGGTGAACCTGCCGTTCCCGATCGCGAGACTGGCATCGGCCGCGATGGGCGTGGCGCAGGCGGTCACCGGCGGCCTGTTCACCAGCCCGCTGAGCCGCGACCAGCTGGCCCTGCTGCGCAAGGACAACGTCGTCACCCCCGGCGCCCGCGGTTTCGCGGATCTGGGCATCGTGCCCACGGCGGCCGGGTCCGTCCTGGACGACTATCTGGTGCGCTTCCGCCCGTCGGGCCAGTACGATTCGATCAAGCGGTCGGCCAAGAACCTGCGCGAGCACTGATGGACCACAACACGATCGTCGCCGCCGCCCTCGGGGTTCTCGAGGGCCTGACCGAGTTCATTCCGGTGTCGTCGACGGGCCACCTGCTGCTGGCCGGTCATTTCCTGGGCTTCGATTCGCCCGCCCGGTCCTTCGAGGTGCTGATCCAGCTGGGCGCCCTGCTGGCGATCCTGGGCCTTTACGCTGCCCGGCTGGTGCAGGTGGTGCGCGACGCGCCCCACGACCCGGTCGCCCGGCGGTTCATCGGCGCGGTCCTGCTGGCCTTCGCCCCGGCGGCGGTGATCGGCGCGATGGCGCACGGCTTCATCAAGACGGTGCTGTTCGAGACGCCGATGCTGGTCGCGGTCATGCTGATCCTGGGCGGCTTCGTCCTGCTGTGGGTCGACCGCCGCGCCGCCACCCCCCGCTATACCCGGACCGAGGACATTCCTTTGTCGATGGCCTTCCGCATCGGCCTGTTCCAGTGCCTTGCCATGATCCCCGGCGTGTCGCGGTCGGGGGCCACCATCGTCGGTGCCCTGCTGATGGGCGCGGACAAGCGGTCGGCCGCCGAATTCTCGTTCTTCCTGGCGATGCCCACGATGCTGGGCGCCTTCAGCCTGGACCTGTGGCAGAATCGCGCGGTGCTGGATGCGGGCGCGATCAACGACATCGCCGTGGGCTTCATCACCGCCTTTCTGGCCGCCGTCGTGGTGGTACGCTGGCTGCTTGGTTATGTATCCCAGCACGGATACGGGCTGTTCGCATGGTGGCGCATCATCGTCGGAAGCCTTGCGTTGCTGGCACTTGCACTGGGTATGTAAGCAATGCTGACCTAATATTGAGGGTGTTCGGACAAAAACTTGGTCCGCGCACCGAAAAAGTGGCGATTAGGTCAGTACTGCTGACTTTTCATCGCAAAAGCCTTGGTTTATTGCGGTTGCCGAAGTCCTTTCAGGGAAGGTAGCGCAGCCATGGCCACGCAGAAGATGCTGACATTCGTCTCGACCCCGCGCGAGATGCCCGAAAAACGCGCCGCTGCCGACCGCAGCGAGGATTTCCACGAGATCTATCGCGAATTCGCCGCAGCCAAGGCCGCCGAACAGTCCAGCCGCTGCAGCCAGTGCGGCGTGCCCTATTGCCAGTCGCATTGCCCGCTGCACAACAACATCCCCGACTGGCTGCGTCTGACCGCCGAGGGTCGCCTGGAGGAGGCCTATCGCGTCAGCCAGGCCACCAACACCTTCCCCGAGATCTGCGGCCGCATCTGTCCCCAGGACCGCCTGTGCGAGGGCAACTGCGTGATCGAGCAGTCGGGCCACGGCACCGTCACCATCGGCGCTGTCGAGAAGTACATCACCGACACCGCCTGGGACAACGGCTGGGTCCAGCCCTTCAAGCCCGCGCAGGAGCGTGCCGAATCGGTCGGCATCATCGGGGCCGGGCCGGGCGGCCTGGCCGCGGCGGACATGCTGCGCAAGCAGGGGTTCCAGGTCACGATCTATGACCGCTATGACCGCGCGGGCGGGCTGATGACCTATGGCATCCCCGGCTTCAAGCTGGAGAAGGACGTGGTGATGCGCCGCAACCAGCTGCTGGCGGACAGCGGCGTCGAGTTCGTGCTGAACTGCAACGTGGGCGAGGACATCAGCTTCGACGCGATCCGCGGCAAGCACGATGCGGTGTTGATCGCCACGGGCGTCTACAAGACCCGCGACCTGGACCTGGACAACGCCGATCACGGCGGGATCGTCCGCGCGATCGACTATCTGACCGCCTCGAACAAGGTCGAGTTCGGCGACGACGTTCCCGATTTCGACGACGGAGAGCTGAACGCCAAGGGCAAGCGCGTCGTCGTCATCGGCGGCGGCGACACGGCCATGGATTGCGTGCGCACGGCCATCCGCCAGGGCGCGCAATCGGTCAAGTGCCTGTACCGGCGCGACCGCGCCAACATGCCGGGGAGCCAGCGCGAGGTGCAGAACGCCGAGGAGGAGGGCGTCGAGTTCGTCTGGCTGTCGGCCCCCGGCGCCTTTGCGGGCCACGTGACCGGCATCGCCGCCGAGGCGCAGGAGCGTGACGTCGACGGCCTGCCGCAGATCGCCTCGGTGCGCATCCAGAAGATGCGCCTGGGTCAGCCCGACGTCACCGGCCGCCAGTCGCCCGAGCTGATCGAGGGCGCCGATTACGACGAACCCGCCGACCTGGTCATCAAGGCCCTGGGATTCGAACCCGAGGACCTGCCCAAGCTGTGGGGCGTGGACGGGCTGGAGGTCACGCGGTGGGGCACCATCAAGGCGAACTTCCAGACGCACCAGACCTCGATCCCGGGCGTGTTCGCGGTGGGCGACATCGTGCGCGGCGCCAGCCTGGTCGTCTGGGCGATCCGCGACGGGCGCGAGGCCGCGGACGCGATCGCGACCTTCCTGACGGGCGATGCCCGCATCGCCGCCGAATAGGTGCAGGGCGATGGCGCACCACCATGACACGGGGCGTGCAGCGTGCGGACGGCGGCATGGAGCAGCGGCGGCGCGGGCCGTCCCCGCTGTCGGGATCATGTCGGGCCTGTTGACGCTTCTGGTGCTGGCGGGCGGGATGCTGGCGGCGGGGCAGGCGGGGGCGGCCAGCTTCACGCCGCCCGCGGGCTGCACGCTGAACGTCACGGTGCAGAACCGCAGCTGCACCGTCAGCCAGTACTATACCTGCAGTGCAGATCCCCAAGGGTATCAGCACAGCGCCCATTTCGGGCGCGAGGGGCTGTACCACCTGTCCACCATCGACGCTGAGACCCGCTGGATCGAGAGCCAGAGCATGTCGTCCGGCCTGATCGACCGGCTGGTCGAGGAGGCCGATGACCATGCCAGCTTCAGCGAGTTGTTGGCCACGGGGCGCGATGATTTCGACTTCTGGACCCAAACCGATGACGGCCAGCGGCTGCACCACCAGGGCGCCGACACCTTGACCGGAGAGACCGTCACGATCGATGGCCAGGCACTGGAACGGACCCGCTTCCGGCTGACCACCCGCGACGCCGGCGGCGAGGTTCTAATCACCCGCGAGGGCAGCCAGTACATCAGCCGCGAGTTCAACCGCTTCTATGGCGGGACCGAGACCGGCAGCGACTGGACCGGCGCCAAGACCGAGACCGACGACAGCCCCGTGCTGTTCACCTTTCCCGGCGAGGCCGGGTTCGGTTCCACAACCCCACAATTCGACTGCGATCAGTTGCTGACGCAGATCCCGCAGGAAAGGGCCGCATCATGACCATGGACTGGCAAGCACAGGAAGAAGCCCGCCGCGCATGGATGGACCAGAACAGCCTGTACCGCGAGGAGGACGAGCATTCGTCCTGCGGCGTGGGCTTCGTGGTCGATCTGGACGGCAAGGCCAGCCGCCGGGTCGTGCAGAACGGCATCGACGCGCTGAAGGCCATCTGGCATCGCGGCGCGGTGGATGCGGATGGCAAGACCGGCGACGGCGCGGGCATCCACGTCCAGATCCCGGTGCCGTTCTTCTATGACCAGGTGCGCCGCACGGGACACGAACCCGATCAGAACAAGCTGATCGCGGTCGGCCAGGTGTTCCTGCCGCGCACAAACTTTGCCGCCCAGGAGGCCTGCCGGACCATCGTGGAATCCGAGGTCCTGCGGATGGGGCACTATATCTATGGCTGGCGCCATGTGCCGGTGAACACCGCCGTGCTGGGCGAGAAGGCGAACGCCACCCGCCCCGAGATCGAGCAGATCCTGATCCGCTGCGAGAAGGACATCGACCAGGTCCGCTTCGAGCGCGAACTGTACATCATCCGCCGCCGCATCGAGAAGGCCGCCATCGCGGCGCAGGTGCGCGAGCTGTATTTCTGTTCGCTGTCCTGCCGGTCAATCATCTACAAGGGCATGATGCTGGCCGAGCAGGTCGCCGAATTCTATCCCGACCTGAAGGACGAGCGATTTGAATCGGCCTTCGCGATCTATCACCAGCGTTATTCAACCAACACCTTCCCGCAATGGTGGCTGGCCCAGCCCTTCCGCATGCTGGCCCATAACGGCGAGATCAACACGCTGAAGGGCAACTTGAACTGGCTGCGCAGCCACGAGATCCGCATGGCATCGTCGGCCTTTGGCGACGCGGCCGAGGATATCAAGCCGATCGTGCCCGCCGGGTCGTCGGATTCGGCGGCGCTGGATGCGGTGTTCGAGGTTCTGGTGCGGTCCGGGCGGTCCGCGCCGATGACCAAGACGATGCTGGTCCCGGAAAGCTGGTCCAAGGCCACCACCGACATGCCCAAGGCCTGGGCGGACATGTACGCCTATTGCAACGCGGTGATGGAGCCGTGGGACGGCCCCGCGGCGCTGGCCATGACCGACGGGCGTTGGGTCTGCGGCGGTCTGGACCGCAACGGGCTGCGCCCCATGCGCTATGTCGTGACGGGCGACAACCTGCTGATCGCGGGCTCCGAGGTCGGCATGGTCCCGGTGGACGAGACCGGCGTGCGCGAAAAGGGCGCGCTGGGGCCGGGGCAGATGATCGCGGTCGATATGTGGGACGGCAAGCTGTACCACGACACCGATATCAAGGACCGCCTGGCCGGCAGCCAGCCCTTTGGCGAGTGGATCGAGAAGGTCACCGAGCTGAATGACATCATGCGCGACCTGCCCGAGGTGGTGCGGTATCAGGGCGACGCCCTGCGCCGCCGGCAGAGCGCGGCCGGGTTCACCCATGAGGATCTGGAGCATGTCTTGGCCCCCATGGCCGAGGATGCCAAGGAGGCCATCGCGTCGATGGGTGACGACACGCCGCCTGCGGTCCTGTCGAACCAGTACCGCCCGATGAGCCATTTCTTCCGCCAGAACTTCAGCCAGGTGACGAACCCGCCGATCGACAGCCTGCGCGAGACGCGGGTGATGAGCCTCAAGACACGCTTCGGCAACCTCAAGAACGTGCTGGACGAAAGCAGTGCCCAGACCGAGATCGTGGTGCTGGAGAGCCCGTTCATCGCCAACGGCGAATACGATGAGATGGTCAAGATGTTCGGCGACACCGTCACCGTCATCGACTGCACCTTTGCCGAAGGCGCGGGGCCGGACGCCCTGGGTGAGGGTCTGGCACGCATCCGCGCCGAGGCCGAGGATGCCGTGCGGTCGGGCGCGGGCCATCTGGTGCTGTCTGACGACGCGCAGGGCCCTGGTCGGGTCGCGATGCCGATGATCCTGGCGACCAGCGCAGTGCATTCCTGGCTGACCCGCAAGGGCCTGCGGACTTTCTGTTCGGTCAACGTGCGGTCGGCGGAATGCATCGACCCGCATTACTTTGCGGTGCTGATCGGCTGCGGCGCGACGACCGTGAACCCCTATCTGGCGCAGGATTCGATCGACGACCGGATCGCGCGCGGGCTGCTGACCGGGACCCTGGTCGAGAACATGCGCCGCTATCGCACGGCCATCGACGCGGGCCTGCTGAAGATCATGGCCAAGATGGGCATCTCGGTCCTGTCGTCCTATCGGGGCGGTCTGAACTTCGAGGCGGTGGGCCTGTCGCGCGCCATGGTCGCGGAATATTTCCCCGGCATGCAGTCGCGGATCTCGGGCATCGGCCTGCACGGGCTGCAGGCCAAGCTGGAGGCGCTGCACCGGGTCGCCTTCCGCACCGACAACGTGGACATGCTGCCGGTCGGCGGCTTCTACAAGCTGCGGCGGACGGGTGAAAAGCACGCCTGGGAAGCCAATACCATGAAGCTGCTGCAGGTGGCCTGCGAAAAGGCGTCCTATGACATCTGGAAGCAGTTCAGCGCCACGATGCGGACCAACCCGCCGATCCACATCCGCGATCTCTTGGACATCAAGCCCTTCGGCAAGCCGGTGCCGATCGAGGAGGTCGAATCGATCACCTCGATCCGCAAGCGCTTCGTGACGCCGGGCATGTCGCTTGGGGCGCTGTCGCCCGAGGCGCACATGACGCTGAACATCGCGATGAACCGGATCGGCGCAAAGTCCGATTCGGGCGAGGGCGGAGAGGACCCGGCGCACAGCCACCCGCTGCCCAATGGCGACAACCCCTGCGCCAAGATCAAGCAGGTCGCCTCCGGCCGCTTCGGTGTCACCGCCGAATACCTGAACGCCTGCGAGGAGCTGGAGATCAAGGTCGCCCAGGGTGCCAAGCCCGGCGAGGGCGGCCAGCTGCCCGGCATGAAGGTCACCAAGCTGATCGCGCGTCTGCGTCACTCGACGCCGGGCGTGACGCTGATCAGCCCCCCGCCGCATCACGACATCTATTCGATCGAGGATCTGGCGCAGCTGATCTATGACCTCAAGCAGATCAACCCGCGCGCCAAGATCACCGTCAAGCTGGTCGCCAGCAGCGGAGTGGGCACGATCGCGGCGGGCGTGGCCAAGGCCAAGGCCGACGTGATCCTGATCAGCGGCCATAATGGCGGCACGGGCGCCTCGCCCGCCACGTCCATCAAGTTCGCGGGTCTGCCCTGGGAGATGGGCCTGACCGAGGCGCATCAGGTCCTGGCCATGAACCGCCTGCGCGAGCGGGTGACGCTGCGCACCGATGGCGGTCTGCGCACGGGCCGCGACATCGTCATGGCGGCGATGATGGGCGCCGAGGAATACGGCATCGGCACCGCCGCGCTGATCGCGATGGGTTGCATCATGGTCCGCCAGTGCCAGTCGAACACCTGCCCGGTGGGCGTCTGCACCCAGGACGAGAAGCTGCGCGCCATGTTCACCGGGTCGGCGGACAAGGTGGTGAACCTGATCACCTTCTATGCCCAGGAGGTGCGCGAGATCCTGGCATCCATCGGGGCGCGCTCGATCGACGAGATCATCGGCCGTGCGGACCTGCTGACCCAGGTCAGCCGGGGTGCGGCGAACCTGGACGATCTGGACCTGAACCCTCTGCTGATCACCGTCGATGGCGCGGACAAGATCGTCTATGACCGCACCAAGCCGCGCAATGCCGTGCTGGACACGCTGGATGCGGAAATCGTCAAGGACGCCGCACGCTTCTTCGAGGACGGCGAGAAGATGCAGCTGTCCTATGCGGTCCGCAACACCCACCGCACCATCGGGACGCGCACGTCGTCGCTGATCGTGCAGAAGTTCGGGATGCGCAACAACCTGCAGCCCGACCACCTGACGATCCGCCTGACCGGCAGCGCCGGGCAGTCGCTTGGCGCCTTCGCGGCCCCGGGGCTGAAGATCGAGGTCTCGGGCGATGCCAACGACTATGTCGGCAAGGGTCTGTCGGGCGGCACCATCGTGGTGCGGCCGCCGATGGCCAGCCCGCTGGTCGCGGCCGACAACACGATCATCGGCAACACGGTCCTCTATGGCGCGACGAACGGGCATCTGTTCGCGGCGGGCCGGGCGGGCGAGCGGTTCGCGGTTCGCAACAGCGGTGCAAGCGTGGTGATCGAGGGCTGCGGGTCGAACGGCTGCGAATACATGACCGGCGGCGTGGCCGTCATTCTGGGCCGGATCGGCGCGAACTTCGGTGCGGGCATGACCGGGGGGATGGCCTATCTGTACGACCCCGAGGGGCTGGCGCGCGACTACATCAACCCGGAAACGCTGGTGATGTGCGCGGTGACCCAGGACCACTGGGAGGATCAGCTGAAGGGCCTGATCGAACGGCACCTCAAGGAGACCGGCTCGCGTCGCGCCGACGAGATCCTGTCGAACTGGGACCGCGAGAAGGGCAACTTCCTGCAGGTCTGCCCCAAGGAGATGCTGCAGCACCTGTCCCACCCCATCGAGGCGGTGGACCAGACCCGCGCGGTTCCCGCGGAATGACATCCGGCGCGGCCCCCTTGCGGGGCCGCGCTGCGTTTCAAGGCCGGGCGGTGCAGGTGACGGGGTCCGCGTCCGACATGGCGTCGGTGAACGTCACCTGGTCGCCCTTGGTCCACCATTCCAGCGCCCCGGCCACATAGCGCGCGCCCGATGCCGCGATCACGTTGACGAAGATCCGCGGGCCGTCCTCCAGCGTGACCAGCGCCAAGGCATCGTCCCCCGACGTCACATAGGTCACTGCCACCTGACGCCCGTCGTCGCAATCATGCGTGACGCTGGTCATGGTGGCATCGGGCGCCAGCGGCAGGGACAGCATCGGCTGTGCCAGCGCGGGGGCGGCAAGGGCCAGCAGCAGGGGCAGGATCGGCGCGGCACGTCGGGTCATGGCATCCTCGGGGCGGTTGTTCGCGGGCAGGGTGGCGCGGGGCCGCGCGGCTGGCAAGGTGCGCTTGACGCAAAGCGCCGCACCATGAGACATGCGGGCATGATCCTGCGCCGCGCCCACCCCCCCAAGACCGAACCGGCCCGATCCGCCCGCAGGCGCGGCAGGCCGATGTTCTGGCTGCGCTTTCTGGCGCTGAGGGCGGTGCTGGTGATGCTGGGGTCGGTGGCGATCTATGGCGTCGTGAACCCGCCGCATACCTGGACGATGGTCGGCGCCGCGCGCCAGCACCCGCTGACCCCGCGCGAATGGACGCGGCTGGCGGACATCGCCCCCGTGATGCGCCGCGCGGTGGTCGCGGCCGAGGACGCGAATTTCTGCAGTCACTGGGGTTTCGACATGGTCGAGATCCGCAAGGTGGTCGCGTCGGGGTCGTCGCGGGGGGCGTCCACGATCACCCAGCAAACCGCCAAGAACGCGTTCCTGTGGCAGACGCGCAGCTGGCCGCGCAAGGCCGCCGAAACGATCCTGACGCCGCAGATCGAGGCCTTGTGGTCCAAGGCCCGCATCCTTGAAGTCTATCTGAACCTGGCCGAATTCGGGCCGGGCATCTTCGGCATCCATGCCGCGGCGCGCGACCATTTCGGCACCACCCCCGACCGGCTGACCCTGGTGCAGGCCGCGCGCCTGGCCGCCGTCCTGCCCAACCCGCGCCAGCGCAGCCCGTCGGGGCCGTCGGCGCGGTCGCG
>NZ_VDDD01000115.1 GCF_006151785.1 Paracoccus marcusii
TGGCGCTGGGCCTGTGGCTGGCGCGGCACGTGCTGGGACAGGCGCGCCGCGCGGCGGGGCTGTGGGCGCGCGACCGGCTGACGCGGCTGGCGCGGGTGAACGGCGACATCATGATCCGGTCGGTCCTGCTGCAGGGCTGCATGACCAGCTTCCTGTTCCTGGGGGCGGGGCAGGGCGACGTGCCCTTGGCCGCGAACCAGGTGCTGCTGCAGTTCGTGGCGCTGACCGCCTATGCGCTGGACGGGTTCGCCTTTGCCGCCGAAAGCCTGGTGGGACAGGCCGTGGGCGCGCGTCGGCCGGACCGGGTGCGGCGGGCGTCGCTGCTGACCTCGGCCTGGGGGCTGGGGGGTGCGGTCGTGATGGGGCTGGTCTTCATCGTCGCGGGGGGCGCGATCATCGATCTGCTGACCACCTCGGACGCGGTGCGGCAGGCGGCGCGGATCTATCTGCCTTGGCTGGCGCTGGCGCCCCTGATCGGGGTGGCGGGCTGGATGCTGGACGGCATCTTCATCGGGGCCACGCTGACGCGGGACATGCGCAATGCGATGATCCGGTCGGTGGCGGTCTTCGCGGCCTGCGTGCTGATCCTGCCGCCCTTCTGGGGCAACCACGGCCTGTGGGCCGCGCTGATGGCGCTGAACCTGGCCCGCGCGGTGACGATGCTGCGCCGCTATCCCAATGCCGAGGCCGCGGCCGCCTAGCCTGCCATGCGGCGCAGCAGGCGGTCGCGCAGCACGATCTGGTGGAACAGCGTCATGGCGATATGGCCCAGGATCAGCACGCCCATCACCCAGGCCAGCTCTCCGTGAAAGTTCGACCCGATGTCGGTGGCAGCCTTGACGACCTGGTCCGGGGCGCGCGGCGCGAAGATCTGGAACCCGAAGGGCGCAAAGCCCCGTACCCCGCCCCAGGCCCGCAGCAGCGCCGCCGAGGGAACCGCCAGCATCAGCGCATAAAGCGCGACATGCCCCAGCCTTGCCGCATAGCCCAGCAGGTCCGCCCGGCGGGGCGGGCGACGATCACGGTTCAGGGCGGCCCAGACCACGCGCAGGACGATCAGCACGAACAGGATGGTTCCGACCTGGGTGTGGTTGGCGGTCAGTGCGACGGCCAGAGGCGCCTCGTCGCCCAGCAGGCTTTCGGACAGCATGCCGCCGAACTGCCACGCCATCAGGGCGGCGATTCCCCAGTGAAGCGTCCGGGTCACGGCTCCATAGCGGTCCTGATTGTCCCAAAGCATGTTCCGGCATCCTGTCGTTGATAGGGCAGACCCTTTCATCCCACGGTTCGGCAGGAACGTGATGGCAAAAATGCCGGGTCACCAAAGCTTGACCCCGGCTGCCTTGCGCACGTGCAGGAATGGATCAGGGGGGCGCGATGCCCCCCTGATCCGGCCTGCTGACGATGGCGGCTCAGGTCTCGTCGATGACCTGGCGGCGGGCCTCGTCCATCAGGCGGGCCATCTGCGCGCGGATCGTTTCGGCATCGGCGACGCCTGTCAGGTCGGCCTCGACCTTGCGGAAGACGTCCTCCTCTCCGGGCTCGGCGAAATCGGCGCTGACGACGGTCATGGCATAGGCGCGGGCGTCGTCGCCGGTCTTGCCCATCTGTCCGGCCGCCCATTCGCCCAGCAGGCGGTTCCGGCGCGCCTCGGCCTTGAAGCGCAGGTCGGCGTCATGGGCGAACTTGGATTCGTAGGCGCGCTCTCGATCGTTGAACGTGGTCATCGGGCCCTCCTGTGCGGCGTCTGGGACAAGATATGCCCATCGGCATGCCTTGTCGCAAGGCTCGTATTGCCCCCGACCGGCAATCCGGGGTAAGCGGCATCTTCAGGGACATGCGAAAGGACGGTGGGCCCATGGCACCGCGGCGCAAGAAAGTTTACGAAGGCAAGGCCAAGATCCTCTACGAGGGCACGGAACCCGGCACGCTGATCCAGTACTTCAAGGATGACGCGACCGCCTTCAACGCGCAGAAGCGCGCCACCATCGAAGGCAAGGGCGTGCTGAACAACCGCCTGTCCGAGTTCTTCATGAACGGGCTGACGAATATCGGCGTCCCGAACCACTTCATCCGCCGCATCAACATGCGCGAGCAGCTGATCCGCCAGGTCGAGATCATCCCGCTGGAAGTGATCGTGCGCAATTTCGCGGCCGGGTCGCTGTCCAAGCGCCTTGGGCTGGAGGAGGGCACGGCCCTGCCGCGGCCCATCGTCGAATACAGCTACAAGAACGACGAACTGGGCGACCCGATGGTGTCCGAGGAATACATCATCGCCTTCGGCTGGGCGACCCAGCAGGACCTGGACGACATCGTCAGCCTAGCGCTGCGGGTGAACGACTTCCTGTCGGGGGTGTTCTACGGCGCCGGCATCAAGCTGATCGATTTCAAGATCGAGGTCGGACGGGTCTGGGACAACGATTTCATGCGCCTGATCGTGGCCGACGAGATCAGCCCCGACAGCTGCCGGCTGTGGGACGTCAAGACCGGGCAGAAGCTGGACAAGGACGTGTTCCGCCGCGACCTGGGCAACCTGACCGACGCCTATACCGAGGTGGCGCGCCGGCTGGGCCTGATGCCCGCCAACACGACCAGCCTGAAACCGACCGCGATCAACTGAGAGGGACTGCCGCCATGAAAGCACGTGTCACCATCATGCTGAAGGACGGCGTCCTGGACCCCCAGGGCGAGGCGATCCGCCATGCCCTGGGCGGGCTTGGCCACCAGGACGTCACGGGCGTCCGCCAAGGCAAGCTGATCGAGCTGGACCTGGCCGCCACCGACGCCGAGGCAGCCCGCGCCGAGGTCGCCAGGATGTGCGAGGGCCTGCTGGCCAACACCGTGATCGAGAAATACTCGATCGAGATTGCGTAAGCGTTCGGCTGACGCTGCGGCAGCCTGCCCTTATCGGCAGGTTGCCCCCTGCACCCCGTTGCAAAACGCGCGCGTTTGACGCCCAATGTGCGGATGATGAACCAGACCCCGACCCCTCACAGCGCCGCCCCGGTCATTTCGATCAACGGGTTGCACAAGTCCTATGGTCCGCTTGACGTCCTCAAGGGCGTGTCCATGACCGCCCCGCGCGGCCATGTGGTCAGCCTGATCGGGTCGTCCGGGTCGGGCAAGTCCACGCTGCTGCGCTGCTGCAACCTGCTGGAGAACAGCCAGGCCGGAGAGATCCTGTTCGAGGGCGAGCCGGTCCGCTGGAAGGGCCAGGGGCAGGGCCGCCATCCCGCCGACCGCGCCCAGGTCACGCGGATGCGCACCAACCTGTCCATGGTGTTCCAGCAGTTCAACCTGTGGGCCCACATGACGATCCTGCAGAACGTGATGGAGGCCCCGGTCACCGTGCTGGGCGAGGATCGCGCCGCCGTCGAGGCCCGCGCCCGCGACCTTCTGGCCAAGGTCGGCATCGGCGACAAGGCGGACGCCTGGCCCGCGCAGCTGTCGGGCGGCCAGCAGCAGCGTGCCGCCATCGCCCGCGCGCTGTGCATGCAGCCCAAGGCGCTGCTGTTCGACGAACCCACCAGCGCGCTGGACCCCGAACTGCAGCAGGAGGTCGTCCGCGTCATCAAGGATCTGGCCGGAGAGCATCGCACGATGATCCTGGTCACCCATGACATGCGGCTGGCCGCCGATGTCAGCGATCACGTCGTGTTCCTGCATCAGGGCGTGGTCTGCGAAGAAGGCCCGCCGGATCGCCTGTTCGGGAACCCGCAGACCGACCGTCTGCGCCAGTTCCTGTCCGCGACCATGGCGACATAAGAAACCAACAGGAGAGACCCCGAATGAAATCCCTGACGATCGCGGCCGCCGCGCTGATGCTGACCGCGGGCCTGGCCCAGGCCCAGACCATCCGCATGGGCACCGAAGGCGCCTATGCCCCCTACAACTTCATCGACGATGCCACCGGCGAGGTCACCGGCTTCGAGATCGAGCTGGGCAACGAGCTGTGCAAGCGCGCCGAGCTGGATTGCACCTGGGTGCGCAACGATTGGGATTCGATCATCCCGAACCTGGTCTCGTCGAACTACGACACGATCATGGCCGGCATGAACATCAACGCCGAACGCCAGGCGGTCATAGCGTTCACGCAGCCCTATACCCCGCCGACGCCGTCGGCCTATGCGGCGCTGGCGGCCGATGTCGACGTCGAGGGCGGCATCGTCGCGGCCCAGACCAGCACCATCCAGGCGGGCTATGTTGCCGAGAGCGGCGCGACGCTGATCGAGTTCCCGAACCCCGACCAGGCCGTCGCCGCCGTCCGCAACGGCGAGGCCGACGCGATCCTGGCCGACCGCGACTTCCTGGCCCCCATCGTCGAGGAATCCGGCGGAGAGCTGGTCTGGGTCGAGGGCATGGACCGCGTCGCCCTGGGCGAAGGCATCGGCATGGGCCTGCGCCAGTCCGACACCGAGCTGCTGGAGAAGTTCGACGCGCAGATCACCGCGATGAAGGAAGACGGCAGCCTGAACGACATGATCAAGAAGTGGTTCGGCGACGACGCGCTGCTGTTCGAATGATCTGACCCGCCGCCGCGGACCCGTGCCGCGGCGGCCCTTCGGGAAGTCCCATGTTCGCATATTGCACCGATCCGTCCCTGCTGCAGGGGCTTGCCTGGCTGTCGTGCTACCTGACATCGGGCACGCATCTGCTGTTCTATGCCAGCTTCGGGACGGTGCTTCTGCTGTTGGCGATCACCGCGCCCATCGCGCTGCTGTTCGGCTTTGGCGGTGCCATGGCCAGCCGCTCGCGCATCGCGCCGCTGCGGTGGTTCGGGGGGATCTACACCTCGATGGTGCGGGGCGTGCCGGACATCATCTTCTTCCTGTTCGTGCCGATCGCGCTGGACCAGGGCTTCGAATGGGTGCGCCATCAGGTCCTGTGCGACAGCAATGCGCCCGTCCGGCAGGGCAACGATTTCGTCGTCTGCGCCGCGGCCAAGCTGCCGCTGAACGATGCCGCGCCCTGGGTGCATGACGTCTATGGCATCTTCCTGGCGGTCATTGCCTTCTCGATCGTCTTCGGTGCCTTTGCCGCGAACGTGCTGTCCGGCGCCATGGCGGCCGTGCCCCGCGCCCAGCTGGAGACGGCCGAGGCCTATGGCATGTCGCCCGCGCAGGTGAACCGCCGCGTGCTGATACCGCAGATGTGGACCTATGCCCTGCCGGGCCTGTCGAACCTGTGGATGATCCTGATCAAGGCCACGCCGCTTCTGTTCCTGCTGGGGGTCGAGGACATCGTCTATTGGGCGCGCGAGCTGGGCGGGTCCAAGACCAGCGCCTTCACCTATCCGCATCCGGACTGGCGGCTGTATTACTTCCTGGCGATCCTGGTGTTCTATCTGGGCATGACCTGGATCTCGGAACGCGTGCTGGGCCGCGTCACGCGGCGGCTGTCGCGCGGCCAGGCCACGCTTGGCGGCGAGGCCGAGCGCAAGGGAGCCCCGGCATGAGCTGCGTGCAGACCATCCAGGACTATGCCCTGCGCTCGATCGGCTATGGCGAACGGCTGTTGCCGCGCGAGGGATATGACCTGTGCCAGCAGGCGGTGCTGATCGGGTCGGGCCTGATCTGGAACCTGTACTTTGCAGTGCTGGCGTTGTCGGTCGGCTTCTTCATCGCGACGGGGTTGGCGCTGGCCAAGGCCAGTGCCAACCCCTGGCTGCGCAAGCCCGCGAACGCCTTCATCTTCGTCTTCCGCGGCAGTCCCTTGTTCATCCAGTTCTTCATCGCCTATGAATCGCTGGTGCTGCTGCCGCGGGCGGGCATCGACGTCTTGGGGATGACCATCCAGACCAGCTGGCTGACGCGGGCCTGGGCCGGGGCGCTGATCGTGCTGATCCTGAACACCGCGGCCTACAGCGCGCAGATCTTTCACGGCGCGCTGATGTCGGTCCCCAAGGGAGAGGTCGAGGCCGCCGACGCCTATGGCCTGACCGGCTGGAAGCGGTTCCGGCGGATCGTCTGGCCCACCATGCTGCGCCTGGCCTGGCCCAGCTACACGAACGAGGCGATCTTCCTGTTCCACGCCACGACGCTGGTCTATTTCAGCGGCTTTCCGGCGTTCCAGCAAAAGGGCGACGCGCTGTACTATGCCAGCTACTTCGCGGACCGGACCTTCAACCCCTTCGTCGCCTATCCCATTGCCGCCGCTTATTTCATCGCTGCCACCTTGGCATTGATCTGGCTTTTCGGCAGGGTGAACAGGCGGCTGAACCGGCATCTGCCGGGTGCGACCAGCCGCGTCCGGTACCGTCCCCAGTTGATGAGATAATCCCATGGAATGGCTGCGCGAACACCCCGAGGTCAAGACGATCCGCGTCGCGGCAGCAGACCTGAACGGTGTCGCGCGGGGCAAGCGCGTGCCCGCCCGCTATGCCGGCAAGCTGCTGGAGGAGGGGACCAAGTTTCCCTATTCGGTCCTGAACCTGGACATCTGGGGCGAGGATGTCGAGGACAGCCCGCTGGTCTTCGAATCCGGCGACCCCGACGGGCTGCTGCTGCCCACCGAACGGGGGTTCCTGCCCATGCCATGGCTGGACGCGCCCACGGGGCTGCTGCCCTTGTGGATGTTCCATCCCGACGGCACCCCCTATGACGGCGACCCGCGCCAGGCGCTGGCCCGCGTGGCCGAACGCTATGTCGCGGCCGGGCTGGTGCCGGTGGTGGCGACCGAGCTGGAATTCTTTCTGATCGACGACAGCGGCAAGACGCTGCGCGTGCCGCCCAGCCCGAAATCCGGCAAGCGGCGCACCGGCGGCGAGGTCCTGTCGCTGCGCGCGCTGGATGCCTTCGACCAGTTCTTCACGACGCTCTATGACGCCTGCGAGGCGATGGACATTCCCGCCGACACCGCCATCTCGGAGGCGGGGCCGGGACAGTTCGAGATCAACCTGATGCATCAGGCCGATCCGCTGAAGGCCGCCGACGACACCTGGCTGTTCAAGATGCTGGTCAAGGGCATCGCCCGGACCTACGGCTTTGCCGCCAGCTTCATGGCCAAGCCCTACGAGATGTTCGCGGGCAACGGGATGCACATGCATTTTTCGATCCTGGACCGGGCCGGGCGAAACATCTTCGACAATGGCGGAGAGGAGGGGACCGAGGCGCTGCGCCAGGCTGTCGCCGGCTGCCTGCGCGCCATGCCCGGATCGACCCTGCTCTTTGCCCCGCACGAGAACAGCTTTGACCGCCTGGTTCCCAACGCCCATGCCCCGACCGGCATCGGCTGGGCCTATGAGAACCGCACCGCCGCGATCCGCATCCCCTCCTCGGGCCCCAAGGCCCGGCGGATCGAGCATCGCGTGGCCGGCGGCGACGTGAACCCCTATCTGACCATCGCCGCCATCCTGGGGGCCGCGCTGAACGGGATCGAGGACCAGCTGGTCGCCCCCGCGCCCTTCAAGGGCAACGCCTATGACCAGAAGCTGGCGCAGCTGCCCGGCGACTGGGGCGCCGCGATCGAGGCGTTCGACAGCTGCCCCGAGATCCGCCGCATCCTGCCCGCGCATCTGGTCGACAACTATCTGATGACCAAGCGCCAGGAACTGCATTACATGGCCGAGCTGTCCGACGAGGAGACGGTCGAGCTGTACCTGGACACGGTCTGATCGCGACGATGGGCCGTCCGCCTGTTTCCGGGCAGCAGGGCCGTGGGCAATGTTCGCCGTCCGTGACGGCAAGTGAGGCGGTGGATGAGCAGGCCAGGCCTTGATGCGACCGACATCCGCATCCTTGCGGCCGTGCAGCAGCACGGGCAACTGAGCAAGGCGCGACTGGCCGAGCTGGTGAACCTGTCGCCCACCCCCTGCTGGGCGCGCCTGACGCGGCTGCGCGAGGCCGGGCTGATTCGGGGATACCGGGCCGACATCGCGCTGGAGCGCATTGCCAATGTCACCCAAGTCGTCGTCACCGTATCGCTGGCGCAGCACCGCAAGGTCGATTTCGACCGGTTTGAAGGCCATATCGGCGCCCTGCCGGAGATCACCGAATGCATCGCGACCGGCGGCGGGATGGATTATGTCCTCAAGGTCGTCACCCAAAGCCTGACGGCGTTCCAGACCCTGATGGAATCGCTGCTGGAGGCCGATCTGGGGATCCAGCGCTATATGACCTATATCGTCACGCGACAGGTTAAGGCAGCACAGCCCGACCTCAAGGCGCTGACGCGCGCGCCCGCGCACCCCGCCTGACCCGGCGCGGGATTCTCCGGCCAAGATCGTCCGGTCTGCAGTCCACCCCAAGAACAGCCCGACCGGCCTGTTTGCGCGCCGGATTTGGCCCGTGCGTCGTCCGCATCCGCGCTTAGATGGCAGATGTCCCGCCCCGGCCACCGGCCCATTTTCGTGGAAGAAGACGTCAGATGACCCAGATCCAAGATTTCGGTTTCGGAACCCAGATCCGCAAGTCCCCCTATTTCGACGCGACCGTCCGATGGGGCGCCACGGGGTTCTCGGTCTATAACCACATGTACATCCCGCGCGACTTCGGCAATCCGGTGCAGAACTTCTGGAACCTGATCAACGACGCGATCCTGTGCGACGTCGCCGTCGAGCGTCAGGTCGAGATCACCGGCCCCGACGCGGCGCGGTTCGTCCAGACGCTGACCCCGCGCGACCTGTCCACGATGGCGGTCGGACAGTGCAAATACGTGCTGATCACGAATGCCCAGGGCGGCATCCTGAACGACCCGGTCCTGCTGCGGCTGGCGGAAAACCATTTCTGGATATCGCTGGCCGACAGTGACATCCTGCTGTGGGCGCAGGGGGTCGCGGTGCATTCGGGAATGGACGTCACGATCAGGGAACCGGACGTGTCGCCCCTGCAGCTGCAGGGGCCGAAATCGGGTGCGGTGATGCGGGCGCTGTTCGGCGACGCGATCATGGACCTTCGCTATTACTGGTTGCGCCGGGTCGATCTGGACGGCATCCCGCTGATCGTGTCACGCACCGGCTGGTCCAGCGAGCTGGGATACGAGCTGTATCTGCAGGACGGCAGTCGTGGCGACGCGCTGTGGGAGCGGATCATGGCCGCGGGTGCGCCCCTGGGGCTGAAGGCAGGCCACACCTCGTCGATCCGCCGGATCGAGGGGGCGATGCTGTCCTATCATGCCGATGCCGACATCGACACCAATCCCTATGAGCTGGGTCTGGACCGGCTGGTGGACCTGGACATCGAGGCCGATTTCATCGGCAAGGACGCGCTGCGCCGGATCAAGGCCGACGGCCCCGCCCGCCGCCAGGTCGGCCTGGTGATTGACGGCGCGCCGCTGAAGGGGCCGAA
The DNA here is from genome assembly GCF_006151785.1 of Paracoccus marcusii. GTDB lineage: Bacteria > Pseudomonadota > Alphaproteobacteria > Rhodobacterales > Rhodobacteraceae > Paracoccus > Paracoccus marcusii. The sequence continues at coordinate 9,285 of NZ_VDDD01000115.1, forward strand.
CACGACCTTCTGGCCCGTCACCCGTGACGGCCAGGTCGTGGGCAAGGTCACCTCGGCGATCCATTCGCCGCGGCTGGATCGCAACATCGCGCTGGCGATGCTGTCGGCCGGATCGGCACAGATGGGCGCCCAGGTTCAGGTCCGGACCCCGGACGGCACGCGGTCCGCGACCATCGTCGAGCGGCCCTTTCACGACCCCAAGAAGACCATCGCCGTCGCCTGACCCTGCCCCCGGATCACGGAGCCTCAGTCATGTCCGATCTGTTCTGCCCCACAAGGTGCATTGTGTCCCTGTCCGGGAGCCGCCGGGTACTGATGCCTGGGAATGCAGATGCCCGATAAGGCGATGTCGCTGCAGCCCCCCGGGGCAGGGCGCACCTTTCCGGCGACGCGTGGTGCACTGTCGTCCTGCGCCCGCAAGGGGCCGGCCGCGTGCGGGCGGGTGATCAGGGTTGCCCCGGTGCGTCGCCGGTCTGGCACCCGGCGAACACGCCCGACCAGTTCAATCACCCCGCCCGATCGGAATGCGCGTGCTGCGCGATCGGGTCGGGCGACTGAACGCGGCGACATGATGGGCAACGGGCCTTCCCTGCGGCGGGGCGGATAGCATGTACCACCTTCGCCGTCTTGCCGTCCGTCATGCCCGCGCCTTCGAATGGGTCTATGTCCGGTTCGAGGCCGCTCTGGTCGCCCTGGACCCGCTGTTCCGGCGCATCGGGTATCACCGGCTGGAACGCCCCGTCGCCGCGGTCGAGCGGTTGACCAAGGGCCTGCTGTTCGACTGCCGGATGTGCGGGCAATGCGTGCTGTCCTCGACCGGCATGTCCTGCCCGATGAACTGCCCCAAGACATTGCGGAACGGTCCCTGCGGCGGCGTGCGCCCCGGCGACTTCTGCGAGGTCGATCCGCAGATGCGCTGTGTCTGGGTGATGGCCTGGGAGGGGGCCGCCCGGATGCGCGACGGCGCGCGGATCGGCGACGTCCAGCCGCCCGTGGACCGCAGCCTGCAGGGGTCGTCGTCCTGGCTGCGCGTGGCGCGCGAAAAGGCGGCGCACCCGGCCGGGCCGTCCGACGCC
>NZ_VDDD01000116.1 GCF_006151785.1 Paracoccus marcusii
TCCGCCGCTGCGCGCCTGGCTGAGCCGCGCCGCACTGCCCTGGTCGCCCGTATCCTGCCTGCGCATCTGGCAGCGGCAGCGGGCGCGGGGGGCCACGATCGACCAGATCCTGGCCGCCCTGGACCGGGCCGAGGCGCGGGCGCTGGCCCGCGAGGTTCCCGCCGAACGGGCCGCTTGACGCGGAGTCATCCTGTCGCCGCCTGCGCGCCGGCACTGGCAACGGCGGGGGGCAATGCCTAGGTCAGCTGCAACGAACAGGACCGAAAGGATATCTTATGCGCAGCGTCACCCATGACCGCTTCGGCGAACCCGCCGACGTGCTGCAGTCGACCGACACCGACCGTCCCGCCCCGCAGGATGGCGAGCTGCTGGTCCGCGTGCTTCTGTCGCCCATCCACAATCACGACCTGTGGACCATCCGCGGCAATTACGGCGTGCGTCCCGACCTGCCCGCCACCGCCGGCAGCGAGGCCGTGGGCATCGTCGAGGAGACCGGCCCGGGCGTCGACCCCGCCCTGAAGGGCCGCCGCGTCGCCGTCGCGGGCCTCAAGGGGTCCTGGGCCGAATACGCCGTGGCCCAGGCCGCCGGCGCAATCCCTGTCCCCGACGAGATGCCAGACGCGGCCGCGGCCCAGCTGATCGCCATGCCCTTCAGCGCCATCACGCTGCTGGAATTCCTGCACGTATCGCGCGGTGACTGGGTGATCCAGACCGCCGCCAACGGCGCGGTGGGCAAGATCATGGCCGTGTTGGCGCAGTCGCGCGGCGTGCGCCTGCTGAACCTGGTCCGCCGCCCCGAAGCGGTCGAGGAACTGACCGCGATGGGCATGACCGACGTCATCTCGACCAGCGACCCGGACTGGGTGGCCAAGGCCCGCGCGATCATCGGCAAGGACGGCGCCCGCGCGGCGGTCGATTCCGTGGGCGGCGCGGTCGCGGCCGGGCTGGTCGACCTGCTGGGCACCGAGGGGCTGCTGGTCACCTTCGGTTCGACCACCGGAGAGGACCTGCAGCTGCCTGCTGGGCCGATCATCTTCAAGCACCTGTCCGTCAAGGGCTTCTGGGGTGCCAAGGTGATGCCCGCCACCCCGGCAGAGGATCGCCAGCGCATGTTCGGCGAACTGATCGGGCTGGTCATGGACGGCAAGCTGGACCTGACCGCGGGCGGCACCTTCGGACTGGACGAACCGACCCAGGCCGTCACCGCCGCCCTGACGCCGGGCCGCACCGGCAAGGTGATGTTCCGGCCCTGACCGAGGGGGTGACCCGTCGCCGGGTCAGCCCGCCCCCATCTCCCGCAGGTAATGGCGCACCGCATCGGCGACATGCCGGAACCGGTCCCCGCCCAGATGCTTGCCGCCGTACCAGCGCGTGACGATGACCACATGATCCTGCAGGCCGGCGCGGTCCAGCATCTGCAGGATCAGCTGCCCTGCGCCGCTTTCCCCATCATCATCCTTGACGCCCTCTCCGCCCAGGATGGCGGCCCAGCTGTGATGGGTGGCCTTTTGGAACCGCTTGACCCGCGTCAGTTCGGCCAGCATCGCGGCCACCGCCGCCCGGTCGGCGGCAGGCCCGCCCGACACCGCATAGCGCGACCCCCGGTCGCTGATGATCTTGTCGAACACCTGCATCAGCGCCGTCGCACATACAGCTCCAGCCGGTGATGGATGATGTCATATCCCATCTCGGCGGCGATCTCGGCCTGAAGGCGCTCGATCCGTTCGTTAGTGAACTCCATGACCTCGCCGCTGTCCACGTCGATCATGTGGTCGTGGTGGCGCTGGTCGGCGGCCTCCCAGCGGGCGGGCTCTCCCTGGAATTCCAGCTTCTCGATCACGCCCTGCGCCTGCAGCGTCGTCAGCGTGCGATAGACCGTGGCCAGCGACACCCCCGCCCCGGCGGTGACCGCGCGGGCATGCAGCTCGGCCGCGTCGGGGTGGTCGTCGGCCGCGGCGATCACCTGCAGCAGCGCCGCGCGCTGGCGCGTGACGCGGACCCCCGCATCCCGCAACGCCTGCTCCAACCTGTCCGCTCGTCGTCTGGTCATCCGCGCATTCTGCCGCAGCCGGGGTCCAGTTGCAACTGGTTCTCAACTGTTGACAGTTGCGAACCGTTCGCAGATAACAGGGGCATTGGAGGATGCGATGTATCGATTCCTGACGCCATTCCTGTTCCTGATCCCGACCCATGCGACCGCCGACCAGCTGCAGGTCGCCACCAGCTTCACCATCATCGCCGACATGGCCCGCAACGTGGGCGGCCACTTGGCCGAGGTGCGATCCATCACCCCGCCGGGGGCGGAGATCCACGACTATCAACCCAGCCCGCGCGACATCATCGGCATCGCCGATGCGGATCTGATCCTGGTCAACGGGCTGAATCTGGACGGATGGGCGCAGCAATACCTGGACCGTGCGGGCGACGTGCCCATCGTCACGGTGACGCAGGGCATCGACCCCCTGCCGATCCGCAGCGGCGATTACGAAGGCAAGCCCAACCCCCATGCGTGGATGGCGCTGGATTCGGCGCGGATCTATGTCGACAACATCGCCGCCGCGATGGCCCAGGCCGACCCCGACAATGCCGCCGCCTATGCCGCGAATGCGGACGACTACAAGCAGCAGATCGCCGATGTCGTGGGCCCGCTGCGCGACGCCGCCCGGGCCCTGCCCAAGGATCGTCGCTATCTGGTCACCTCCGAAGGCGCCTTCAGCTATCTGGCCCGCGATTTCGGCCTGACCGAGATGTATCTCTGGCCCATCAACGCCGAAGGCCAGGGCACGCCCCAGCAGGTCCGTGGCCTGATCGACGCCATGCGTGACACCGGCGCGCCGGTGATCTTCTCGGAAAGCACCATCTCGGACCGTCCGGCGCGCAGCATCGCAGCGGAAACCGGGGCGGACTATGGCGGCGTCCTCTATGTGGACAGCCTGTCGGACACGGACGGGCCGGTGCCCACCTATCTGGACCTGCTGCGGGTCACGTCGCAGACCATCGTGGACGCGCTGGCCGATGGCTGACCCTCAGACCCAGCGCGACCCCCTGGGCATCGAGGTCGGCGACCTGACGGTTGCCTATCGCAACGGCCACCGCGCCCTGGCGCAAGCCAGCTTCACCGTGCCACAGGGCTCGGTCACCGCGCTGGTCGGCGTGAACGGCGCGGGAAAATCGACGCTGTTCAAGGCGCTGATGGACCTGCTGCCCCATGCCACGGGTCAGGTGCGCATCCTGGGCCTGACCGTGCGCCAGGCCCTGTCGCGCAACCTGGTCGCCTATGTCCCACAGGCGGAGGAGGTCGACTGGACCTTCCCCGTGCTGGTGCGCGACGTGGTGATGATGGGCCGCTACGGCCATATGGGCTTCCTGCGCCGCGCCCGCCCTGCAGACCGACAGGCGGTGACCGATGCGCTGGCCCGCGTCGGACTGACCGATTACGCCACCCGCCAGATCGGCGAACTGTCCGGTGGCCAGAGAAAGCGCGTCTTCCTGGCCCGCGCGCTGGCGCAGGAGGCGCGGGTGATCCTGCTGGACGAACCCTTCACCGGCGTCGACGTGCAGACCGAACAGACGATCATCACGCTTCTGCGCCAGATGCGCGACGAAGGCCGGGTGATGCTGGTCTCGACCCATGATCTGGGCTCGGTCCCTGAATATTGCGACCGCGTTGTGCTGGTCAAAGGCACGGTGCTGGCCTTCGGCCCGACCGAGACGACCTTCACACCCACCAACCTGCGCCAGGCCTTTGGTGGCACGCTGCGCCATTTCATGTTGGGCGGCACCGACCTGCATGCCGACGCGGACGCGCGCAACGTGGACGTCTTCACCGACGACGAACGCCCGCTGATCTTCTACGACGACCGTCACCGGACGGGGGGCGGCGCATGAGCATTTCTCCTTTGCCCCAATACCCTGCGGGGGTGCGGGGGTGCAAAACCCCCGCGCGCGACGCCCGATGATCGATCTGGCCCTGACGCCCTTTACCTATGGCTACATGGCGACCGCGATCTGGGTCTCCGCCCTGGTCGGGGGCGTCTGTGCGTTCCTGTCGGCCTACCTGATGCTCAAGGGGTGGAGCCTGATCGGCGACGCGCTGTCCCATTCCATCGTGCCGGGCGTGGCGGGGGCCTACATGCTGGGCCTGCCCTTCGCGCTTGGGGCGTTCCTGTCGGGTGGACTTGCGGCGCTGACCATGCTGTTCCTGAACACCCGCACGGGGCTCAAACAGGACGCGATCATCGGCCTGATCTTCACAGGCTTCTTCGGCATCGGGCTGTTCATGGTGTCACTGAACCCGGTCGCGGTGGACCTGCAGGCGATCACCATGGGCAACATCCTGGCCATCGCGCCGGGCGACGTGATCCAGCTGGTGCTGATCTCGGGCGTCTCGCTGGCGATCCTGCTGATGAAATGGCGCGACCTGATGGTGGTCTTCTTCGACGAAACGCATGCCCGCACCATCGGCCTGCACCCGAACCGCATGAAGGCGCTGTTCTTCACCCTGCTGGCCGCCTCGACGGTGGCGGCGATGCAGACCGTCGGCGCCTTCCTGGTCATCGCCCTGGTGGTGACGCCGGGGGCCACGGCCTATCTGCTGACCGACCGCTTTCCGCGGCTGATCGTGATCTCGGTCGTGATCGGCACGACGACCTCGGCCATCGGCGCCTATGCCAGCTTCTTCCTGGACGGGGCCACGGGCGGCATCATCGTGACGCTGCAGACGCTGATCTTCCTGGCAGCCTTCACCTTCGCCCCCACCCACGGGCTGCGCGCCACGCGCCGCCGCGCCCGCGATGCCGTGCGGACGCAGCCATGAATGCGCTGATCCTGCCCTTCACCTTTCCCGTCATGGCGGACGCGGCGCTGATCGCGGTGATCGTGGCCATCCCGGCGGCGCTGCTGTCCTGCTTTCTGGTCCTCAAGGGCTGGGCGCTGATGGGCGACGGGATCAGCCACGCGGTCCTGCCGGGCATCGTGCTGGCCTATGCCCTGGGCCTGCCGCTGCTGGTCGGAGCCTTCGCGGCGGGCATGGTCTGCGCGCTGTCCTCGGGCTGGCTGGACGCCAACAGCCGCATCAAGTCCGACACCGCGCTTGGCGTGGTCATGGCAGGCATGTTCGCCGTCGGCCTGATCCTGTTCACGGTCTTTCCGCCCGGGGTGCATCTGGACCATCTCCTGTTCGGCAACATTCTCGGCATCGGGCCGGGCGATTTTGCCCAAGCCCTGCCCATCGCCGCCGTGGTGACGCTGGCGCTGCTGCTCAAATGGCGGGATTTCGCGCTGCTGGCCTTCGATCCGGTGCAGGCGCGGGTGTCGGGCCTGCAGGTAGGCTGGCTGCACTACGGGATGCTGGCGATGATCGCCGCGTCGGTCGTGGCGATGCTGTCGGCGGTGGGGATCATCCTGGCCGTGGGCCTGCTGATCGCGCCCGGCGCCATCGCCTTCCTGCTGACCCGCCGGCTGGCGGTGATGATGGCGCTGGCGACCGCCATCGCGGTGGCCAGCGCGCTGGCAGGCATCTGGGCCAGCTTCTGGCTGGACAGCGCGCCCGCCCCCACGATCATCGTGATCCTGACCGCGGTCTTCGTTCTGGCCTTTGCCTGGCGGCAGATGGCGCCCCGCGTGTGAACGGCGGCGCCTGACCCCTTTCCCGCCCCGCGCGGACATGCCAGCATGGTTGCGCCATCAGGAGGATCACCCATGCTGCCGCCCCGCACCGACTTTCCCGCAGGTTTCACCTTCGGCGCCGCCACCTCGGCCTATCAGATCGAGGGCACGGCCGGCGCGGGCCCGTCGCATTGGGACACCTTTGCCGCCACGCCCGGCAACATCATGGATGACAGCGACGGCAGCCGCGCCTGCGATCACCTGCGGCTGTGGCCGCAGGACCTGGACCTGATCCGCGACGCAGGCTTTGACGGCTATCGCTTTTCGACCTCCTGGGCGCGGGTGATGCCGGACGGGGTGACGGTGAACCCCGATGGTCTGGATTTCTACGACAAGCTGGTCGACGGCATGCTGGAACGCGGCCTGAAGCCCTTTCTGACCTATCACCACTGGGATCTGCCCGCGGCGCTGTCGTCGCAGGGCGGCTGGCAGAACCGCGACATCGCGCAGCGTTTCGCGGACCTGTGCACCACGATCAACGCCCGCATCGGCGACCGCGTGGCATCGGCCGCCACCCTGAACGAGCCGTGGTGCATCGCCTGGCTGTCGCATTTCCTCGGCCACCACGCCCCCGGCCTGCGTGACATCCGCGCCGCCAGCCGCGCCATGCACCACGTCCTGCTGGCCCATGGCACCGCGATGCAGGCGCTGCGCGCCGATGGCGCCACGAACCTGGGCATCGTGCTGAACTTCGAGACCAGCCACCCCGCCGACAACTCCGCCGAGGCGGAACAGGCGGCAGAGACGCAGGACGCGATCTATAACCAGTGGTTCATCCGCGCGCTGATGGGCCAGGGATACCCGGACGCCGCGCTGGCCGGGATCGGTCCGCATCTGCCCGACCGCTGGCAGGATGACATGGACCTGATCGCGCAGCCGCTGGACTGGCTGGGGGTCAACTACTACACCCGGCGCCTGTACACCCGGAACGACGGGCTGTGGCCCCACGCCTCCGAGGTGCCGGGCCCCCTGCCCAAGACCCAGATGGACTGGGAGATCCGCCCCGAGGGCCTGACCGAATTCCTGACCCGCCTGGCGCGCGACCACACCGGCAACCTGCCGCTGTATGTCACCGAGAACGGCATGGCCTCCGAGGTGCCGACCGACGATCAGGCCCGCATCCGGTTCATCGGCGATCACCTGCGCGCGACCAAGGCGGCGATGGATCAGGGCGTGGACGTGCGCGGGTTCTTCTACTGGTCGCTGCTGGACAATTACGAATGGGGCTGGGGATACGGCCCGCGCTTCGGCCTGGTCCATGTGGACTATGACACGATGGTGCGGACCCCCAAGGCCAGCTGGCACGCGTTCCGCGAAATGCTAACCTAACGCGCCAGGATCATCCCCGCCGCCTTGTCCGCGATCATCGTGACCGGTGCATGGGTGTTGCCCGACACGATCGCGGGCATCACCCCGGCATCGGCGATGCGCAGGCCCGACAGCCCGTGCACGCGCAGCTGCGCATCGACCACGGCCATCGGGTCCGACCCCATGCGCGTCGTGCCGACCGGGTGGAAGATGGTCGTGCCGACCTCTCCCGCCGCCTGCGCCAGATCGGCGTCGCTTTGTAGATGCGCGCCCGGCTTGTGCTCCTCGGGCGCGAATTCGGCCATGCGGGCGGTCGCCATCAGGCGGCGCGCATGGCGCAGGCTGTCGATGGCCACCTGTCGGTCGCCCTCGGTCGTCAGATAGCGCGGCGCGATGGCGGGGGCCGTCCGGGGATCGGGCGCGGTGATGTGCACGGACCCCGTGCTTTCGGGCCGCAGATTGCAGACCGACACCGTCAGCCCCGAAAAATCGTCCAGCGGGTCGCCGAACTTGCCCAGGGACAACGGCTGCACGTGATATTCGATGTTGGGCGTGTCGAACGCATCGGACGATTTCGCGAATATCCCCAGCTGGCTGGGCGCCATCGCCATCGGCCCCGTCCGACGCAACGCGTATTCCAGCGCGATGCCGGCCTTGCCCCAGATCGTTCGCGCCCGGTCGTTCAGCGTCCGCGCGCCGCGGATGCGGAACACGGTGCGCAGCTGCAGGTGATCCTGCAGGTTCTCGCCCACCCCCGGCAGGGCATGGACTGGCGCGATGCCCAGGGCCGCCAGGCGATCCGGCTGTCCGATGCCCGACAGTTCCAGCAGCGCGGGCGAATTGATCGCGCCCGCGGCCAGGATCACCTCGCCCCGCGCGCGCGCCAGCCGGCGCTGGCCGTGCTGGTCGAACAGGACGCCCGTGACGCGACGGCCGTCCATCTGCAGGCGCAGGACCTGGGCATCCGTCTCGATCCGCAGGTTGGGGCGGCCGCGGGCGGGGTTCAGGAAGGCCTTCCTTGCGTTCCAGCGGATGCCCTTGCGCTGCGTGACCGGAAAATAGCCGACGCCCAGGTTGTCGCCCCGGTTGAAGTCGGGGTTGGCGGGCAGGCCCAGCTCCTGCGCGGCCTGGGCCACCGCGTCCAGGATCGGCCAGCGCAGCCGCTGCTGTTCGACCCGCAATTCGCCCTGATCGCCGTGGATGTCGCAGGCCGGTTCGTAATGGCGCTCCGTCGCGCGGAAATGCGGCAGCACGTCGGACCAGGACCAGCCCGCATTGCCCATCTGCCGCCAGCGGTCGTAATCGGCCGCCTGCCCGCGCATGTAGATCATGCCGTTGATTGACGAACACCCGCCCAGAACGCGCCCGCGCGGATAGTTCAGGCGCCGCCCGTTCAGACCGGGTTCCGGTTCTGTCTGATAGCACCAGTCCAGCGTCGGGTTGCCCATCGCATAGAGATAGCCCACCGGCACATGCACCCAGAAGCGGTTGTCATGCCCCCCCGCCTCCAGCAGCAGGACCCGGTTCGCGGGATCGGCCGACAGCCGGTTCGCCAGCACGCACCCGCCCGAGCCCGCGCCCACGATGATATAGTCGTAATCCCCGAAATCCTGCATGCCGATCCTCCGTCCCGGTGGCGACGCTAGTGGCACGGCCGCGCGGGGACAAGCGGTCGCGGTTGCGGGCGGGGGCCGGGCACGGTATCTGCTGGGGGCCTTGGGTGCCACGGGAAGGACCGTCATGATCGTCATTGCAGCCGTCATCATCGGTGCCATCCTGGGCTGGCGCCGCGCCGGCCAGCTGGGCGGCACCCGCGCCGACCGCATCCAGTATGCGGTGGCATTCGCGCTTGGCCTGGCCATGATCGGCGTTGTCGCCACGATCATCGTTCATCGGATGAGCTGATGTTCCTGCCCTTTCTGGACAATCTGCGCAGGCACGGGGTTCCCGTCTCGCTGCGGGAATGGCTGGATCTGATGGAGGGCATGGGCGCCGGCCTGGACGGCATGACGGTCGAGGGGTTCCACGGCTTGGCCCGGCTGGTGCTGGTCAAGGACGAACGCCATATCGACCGCTTCGACCGCGCGTTCTCGGACACGTTCTCGGGGCTTGAGCAGGTCGATGTCGGCGACCTGCTGGACCCCCGCGCCCTGCCCGAAGGGTGGCTGGAGAAGCTGGCCGAAAAGCTGCTGTCGGACGACGAAAAGGCGCAGGTCCAGGGCCTGGGCAGCCTGCAGGCGCTGATGGATACGCTGCGCAAGCGGCTGGCCGAACAGCAGGGGCGCCATCAGGGCGGCAACAAGTGGGTCGGCACCGCGGGCACCTCGCCCTTCGGTGCCTATGGCTACAACCCCGAAGGCGTGCGCATCGGCCAGGACGGCAGCCGCCACCGCCGCGCCGTCAAGGTCTGGGACAAGCGCGAGTACCGCGACTTCGACGACACCGCCGAACTGGGCACCCGCAACATCAAGGTCGCGCTGAAGCGGTTGCGCCAATGGGCCCGCCACGGCGCCGCGGACGAGCTGGACGTGCCCGGCACGATCCGCGCCACCGCCGACCACGGCTATATCGACGTGCAGACGCGGCCCGAACGGCGCAACGCGGTCAAGGTGCTGCTGTTCCTGGACGTGGGCGGCAGCATGGACGACCATATCCGCGTCGTGGACGAGCTGTTCAGCGCCGCCCGCGCTGAATTCAAGCATATGCAGCATTTCTATTTCCACAACTGCCTGTACGAAGGCGTCTGGACCGACAACCGCCGCCGGTGGGACGCGCAGACGCCCACCTGGGACGTGCTGCACCGCTATGGCCGCGACTACAAATGCATCGTGGTGGGCGACGCATCGATGTCGCCCTACGAGATCGCGGTGCCGGGCGGGGCCAACGAACACTGGAATCCCGAATCCGGGCAGGTCTGGCTGCAGCGCCTTGCCGGGGCCTGGCCCGACCATGTCTGGCTGAACCCCGTCCCCGAGGCGCATTGGGGATACACCCAATCCATCGGCATGGTGCAGCAGGTCTTTCCCGACCGGATGCTGCCCCTGACGCTGGACGGGCTGACGCGCGCCATGCGGGTGCTGGGATGATCGCCCAGCTGACGGCCCTGCTGCCGGTCTGGGGGCCGTCGCTGGTGGGGGCGATGGCGTTCCTGTCCTGCATGATGGTCCCGGTGCCGACCTCGGCGGTGCTGGTGGCGGCGGGCGCGCTGACGGGGACCGGGCACCTGAACCTGGGGCTGATCGGCGCAGGCGCGGTGCTGGGGGCCAGCGCGGGCGACGCGGCGGCATTCCTGCTGGCGCGCCGGATGCGGCCGTGGCTGATGCGCGGCAG
>NZ_VDDD01000117.1 GCF_006151785.1 Paracoccus marcusii
CTGCGCGAACCCGCCGGCACCGTCGCGCAGACCCATCACCCCGCAGACCGCCCCGGATGCATCCACCGCCACCACGCCATGCCCGGCGCGGACCCGCGCAGGCCAGCGTCCGCGCCCGAAATGCGCGCGCCACAGCGCCGCCGCGGCGGGCAGCAGGCTGTCGGGGATCGGGTGCAGGATCTGCATCGGCTGGCCTTGTCTTGCCTTGCGTGTCGTGCAAGCAAGGTGCCGCGAAACGCAGGAAGACGAAAGCGCCATGTCCCCCGCTCCCGAACCCAGGCCCTCGGCCCGGCAAGCCGCCGCCGATCAGGCGGCAATCCGCGTATTGGCCCGGACGCCGGCCGCCGCGTTCCGCCACGGCATCGTCCAGTCGCTGCCCTTCCTGGTGGTGATCGTGCCCTTTGCGGTGCTGTTCGGCGTGGTCGCGACCGAGGCCGGGCTGAACCTGGCGCAGGTCATGGGGTTTTCGGTGCTGGTCCTGGCGGGCGCGTCGCAGTTCACGGCGGTGCAGCTGCTGACCGACAATGCGCCGGCGCTGATCGTGATCCTGTCCGGGCTGGCGGTGAACCTGCGCATGGCGATGTATTCGGCGTCCCTGCTGCCGTGGCTGCGGGACGCGACACCCGGCCACAAGGCCTGGGTCGCCTATGCGCTGATCGACCAAAGCTATGCGCTGTCGATCCAGCATTACGAACAGTATCCGCGCCTGACCATCGCGCAGCGGCTGGCCTATTTCGGCGGCACGGCGCTGGTTCTGTGCGTGCCGTGGATGATCGCCACCTGGGCGGGCGCCACCGTGGGCCAGGCCATCCCCGAGGGGATCGCGCTGGATTTCGCGATGCCCATCACCTTCCTGGCGATGATCGCGCCGATGCTGCGCACGCCTGCGCATCTGGCCGCCTGCTTTGTCGCGATCGTCGCGGCGCTGGCGCTGGCGGGGCTGCCGTCGGGGCTGGGCCTGCTGATCGCCGCGCCCCTGGGCATGGCCACCGGCGCCCTGGTCGAGATCCGCACCGAACGCAAGGAGGCGCGCGATGCAGGCGTCCGCGACTGAGATCTGGGTCATCATCGCGGTGCTGGGCGTCGGCACCTACCTGATCCGCTGGTCGTTCCTGGGCGCGCTGGGCGACCGCGACCTGCCGAACTGGATGCTGCGGATGCTGCGCTATACCCCGGTGGCGGTGCTGCCCGCGCTGGTCGCGCCGCTGGTCGTCTGGCCCGCCGCGACCGGCGGCAACGCCGATCCGGCCCGCATGGCCGCCGCCGCCGCGACCGTGGCGGTGGGCGTGCTGACCCGCAACGTGATGCTGGCCATCCTGGCCGGGGGCATCACGCTGGCGGGCCTGCTTTACCTTCTGTAACCGCCGATCGTCCCGTCCTTCTGGCGCAGCAGGACGTCGTGGTTGTTGGCCGGGTCGCCGTCATAGTGACGCTTGGACACCACGCCCGGCTGGCGCAGGAACCATTCACGCAGCTTCAGCGGAGAGAACCCCCGCGGCACCGTCTCGAACCCCGGCACGCCGGACAGGACGTTGCCCGATTCGATCGCGCAAAAGCCCTTGTTGGCAGAACCGTTGGCCTCGGCCCGGCGGATCGCCAGGTCGGCCACCTCGCGCGGAACCAGGATCGTGTCCTCGGCCACCCAATAGGTCTCGCGCGCGTGGTAATCGATGTAGAAGTTCTTGAAGTTGTCGGTGATGCCGTAAAGCACGTCGCGCCGTTCGGGAATGCGCGGATGGCTCCAGCTGCCGGCGGGATCATAGATCACGCGCTGGCTGCCGTTGAACATCAGCGCCGAATGGCCCCCCTCGCCGCGCGGGATGCCGATCACCGTGAACAGCGTGATCGAGGTCGGCGTGGCGGACACATAGCGCGCGTCGCGCACGGCTTCGTCACTGGCCCAGATGTTGTCGGCTCCGCAGGCGGTCAGCACGACCGGCAGCGTGGCCGCCAGGAAGACGCGTCGCTTCATGTCCCCGCCCGTCCGATCAGGCGTTCGTCAGGGCCATGAAGACCAGGACCGCCAGCGATCCGACGATGACCCAGGTGGATCCGCGGATGAAGCCCGCGAAGGTCTTCTTGTGGTCGGTCAGGTCCATCGTTCCCTGGGTCGCTTCGGGTTTGTTGTCGTAGTCGGCCATCACTGCCCCATCGGTTTGCGTTCATCCTGCGATAGCGGAAAGCGGCGCAGCTGTCACGCCCCCCACAGCACCGCACCCTGCGTTTCGCCCACAGGCCGGATGCGCCCGGCGCGGTGCAGGTGGTTCACATGGGCCACGGCCTCGACCATGGCTAGTCCGTACTCGGCCTCGCCGATGCGGCGGCGGAACAGGATGTCGAAACACCCGACCGCGGTACGCGGGCCGTCCGCCAGGGCCTGCGCCAGCCGGTCCAGCCCGGCGCGGTGGTTCTGGACCAGCTGTTCCAGCCGGAAGGGCAGCCCGGTGAAGGGCAGCTTGTGTCCCGGCAGCACCACGTGGTCGGCCCGCGCCAGCGCCGCCAGCCGGGCGCAGCTTTCCAGCCACTCGCCCACCGGGTCGGCCTCGGGCTCGGTCGGATAGACCCCCAGGTTCGGAGAGATCGACGGCAGCAGCTGGTCGCCACCGATGACCAGATCGCAGTCCTGCGACCACAGCGTCGCGTGGCAGGGCGCATGGCCATGCCCCATCGCCACCCGCCAGCGCCGGCCGCCGAAGGTCACCGTGTCGCCCTCGACCAGGCGGGTGAAGCCCAAAGGCAGCGGGTGGACCACGTCGGCAAAGTTGAAGGGCCGGTCGCTGGCGCGCCGGTCCAGCATCTCGGCCGCCATCCCGGCCCGCCGCCAAAACGCCAGCGCCTGCGGGCTGGCACGGTCCTGCACGTCCAGGACCAGCATCCGCGCCATCAGCCATGCGGTGCGGCTGATCCACAGGTCGGCGCCCCGTTCCATGAACCAGCCGGCCAGCCCGATATGGTCGGGATGGTGATGCGTGCCGATCACCCGCACGACCGGCCGCCCCTGCAGCGGTCCGTCCAGCAGCACCTGCCAGATCTCGCGCGTGCGCGCCGTGTCGAAGCCGGTATCGACCACCGTCCAGCCGTCGGGATCGTCGAAGGCATAGACGTTGACATGGTCCAGCTTCATCGGCAGCGGCAGGCGCATCCACAAGACGCCCGGGGCGACGGTGATGGCCTGCCCCTCGGCGGGCGGGCTGTCATGCGGCGTGCGGATCACGCCGCGAAGTCGCCCGCCAGCGCGGCATCGCTCAGCGCGGTCAGGTCGCCCTGGCCCGCCTGCGCCTCGGCCAGATCGCCGGTGAACCGCGGCAGGACGCGCGCCATGAAGACCCGCGCCAGCGCCAGATGCGCCGGTCCGCCCTTCAGCGCCGCGCGCAGGTGGTAATGCCCGCCCAGCACCCGCGCAAAGGCGGTCAGATAGGCGACCGCGCCCGCGAAACGGTCGGCCATGTCACGCTCCAGCAGGGCCTGGGTCGCCTCGCGCAGGGTCTCGGCGGCCTGCCACAGCTGGTGGGCCAGCTCGGGATGCGCGGACTGCGCGGCCTTGGCCCCGTCCAGCACCTCGTCCAGCAGGCGCATCGCGGCCTCTCCGCCGTCCGATAGCTTGCGTCCGACCAGATCCATCGCCTGGATGCCGTTCGTGCCCTCGTAGATCGAGGTGATGCGCACGTCGCGCAGATACTGCGCGGCGCCCGTCTCCTCGACATAGCCCATGCCGCCATGCACCTGCACGCCCATGTCGGCCACGCGGATGCCCACGTCGGTGCCATAGGCCTTGGCGATCGGCGTCAGGAAGGCCGCGCGGGCGGCCTGATCGGCATCCCCCGTGGCGCGATCCATGTCGATGGCGGTGGCGCAGGCTAGGCCGATGGCGCGGGCGGCAAAGACTTCGGCCTGCGCGGTGGCCAGCATGCGGCGCACATCGGGATGGCCGATGATCGGACCCATCTGGTTGCGGTCCACCGCATAGGCCACGGCCTTCTGCAGCGCGGCCTCGGCCACGCCCACGCCCTGCATGCCGACGCCAAGCCGGGCCACGTTCATCATCGTGAACATCGCCGCCATGCCCTTGTTCTCCTCGCCCACCAGCCAGCCGGTGGCGCCCTCATAGGACATCACGCAGGTCGGGCTGCCGTGGATGCCCAGCTTCTCCTCCAGGCTGACCACCTTGAGGCTGTTGGCGACGCCCGGGTCGCCCTGCTCGTCGGGGATCAGCTTGGGGACCATGAACAGGCTGATGCCGCGCGTCCCCTTGGGCGCGCCCGGCAGACGCGCCAGCACCAGGTGGCAGACGTTCGACGTGACGTCGCTGTCGCCCCAGGTGATGTAGATCTTCTGCCCGCTGATCCGATAGGTGCTGTCGCCCGCCGGTTCCGCCCGGGTGGTCAGGGCGCCCACGTCGCTGCCCGCGCCCGGTTCGGTCAGGTTCATCGTGCCCGACCATTCGCCGCTGATCAGCTTGGGCAGATAGCGCGCCTTCAGATCGTCGCTGGCGTGATGCTCCAGCGCCTCGATCTGGCCCTGGGTCAGCAGCGGGTTCAGCTGCAAGGACAGGCAGGCGCCCGACATCATCTCGGCCACGGCCATGTTCAGGGCCTGCGGCAGGCCCATGCCGCCGTACTCCGGATCGGCCGACACGCCGACCCAACCCCCCTCCGCAATCGCCCGGAACCCGTCGGCAAAGCCGGGCGAGGATCGCACCACGCCGTTCTCCAGCCGCGCGGGGGTCTGGTCGCTGCCCCGGTTCAGGGGCGCCAAAACGTTCTGGGCCAGCTTGCCGGCCTCGGACAGGATGGCGGTCGCGGTCTCGGCCGTGGCCTCGGCAAAGCGGTCGGTCCGGGCCAGGTCGGCGAAGGGGACGACATGGGTCAGGATGAAGTCGATCTGGGCTGTCGGGGCCTTGTAGGTCATCGGGTTCTCCTCCTGGCGCCTTGGCATCGGGCCGCGGCGCGTCTATCAACGGGCGCTGGCGGCATCTTGTGCCGCCGTCCTTTCAGGCTCAACCGAAACCCCGCGTCACGAATGCAGACCCTGCGACTGATCTCCGACTGTGCCGGCCTGGCCCAGGCCGCCCGCCTGCTGGCCCAAGGCCGCTGCGTGGCGATCCCGACCGAGACGGTCTACGGCCTGGCTGCCGACGCGCGCGACGGGGCGGCGGTGGCCGGCATCTACCAGGCCAAGGGGCGGCCCAGCTTCAACCCGCTGATCGTGCATGTGGCGGACCTGTCCGCGGCGCAGGCCATCGCCGACCTGCCGCCGCAGGCGCTGACCCTGGCGCGGGCCTTTTGGCCGGGCGCGCTGACGCTGGTGGTGCCGCTGCGCACCGATGCGGGCATCGCGGGGCTGGTCACGGCGGGGCTGGACACGATCGGCATCCGCGTTCCTGCCCATCCCGTGGCGCAGGCGCTGCTGCGCGCATCCGGCGCGCCGCTGGCCGCACCGTCGGCGAATGCCTCGGGGCGGATCAGCCCGACCACCGCGGATCATGTGCTGCACCCGGACGGGGGCCTCGACGGGCGCATCGCGGCGGTACTGGATGGCGGGGCCTGCCCCGTCGGCGTGGAATCGACGATCGTCGGCTGGCAGGACGGGCGCGCGACGCTGCTGCGTCCCGGCGGCATCCCTGCCGAGGCGATCGCCGCCGCCCTGGGCGAACCCCTGGCCGCGCATCAGGCCGATCCTTCGGCCCCGAACGCGCCCGGACAGCTGTCCAGCCATTACGCGCCGGAATCGTCCCTGCGCCTGAACGCCGACCCGGCACCCGGAGAGACGCATCTGGCCTTCGGCACGCCCGGCCCCTTCAGCCTGTCGGACACGGGCGACCTGACCCAGGCCGCCGCGCGCCTGTTCGACCTGCTGCGGCGCGCGGACGCCCTGGGCCGCCCGATCTCGGTCGCGCCCATCCCGGACCACGGGCTGGGCCTGGCGATCAACGACCGCCTGCGTCGCGCCGCCGCCCCACGACCCTGATTTCTCCGTTGCCGGAAATACCCCGGGGGGAGTCCGCAGGACGGGGGGCAGCGCCCCCCTTGCGCCCCCTGCCCCTCAAAGCCCCAGAGAGTTGTAGACGTTCGAGATCCGCCGGATCGCCACGACATAGGCCGCGGTGCGCATGTCCTCGACCTTGGGGTTGCTGATCCAGACCTCCTTCATCTTCTTGAAGCTCTCGCGCATCGTGTCGTCCAGGCCCGACCGCACCAGCTCCAGCTCGTCCGCGCCGGTCAGGAACGCCTCCTTGAAGCCCTTGGACAGGGTCCAGTTCAGGCCGGTATCGGCCGACAGCCGCTCCAGCTCCTCGACGATCATGCGGGCGCGGGCCTCCTCGTGCCGGCGCTCCAGCCGGCCCAGGCTGATCTGCGACAGGTTCTTGACCCATTCGAAATAGGACACGGTCACGCCGCCGGCGTTGGCATACATGTCGGGGATGATGACGATCCCCTTGCGACGCAGGATCGCGTCGGCATCGGCGGTCACGGGACCGTTCGCCGCCTCGATGATCAGCTTGCAGTTGATGCGCTCGGCGTTGTCGGCGTGGATCACGCTTTCCACCGCTGCCGGGATCAGGATGTCACACTCCTGCTCCAGCATGGCCAGACCGTTTTCGTGATAGTCGCCGCCGATGAAGCCCTTGACGCCACCGGTCGCGCGGATGTGGCCGCGCAGCGCGTCGATGTTGATGCCCTGCGGGTTGGTGATGGCGCCGTCGCGCTCGATCACGCCGGTGATCAGGCACTTGTCCTCGACCGACAGGAACTGGGCGGCGTGATAGCCCACGTTGCCCAGGCCCTGCACGATCACGCGCTTGCCCGCCAGCACGCCGGTCAGCCCGGCCTGCTTCATCACGTCGTCATGGCGGAAGAACTCGCGCAGCGCGTATTGCACGCCGCGGCCCGTCGCCTCGACGCGCCCGTCGATGCCGCCCGCGGTGCGCGGCTTGCCGGTGACGCAGGCCTTGGCGTTGATGTCATCGGGATGCAGCCGCTTGTAGGCGTCGGCCATCCACGCCATCTCGCGCTCTCCGGTGCCCATGTCAGGCGCGGGCACGTTCTGGGACGGAGAGATCAGGTTGCGGCGCGACAGCTCGTAGGTGAAGCGGCGGGTGATGCGCTCCAGCTCGTCCTCGTTCCAGGCGCGGGGGTCGATGCACAGACCGCCCTTGGACCCGCCGAAGGGCACCTCGACCAGCGCGCATTTGTAGGTCATCAGGGCGGCCAGCGCCTCGACCTCGTCCTGGTTCACGTCCAGCGAATAGCGGATGCCGCCCTTCACGGGCTCCATGTGTTCGGAATGGACCGACCGATAGCCGGTAAAGGTGTGGATCTGGCCGCGCAGCCGCACCCCGAACCGCACCGTATAGGTGGAATTGCAGACCCGGATCTTCTCCTCCAGCCCCGGCGCAAGGCTCATCAGGCCTGCGGCATGGGTGAACATGCGGTCCACTGAATCCCGGAACGAGGTCGTGTTGACGGACATTGCTGCTTCCTCCTGGTGACGGCGCAAGGTCGATATGGCCGCACGCTAGGCCAATCCGCCCGGTGCCGCCACAGCGGATCGTCGCCGACGGCGCCATGTTTGCGATAAAAACCAGCAGCTTTTGCACGACGCGCAGCCCTTGGCGGGGTTTTCCTTTTCACACCATTTATTATGCTGATAGGGAAACCGCCTCTCTATCCGCGGTGTTTGGATGGAAACCAAGGAAGAAGAATGAAGACCGATACCACCCATGCACCGGCCCCCGGCATCACGCGGGGCCGCAAGTTCGATCAGGTCCGTGACGGGGCTGCCGTCATCTTTCTGCGCGACGGTTATGCGGCCGCCAGCGTCGACGACATCGCCCGGTCCGCCCGGGTGTCCAAGGCGACGCTCTACAGCTATTTCCCCGACAAATCCCTGATGTTCCGCGAGGTGCTGCGCGCCACGATGGATAGCGCCTTCCGCCAGCAGCCCTTCGCGGCGGACCCTGCGTCCCAAGCCCGGACCGAGCTGCCGCGGGTATTGTCGGACCTGGCGACATGGGCGCTGTCGGAACCGCGGCTCAGCCTGCTGCGGGTGATGACCGCCGAATCGACGCGCTTTCCCGACGATGCGCGCGACTATGACGACGCCTTGGCCAACCGCGTCGCGGCCCCCCTGGCGCAGATCATCGACGGCTGGATCGCCGCGGGGCAGATCCGCGACCATGACAGCGGTCAATCCTCCCGCCAGCTGGTCGCGTTGATCACCGGGCAGGTCCAGCAGCCCGCCCTGCTGACCGGCACCACGCTGCCCGACGCGCAGGTCGCGCGGATCGCCCGCGACGCAGCGGCACTGTTCCTGTCGGCCTACGGCCTGCAGGCCGCCTGAGGGGGCGACGCGCCCAAGGGCTGTTGCATTCCTGCGATGATCGAAACGTGATCCATCACCCCGCTTCTCAAGGCCGGGGGTGCGGCCTATGCTGGCGGGAACAAGGTCCGGAAACAGGACCGGCAGGGGTGACAGGCGATGATCAGCAAGGACTGGACGATTCGGGCCGCGATGGCTGCCGGCATGGCGCTGGCCGTGCAGGGCTGCGCATCGTCGCCGAACCGCATGCCGCCCGCGGGCGGCTATGCGGGGCCTGCCTATGCGGCCCAGCCCGGTTATGCGCCCGCGCCCTATGCCGCCGCGCCCGCGCCCTATGCGGCACCCGCACCGGCCCCCTATCCGACGGCGCCCTATCCGGCCGCGGCCCCCTTCCCGGCGGCGCCCGTGGTGGCGGACCTGCCCGCTGCGACGACCGGCATCACCGGGGTGACCGAACGCAAGCCCGACCTGTGCAAGGCCAGCAGCTACGCCTCCAGCGTGGGCCAGCCCGGCAGCACGATCCCGACTCTCGGCCTGCCCGGCGCCTATCGCGTGGTCGAGTATCGCGGGATCGAACCCCAGGACTATGACCCCGACCGGCTCGTCTTCCGTCTGGATGCGACCGGCACCATCACCAAGATCGATTGCGGATGACCCCCATGCACAAGACCACGCTTGCCCTGATCCTTGCCGCGACGGCCCTTGCCGCCTGCGAACCCGCCTATGTCGAGCCGACCCCGCCCCCGGTCGTCGACGAATGCGGCGCCGCCGGCTATCAGGGCCTGATCGGCCAGCCCCGCACGGCCCTGTCGGCGATGAACTTCCCCTTGGGCACCCGCGTCATCGGCCCCGAGGACATGGTCACCGCCGATTTCCGCCCCGACCGGCTGAACATCGAATACGGCGTGAACGGGCGCATCACCAAGGTCAGCTGCTTCTGACCCGTTTGGCGTTGCGCCGGCCGCGACGGGCTGTCACCATTCCGACATGATGAACGCGATCCCGCCCGATGCCGACCGCGTGGTGTTCGACCGCAGGGAACTGAACCTGATCCTGTCGACCTACGGCCGCTTTGTGGCCGCGGGTGAATGGCGCGATTACGGCATGTCCTTTCTGCGCGACGCGGCGGTGTTCAGCGTCTTTCGCCGCGCCGCCGAACACCCCCTCTACCGGATCGAAAAACGTCCTCGGCTGCGTGCGGCCCAGGGCGCCTATGCCGTGATCGCGATGGACGGGCGCATCCTGAAACGCGGCCACGATCTGGCCCAGGTGCTGCGCGTGCTGGACGCCAAGCTGATCCGCCCCATCGACTAGGTGCCGCGCGGCTTGGCCCGCACCGTTGGATCGGCCGCGGTCGGGTCCTCGGGCCAGGGATGGCGCGGATAGCGGCCGCGCATGTCCTTTCTGACATCGGCATAGGAGCTGGCCCAGAACCCCGGCAGGTCCATCGTCACCTGCACCGGCTTGCCGCCCGGCGACAGCAGCGTGATCCGCAGCGGCCGCCCGCCCACCGCCGGATGGCGGGTGACGCCGAACAGCTCCTGCAGGCGCAGCTCGATCGACGGGTCCGCGCCCCCGTAATCGATCGGCACGCGGCGACCCAGGGGGGTGGTGAACTGCCCCGGCGCCTCCTGGTCCAGCCGCTGCTGGCCTGCCCATCCGATCCGCGCCTTCAGCGGCTCGACCAGGTCCAGCCCGCGCAGATCGGCCAGCGTCCGCACCCGGCCCAGCCAAGGCAGCAGCCAGTCGCCATCCGACAGCAGGTCGACATCCGCCACAGAGCCAAGGTCCGGCACCAGCGCGATCCGCGCCCGCAGACGCGCCGCGGCCGGGGTCCAGGGCAGCCCGTCCAGGCGCAATCCCTCCAACGCGGCCGCGGCCATCGCCTCGGCCGGGGCGTCGGGCCAGGGCCGGTCCGACAGCACCAGCGCGCCCA
>NZ_VDDD01000118.1 GCF_006151785.1 Paracoccus marcusii
CTACAAGATCACCAAGATCGATGAACTGCTGCCATGGCACTGGAACGGGTAGCGGTTAGACCGGACGCTTACGGCCCTTCCTTCCGAAAGGGCCTTCGGCATTTAGCCCCTTATGCCGGTGCGAAGCCGGCATCCGTCAGTACGGCGACGAGCTGCTCGCGCGGAGCAGTCGAGGTGACCCTGACCGTGTGCGTTGCGGGATCGGCTTTCACATCTGCGGACGGATCAACGGAGTGGATGGCTTTTGTGACGCCGCGCGCACAACCGCCGCAAGTCATGGTTTCAATGTGGAACTGCATGGGAACCTCCTTGAGCACTAATCTCACGGGATTTGAATTAGGGATTCCAACGTTGGTAAGGTCAATACAGGAGCGTGTTATTATTTTTTAGCTTTGACGCTTGACCCTCCCATGATGGGAACGCCTATTTGGGTCAACGGAGCAAGCTTCAGAGAGTGATCCGTCATGAACGTCAGCGTCAAGAATATGCAGCCTGACCTGCAATCGAAAGTCGTCCTTAATATCGAGGGGATGACCTGCGCGTCATGTGTGGGACGAGTGGAAAGGGCGCTGAAAGCGGTGCCGCGAGTCGAGACGGCGTCGGTCAACCTCGCCACAGAGCGGGCCGAGATCACTGGTTTGGATCTGGATCGTGCGGCGCTGGTCAAGGCGGTCGAGACTGTCGGCTACGACGTCCGCTCCCCCGCAATCGATCTGGCTATCGAGGGGATGACCTGTGCGTCCTGTGTCTCCCGGGTGGAACGCGCCCTGAAATCCGTGCCGGGCGTGACAGGGGCCACGGTCAACCTAGCCACCGAACGAGCACTTGTCACTGGTTTAGCTGATCCCGCAGATCTGATCAGCGCAATTGACGGTGTCGGCTATGAGGCGCGGATCGGTGTCTCGGCCTCGGCAGTTTCTGATGCGGCTACGGATCGGAAGGCTGCTGAGGAAGCGGCCTTGAAGCGCAACCTGTGGATAGCCGCTGCGCTGACGTTGCCCGTCTTCCTGCTTGAGATGGGCTCGCACCTGTTCACGTGGGTGCATATGGCGGTGATGAACACCATCGGCATGCAGAACAGCTGGTATCTGCAGTTCGCCCTGACCACGGCGGTGCTGCTCGGCCCCGGGCGGCGGTTCTACACCAAAGGATTTCCCGCGCTGGCCCGGCTGGCACCGGACATGAACAGCCTGGTCGCGGTCGGCACATCGGCCGCCTATGGCTACTCGCTGGTTGCCACCTTCGCTCCCGCCCTGCTGCCCGCGGGCACCGTGAATGTCTATTACGAGGCGGCGGCGGTCATCGTCACCCTGATCCTGCTGGGTCGGTATCTTGAGGCCCGCGCCAAGGGCCGGACCTCCGAGGCGATCAAGCGGCTTGTCGGTCTGCAGGCCAAGACGGCCCGCGTGGTCCGTGTGGAGACGGCAATTGAAGTGCCGATTGCCGACGTGCGGCCGGGGGACCTCATCGAGGTCCGTCCAGGCGAGCGGGTGCCGGTCGATGGCGACGTGATCGATGGCACCAGCTGGATCGATGAGAGCATGATTTCAGGCGAGCCCCTGCCGGTGGAAAAGACCATCGGCCACGCTGTCACCGGCGGCACCGTCAACCAGACCGGGGCCTTCACCTTTCGCGCCACTGCTGTCGGCGACGCCACCATGCTGGCCCAGATCATCCGCATGGTCGAGGCCGCTCAGGGCGGCAAGCTGCCAATCCAGGCTCTAGTGGACCGGGTGACGATGTGGTTCGTGCCAGCGGTGATGGTTCTGGCGACGCTGACCTTTGCCGTCTGGCTGATCTTCGGCCCTGAACCTGCACTGACCTTTGGACTCGTAAATGCCGTGGCGGTGCTGATCATCGCCTGCCCCTGCGCGATGGGCCTTGCGACACCGACCTCGATCATGGTCGGCACCGGGCGGGGCGCAGAGCTGGGGATTCTGTTCCGGAAGGGAGAGGCGTTGCAGGCCCTTCAGGACGTTCGCGTCGTGGCCTTTGACAAGACCGGAACGTTGACCGAAGGGCGCCCCCGGCTGACCGACCTAAACCTCGCCCCTGGATTTGACCGCTCTCCCGTGCTGGCAGCTGTTGCCGCCGTGGAGGCGAAGTCCGAACACCCGATTGCGCGCGCCATTGTTACGGCGGCTACGGAAGAGGGCCTTACACTGCCCGATGTGACGGGGTTCACGTCGCTGACCGGTTTTGGCGTCCAGGCGAAGGCAGGAACTGAAAAGGTCGAGATCGGCGCTGACCGCTTCATGAGCAAACTGGGTCTGGACGTAGCACCCTTTGCCGAGATTGCGGCGCGGCTGGCCGATCAGGGAAAGTCCCCGCTTTACGCAGCCATTGATGGCCGTCTGGCCGCGGTCCTGGCTGTGGCTGATCCGATCAAGGAGACGACGCCGCAGGCCATCCGCGCCCTGCATGCCTTGGGCCTGAAGGTCGCCATGATCACCGGCGACAACGCCCGCACCGCGCAGGCCATCGCGCGCCAGCTGGGTATCGACGAGGTCGTGGCCGAGGTGCTGCCCGACGGAAAGGTGGCGGCAGTCAAGCGTCTTCAGGCACTAGGCTCCGTCGCTTATGTTGGCGACGGTATCAACGACGCGCCGGCCTTGGCCGAAGCCGATGTCGGAATTGCCGTCGGCACGGGCACCGATATCGCGATCGAGGCGGCCGATGTGGTGCTGATGACCGGCCGTCTGACCGCGGTGTCGGACGCGATCGCGCTGTCCAAGGCCACTATGCGTAATATTCGGCAGAACCTGTTCTGGGCTTTCGCCTACAACGCTGCCCTGATTCCGGTAGCGGCGGGTGTGTTGTGGCCGAGCTTTGGTATCCTCCTGTCACCAGTCTTTGCGGCCGGGGCCATGGCGCTGTCGTCCGTCTTTGTCCTTGGAAATGCCCTTCGGCTGAAGCGTTATTCACCTGCAGTGTTGCATGAAGTCTGAAAACCTCTAAAGAGCGGGGCCTTCCAGAGGCCCGGGTCTTTGCCAATATGATCCGCAGCTATGGGCGACCCCCCTGATCTTGCTGGCCGGTAGCCCCGGCATTCGCCATGCGCTTCAACGTGACCGTGCTACGATGCTTAACTCATGGCGCTCTTACTGCGTCGACTTCACAGACCCACAGGCCAACGCCTGTGCAGATCGTCGATCACCAAGGGGTGGTGATGCCGCCCCATTCCTCCATGCTCACGCAGATGCGGATGATCCGTGGGCAGGTCCGAATGATCATGCGCGACATCCGTCGGATCACCCGCAGGCCATAGACGCCATGCCAAGGCCAGCCCGATGAGCCCGATGATCGCCATGGAAGCAAACGCGGCTGTCATGCCCGCGCGGGCGCCCAGGTATCCGGCCAGGGGATAGCAGATCAGCCAGCAGGCATGAGACAGCGCGAACTGAGCGGCAAAAATCGCAGGACGATCTTCCGGATGAGCTGAGCGGCGCAGCAAACGGCCCGCTGGCGTCTGCGCGACAGAATAACCGAAGCCCAGGATCAGCCATAGGGCAAGCAGCGCGCCATAACTGCCCACGGCGATCCCGGCAGCCGTTCCGACGATAAGGACGGCAGCACCAGCGATCATCACCGGCCTGTCCGACAGCTGGTCCAGTAGGCGCGGCAGGGTCAGGGCGGCGATCATCGATCCCGCACCGAACGCGGCCAGCGCCAGTGCCACCTTTGGCTCCGACAGACCGAACCCTGCCTTGACCAGCACGACCGTGTTCACGATCACCATCGATCCGGCCGCAGCGACGGCCAGACTGATCGCCAGCAATCCGCGCAGACGCGGGGTCGCCAGATAGAGGCGGATGCCGCGCGTGGTCCGGTCCCAGACCCCGTGCCTTGCCGCTGGCTGCGGTGGGGGCAGACGGACGCTGAGGACCAGCGCAGCCGAGGCGAAAAACCCAACGACCGTCCCTGCAAACAGGCTGTGAAAGCTGATGACGCTCAGAAGCGCCGCCGCCAGCATGGGCGAGACGAGGCTTTCCAAATCGTAGGCAAGGCGCGAGAGCGACAGGGCGCGGGTATAATCCTCCTCCTTGGGCAGGATGTTTGGAATGGTCGCCTGGAATGTCGGGGTGAATGCGGCTGACGCGGCCTGCAGCAGGAAGATCAGCAGGTAGATCTGCCAGATCTCGGTCACGAAGGGCAGGCACAGCGCAATGGCCCCCCGGACCAGGTCCAGCGCGACAAGCACCGACCGGCGCGGCAGGCGATCCGTGAATGCCTGCGCCACCGGCGCGACGCCGACATAAGCAATCATCTTGATCGCCAGCGCGGTGCCCAGCACCGCCCCCGCATCCGCCCCGGCTAGATCGTAGGCCAGAAGGCCCAGGGCCACGGTCATTAGCCCGGTGCCCAGCAGCGCGATCACCTGCGCCGCGAGCAGATGACGATAGGTGCGGTCGCGCAGGATGGCCAGCATGGAGTGTCCTTACAGCAGCTTGGTGATCGCCTTCATCTCGTCCAGTGTCTCCGCCGCGTCGTGGACCAGGCAGTGGTCGATATGATCGTGGATGAGCGCCCGCTTGGCAGAGGTCACAGCACTTTCCACCGCCGCCAGCTGGCGGGCGATGTCGAGGCAGGGCTGCTGTCCCTCGATCATGCCGATGACATGGCGCAGATGACCTTCGGCACGTTTCAGCCGGGCGACGAGGGCGGGGTGGGTTGCGTGAACGTGCGGGTGTGACATACAGTCAGGCTATCCCCCCCTGGGGGATAGAACAAGACGGTGTGATCAGCGCGCCGCGAAATGACGGGCAGGCCGGTGAAACAGGTTCGGACATTGATGCATAGCGTGCTTTCAGCACTCGTCTGTCTGTCGCTTGTCATCTGGTCCCTTGCGCCAAGCGCCAGCCATGTCCCTTACATCTTCGAAGTGGTGGCCGAGCATACCGACATGATCGCTGATCACGGCCACTCGCACGGGTTCGAAGAGGATCTTTTCTGGGCGCTGCACGGTCACAGCCATGACGTGGCCGACCATGATCACAGCCAGGCCATGCTTGTCCCCGGCGCCGGTGCGCACCCAAGGGTGGCTTGGCGCGATACGTTCCGGCTGCGGGCGTCATGGGACGGACCGCAGCGGGTCTATCTGATCGAGCGACCTCCGCGGGCCTGATCGATGCCGCCACCGCGCGGCGTATCCGAACAGACAGACCCTTACCGGAGACTTTTCCATGACCTCGACCTTGGGGGTCCTGCGCGCCTTGGCACCACGCCAACCGGTCGCGCTGACCCTGATCCTGCTGGCGGCAGTCCTGCTGACGGCCGCCCAAGCTCTTGCCCATAACGTCACCGCCGGTGACGCAGGTTATATCCAGGAAATCTGGGGGGTGCAGATCATCCCCTTCATCTACCTTGGCGCCAAGCACATGGTGACCGGCTACGACCACATCCTGTTCCTGCTGGGCGTGGTGTTCTTCCTCTACCGGATGAAGGATGTCGGCATCTATGTCAGCCTGTTCGCCATCGGCCATTCGGTCACCATGCTTCTTGGAGTCTGGTATGGCTGGGGCATCAACGCCTACATCATCGACGCGATCATCGGCCTGTCCGTGGTCTACAAGGCGCTGGACAACCTTGGCGCCTACCAGAAATGGTTCGGGTTCCAGCCTAATACCAAGGTCGCCACGCTGATCTTCGGCCTGTTCCACGGCACGGGCCTGGCCACGAAGATCCTCGACTATGACATCCCGCAGGATGGGCTTCTGGCCAACCTGCTGGCCTTCAACGTTGGCGTCGAGGTCGGCCAACTGCTGGCCTTGGCCGTGATCCTGATCGTCATGGGCTACTGGCGTCGCAGCCCCAACTTCCTGCGCCAGGCCACCATCGCCAACGTGGTGATGATGGTCCTGGGCATCTGGCTGACCTTCAATCAGGTCGCCGGCTACATCGCTTCCACCTCTGCATAGATTGGATATTCCCATGCACAATGCACCTAAACCCAACATCGACGAGCTGCCCATCAAGGCGCAACTGCGCCGCTCCACGATCCTGGCCAGCATCGGTGCGGCGGTGATCGCGGTCACCGTCTATCTTCCTGCTGAATACGCTATCGACCCCACCGGGATCGGCCGGGTCATCGGCCTGACCGAGATGGGCGAAATCAAGGTCCAGCTTGCTGCCGAAGCCGAAGCGGATCGTCTGCTGGACGAGCAGCGTGCCACCCAGCAGCCCTCTCAGGACCAGACGTCGAGCGTTCTGGACAGTGTCATGGGTCTGTTCGTCGGCACGGCCCATGCGCAAGAGGCGCAGGACACCTGGACGGACACCGTGACCTTCACGCTGGAGCCGGGCGACACGGCCGAGATCAAGCTGACAATGACGGCTGGAGACGTGGCTGAATACGCATGGACCGCTGAAGGCGGCCGGGTCAACTTTGATCTCCATGCCCATAACGGTGGCGAGTCCATCGACTATGAGCGCGGCGCTGGCGCGACCGACGGCGAGGGCAGCATCGAGGCGCCCTTCGCCGGTGATCACGGCTGGTTCTGGCGAAACCGCGACAGCACACCGATCACCATGACCATCAATGTGCGCGGCGATTACAGCGCCGTCGTCGAAACCTACTGAGCCTCGGGCAGCCATTCGTGATCGACGCGAATGGCTGCCTCATTCTTCCTGCGGCACTATTCATATGTAACCATTGTGAAAACCGGCAGGGACGTGCCACCGCCCAAAGGCTGCACCGCACCGCATGGTACAACATCGATCTGCTATCTTGACCTTCCTCGCGATCACATTCTATTTCCTTGCGCATGGGGCCTGCGACCGCCCCACGAGGCGTCAGCTGAAGTTCGCGTTCCACTGAAACCTTCACGGGAGGAACGCCCATGCCTGCGCCCAATGCAATTTCCGTCGACAAGCTTGCCCGGATCATCGGTACGCCCCGCGCCCCGGTCATTCTGGATGTCCGGTCCGATAGCGATTTTGCCACCGATCCCCGACTGGTGCCGGGGTCCATCCGAGCGGATGACCGTGCCTTGGCTGATCTCCCACCGCTGCCGCCGGGTCCCGTGCTGGTGCTCTGCCAGGCAGGTCATCGCCGCAGTCAGGGCGCTGCGGCGTGGCTGCGCGCCGAAGGCCGCCCGGCCGAATACCTGGAGGGTGGTTTTGTCGCGTGGCGAGAGGCGGGTCTGCTGCTGATCCAGACAGATCATTTGCCGCCGCGCGACGGGCAGGGCCGCACGGTCTGGGTCACCCGCGCACGACCGAAAATCGACCGCATTGCCTGCCCCTGGCTGATCCGCCGCTTTGTCGATCCCCGCGCAGTGATCCTGTTTGTGGCCCCGGCTGAAGTCTCGGGTGTCGCCGAGCGCCATGAGGCCGCGCCCTTCGACATCGAGGACGTCTTCTTCAGCCATAGGGGCGATCTGTGCAGTTTCGACGTGATGCTGGCTGAGCTGGGCCTGTCCGTTCCGGCGCTGGACCGTTTGGCCGTGATCGTTCGGGCTGCCGATACGGCACGGCTGGACCTGGCACCCGAAGCAGCGGGGCTGCTGGCCGTCTCCCTTGGCCTGTCGCGCATGTATGTCGACGATCTGGAACAGTTGGAGGCGGGGATGCTGGTCTATGACGCGCTCTATCGGTGGGCGCGTGATGCGACCGGCGAGACCCATAACTGGCTCACCAACAAGCCGAGGGCAGAATGATGCAGACCCGCCCCTATCCGACCTTAGCCGAGGCCACCCGTGTTTGGGCGCGGATCGGTCTGCTGAGTTTCGGCGGCCCTGCGGGCCAGATCGCGCTGATGCACCGCATCTTGGTCGAGGAA
The DNA here is from genome assembly GCF_006151785.1 of Paracoccus marcusii. Taxonomy (GTDB): domain Bacteria; phylum Pseudomonadota; class Alphaproteobacteria; order Rhodobacterales; family Rhodobacteraceae; genus Paracoccus; species Paracoccus marcusii. Next base: position 7,781 of record NZ_VDDD01000118.1, read on the forward strand.
CAGAAATGGCTGGGCGAACGGCGGTTCCTGCACGCCCTGAACTATTGCATGCTGCTGCCCGGCCCCGAGGCCATGCAGCTGGCCGTCTATATCGGCTGGCTGATGCACCGGACGCTTGGCGGCATCATCGCGGGGTTGCTGTTCGTGCTGCCCGGCGTCGTGGCGATCATGAGCCTGTCCTGGATCTATGCGATCTGGGGCAATACCGGCGTGCTGGAGGGGCTGTTCTTCGGCCTCAAGGCCGCGGTGCTGGCCATCGTGGTGCAGGCGGTGATCCGCATCGGGTCGCGCGCGCTAAAGAACCGCACGATGATCGGCATCGCCGCGGCCTCGTTCTTAGCGATCTTCGCCTTTGGCGTGCCGTTTCCAGTCATCATCCTCACGGCAGCGCTGGTGGGCTTCGTCGGCGCCCGTGCGGGTCTGGCAGCGTTCCAAGGCGGGGGCGGGCACAGCAAGATGGGCGGCACCCAGGTGGCCGATGCCGACACCCTGCTGGGTGAGGGCACGCCCGACCATACCCGTGTCAGCGCCGGGTGGGCGGCGTGCATATCGGCGGTGTTTCTGGGGCTGTGGCTGGTGCCGGTGGCGGCGCTGTTCCTGATCCTCGGCCCGGAAAACGTGTTCTCGCAGATCGCCGGGTTCTTCAGCGTGATGGCGGTGGTGACCTTCGGCGGCGCCTATGCCGTCCTGGCCTATGTCGCCCAGCAGGCGGTCGAGACCTATGGCTGGCTGGCGCCCGGAGAGATGCTGGACGGGCTGGGCATGGCGGAAACCACGCCGGGGCCGCTGATCATGGTGACCCAGTTCGTGGGCTTCATGGGCGCGCTGCGCGAGGCGGGCGGTATGCCGCCGCTGCTGGCCGCGACACTGGGCGGGCTGCTGACCACCTGGGTCACGTTCCTGCCCTGCTTCCTGTGGATCTTCCTGGGCGCGCCCTTCATCGAACGCCTGCGCGACAACCACGCCCTGACGGCGGCGCTGACGGCGGTGACGGCGGCGGTGGTGGGGGTGATCCTGAACCTGGCGCTGTGGTTCGGGCTGCATGTGCTGTTCGACCGGCTGCACCCGGTGGACGCGATGGGGCTGGACCTGGACTTGCCGGTCTGGGGAACCTTGGATGTCGCCGCGCTGGCGCTGGTCATCGTCGCAATCCTGGCCGTGTTCCGCTTGAAGCTGGACGCCGTCACTGTGCTGGCGATCTGTGCCTTCGCGGGACTGTTCCTGAGGCTGGCTGGAGTTGTCTGATGGCGCCTAGTCTGACACCGGACATTCTGAAAAAGGACATGACCCCATGAGCAATTCGCCCATCGTTGCCGCGGCTCAACTGGCTGATCTGGGGCCTTTGCGTCTTCTTTACGTCCCCACAGCAGAGGAGCGACCCGCCGGTATGGCGGTCGTCCCGATCCACGACTGGATCGCCACCGCCAAGCAGAGTGATACGGGGTTTGATGATGTCGCATATTGGCAGGACCAGATCAGGCAACTAGGCCTGACGCAGGATGCCCTGACTGTGGTTTTAGACGACGGAGGCATGACGGAGGCGGCTCGCGTCTGGTTCATCCTTCAGTATTTTGGGCTGCCCGCTGCAGTGCTAAATGGTGGCCTTCCAGATCTGGGGAGGCTTCCCGCGCAGGCAACGCCGGGAACCTCCGCGCCCGACCTGCGCCCCGGCGCGGGGGCGGTCGGCCTCGTCGGGCGGCAGGAGCTGAAAGTTGCCTTGCCATCAGTGCAGATTTTTGATGCCAGGACGGCAGCGGAGTTTGAAGGCGAAGACCTGAAGGGAAACAAGCGCGGCGGGCATCTACCCGGCGCGGCGCATCTCGATCATCGGGATTTGCTTGACGGACGTCATCTGCGTCCGGCGTCCGAGCTTGCGCAGATGTTGGCTGACGCGGGGGTGCGCAGCGGCGCTCCTGTTGTGACCCACTGCCAGGGCGGTGGGCGTGCAGCCTTGGCAGCGTTGGCAGCAGTCGCGGCGGGGCAGGAAGATGTACGGGTCTATTACCTCAGCTTTGGGGACTGGGCCGCTGATGAGAGCTGTCCGTTGGAGTAGCCCCTCCGACGTGAATTTCATCGCATGAGGGACTGATGAAACGCGGAAACCTAGCTTCCACTAAGGTATCATAATACCCAGTAACCGCAATTATGTTACATTACACAAGACTTGGTCATCGCTATCGTTTGGCCGCAACCCCAAGTTATCCACATATTTCGGGGATATTTCCGGGGGCAGAAGAAAATATTCCAGTTTTGTAAGTCTGTTAGCTAATAATTCTATAATGTAAGATAAAATGGCATTGCAGCTTTCCTTAGCTACTTATCGCCTTAGGAGGTACCTACTCAATGGAGCAATGACCTCCCATGCCCCATGCTCAGAAACGATCCAGACCGTGTGAAAACTAGGTGGAATTTAAAGGGCATCGGGCGTTCGGTGATTTTTAGTTTAGAAATCC
>NZ_VDDD01000119.1 GCF_006151785.1 Paracoccus marcusii
AGCCTCTCAATCAATTGCGAGCGAAGCATGGATCTTCCTTTTTTGCGATAGAGTATGAGCAGGCTCGCTCAAGCTCTGTGAGGTCATGCGGGTCGTGTCCAGGACTAAGAATGATTTCATCCATACTTAGCGATATCGTTGATTGCCGCAATTGTGATCCCGTCTCTCAGCCTAATAGCCCTCATTCTTGCTGACGCTTCGCTATGAAGATCTTTCGATATAATGCATGAAACTCTTAAAAGAGAAGACATGACCTCAATCATGAGGTAGGTTGAAGTCCTCTTTATTTTTAATATAGAATAGAGCTGGTAAATGGATAATTATGAAGGTCAGCTGAAAGCTGTCACTGCCGCCGTTTCCAAAAAACAGCTTGAGGTGGCATTCAGGCATTTTTTTGGTCTTGTGCCACCCGAGATCACCTCTGAAGCGGAATACGCTGACGCTACTGCACTTTATGCGGCGATGGATTCATCCGTGCCCCCTCAAGACCTGCATAGCCCCGTTGCACGCTATGTTGTTGCCTTGGGGATGCAGATAACAAAATGGGAAATCAAAAAAATTAAATGCTGAACGAAGGTTTGGCCGCGCTCGTATCGCAGTTTGAAAAATGCCGCCCGCTGAGCCAATGAGTAGGTGCCACCTACTTTAAGACTGCATAGGTATTTGCCTGATAAGCAGCCTTGCTACGGGTAGGGAGGTATTTGTGCATTCACTCTATACAATACAATTGCATGGGCCTTTAGATACCAGTTTTACCTTTGTCGTTGAGGGCGCAGCCTGCCCCGGACCGAATTTTTCCAAAAGGATTACAGGGCCGGGACAGGGGGACGGGAACAGAGCGCTCCGCCTGGAATTGGACGCCGCTTCCTGAACTCGCACTGACCAATCATGGCGGAAGTCTTGCTGAATGTCAGCGGCATGAAGGAACTTTCGAAATGACCTGCCATGACGCACCGCGCTTCGTGCTGCGCCATTTCCTGCCGCTCGCAAGCAATGAAACGGATGAAATCAGAGCCCGGCAGCCTCTCGCAGGGCACGGTTCATACGGGTCTGCCAGCCCGGCCCGCTGGCCTTGAACCGGGCCACCACGTCCTGATCGAGGCGCAGCGAGACGGCAACCTTGGGGTTTTCGACCTTGGGCCGTCCGCCCATGTTCCGGCGCATGGCGTCGGACAGGGCGGGGAAGGCCTCGGTGAAGGGCCGGGCCTGAGCGAGCTGCGCCGCTGTGGCCTCCGGGGCGTCCGGATCACTGGCGATCATCCGCTGGATCTGGTCTTCGGTCAGATGGGTCTTGCTCATAGCAGGCTCCGTTCCCTGGCGCTGGCGGGGCGCATCGAGATCACCGACACCCCTTGGGTGCCCAAGGCCGCGAAGACCACCGCCACGGTGCCATCCGCGAGACGCCCGATCGCCATGTGCCGGCCCGCCTTTGCCGGGACCACGACCGAGGCCAGGAAAAACGCCTCGTCGAGATCGGCAAAATCCAGACCGTGCTTGGCAAGGTTGGTCTGCCGCTTCGGCGCGTCCCAGGTGATCATCAACATGCGTTTATGTATATACGCAAACCTGCTGCGCGTTCAAGACATACGGCAGGGTCATTCGGCCCTTTCGGCGGCTTAAAATGATCCTGGAGGGTCGTTTCGAAACACAGCGCGGCGACCGAAATGCAATTTCGGTTAACATCGGCCATATCCTGCAACTGCAACGACCCCTCGAGATCTTCGATCAATCGGCCAGGACATGGGATCAACCCCAAAGGCGGAGAAACGACGTCCGTGGTTCCGGTGGCTAGCTTGCCCCAGATACTTCCTGAATTCCCGTGTATCGCCACGATGTCCAGAACGGCCCCCAGAGCCGCAATTCCCCCGAAGACGGCTCAGACCCCCTCCGAAGCGGTAGAGGGCCTGCTGACGGCCTTTGACGGCTTCAGGCGCATGTAGGGATCAGCCGGGGAGTGTGGGTCGGTTGAGCCGATCCAAGATGTGCCTGCCGGCTCTGAAATGCAGGATCTGCCTGGTCTCCATGAACACCGGCTCACCGGTCCTGGGATTGCGACCCATCCGGGCCTCTCGGACTCTGCAGGTGAAATTGCCGAATCTCCGCAACTCGACCCTGTGGCCCTGCGCCAGACGGGCGGTGATCTCGTTGAGGATGGCCTCGAGAGCCAATTCCACCACGTGCCGGGGCAGATGCGGATGCGCCTGGACCAGCTTCTCCAGCAATTCAGAGCGGACCATCTGGCCTCTTCCTTCGCCTTACCGGTGCATGAACGGCCATCTTCGATGCTGAGGCCCGCCGTCCTAACTGTCAGCGCTCCACTGAGATCCAGCTATTGTTTCTAGCGTTTGTTTACCGGCGGTTTGGGACTGTGCTTTAATCAGGCAATTGTACATTATGTCCGATAGGAAAAAGAAGCAGGAAATTCCAATCGCTAAGGTCTATTTGTTCTCTTTATTTTTACGCCGCGTGATTATAGGGAACGGGCGACCTGTAAAAACAAGGATACCCATGTCTGATTTTGATTTTGACACGATGAGCCTGGACGAATTGAAGCGCCTCAAGCGGGACCTCGACAAGGCCATCGCCAATTTTGACGAGCGGCGCAAATCTGAAGCCAGACGCGACCTTGAGGAAAAAGCCCGCGAATACGGGTTTTCTTTGTCCGAGCTTGCAGGGGCTAAAACCACAAAGCGCGGCACTGTCGCCCCGAAATACCGCAACCCCGGCAATCCGGAGCAGGTCTGGACCGGACGTGGCCGGCAGCCGACCTGGTTTCGGGAGGCCATTGTGGCTGGGACTGAGCCTGACGATCTCAAGATCTGACGGTGCGTAGGACGATGGGTCGGTTCATAACCGGCCCATCTCGTTTCAAGAACCCAGGATTCTTCAGCACGTGTTCTGCGCCGAGTAGGACAGAGTAGGATGAGGTTCAAAACACAGCGCGGATGCCGAAATGCAATTTCGGTTAACATCGGCCATATCCTGCAACTGCAACACCCCTCTGGCGACCTTCATCAGTTCGTCTGCTTCAGCCATCGATCCAGATGCCGCAGAAGCGTCTGCCATCGCTGTTGGTGGCGATCTCGCCCCCGGCTGACGTACAGAACACCTCCGGATGCTTTCCGAACTCCCGTGCATCGCCGCGTCCCTGGATGAGAAGCAGCGCCACGATGCCAAGAACGCCCCCCAGAGCCGCAATTCCTCCGAAGACGGCAAGACCCCCTCCAAACCGATGCAGGGCCTCTTTGCTGCTCCTGACGCTCTCCAGGCGCATGTGGGTGGCGGCGGCCTGGATCTCATGCTCCAAGCCCTTGATGGCCCTCTCAGCGGCCACCTGAGCGGCACTGGCACTATCTTGGTGCATCCGCCTACCCAGATGCTCCGAGGCATCAATGACCTCCTGAGCGTGTGCGAATGCCTCTCCCGACGCTTTCTCGATCCTGGCCATGAGCCTTGCCGCCTCGGCCTTGGTGGTCGCGGTGGCGGTGAGGTTGCCCACGTCCTGGCGCAGGAGCCGCACCTGGTCGGTCAGATCGGCAATCAGCTCGGCGGGGGATTTGGCAACGGCGCTCATGCGGTGCCCGCCTTCGCGTCCAGCTCTACCAGCAGTCCGGCGATCTCCTTCTGATCGACCTCGCGGGTGGCGTTCTTGCGCAAGGTGGCCGCCATCCACTTGGCGATCTTCGGGTCCTTCAACGCCTCCGTGGTCACGATGGCGCCGACGATGATCTTGCGGCGGGTATCGCTGGCCTTCTGTCGGGTCTTGAGGCGGTTCAGCTTGGCCTGTGCCTCGGCGATCTGCTGGTCAATGGTTCTGGGCATTTTGAAATCCTGTGGTCGCTCAATGGTTGCAAGTCTGGAGATGCTGAGCGTAGGGTGCAAGACACGAAGTGCCCACTTATACAAACGCTGCGCGTTTGTGTGGGCAAGGGAACACTCGCGTTTCCCTTGAACCCTTAGCAAAGTGCAGCGCGCATATGGCGATCTATCATCTCAGAGCCACGATGATCTCCCGCTCCGCCGGGCGCAGCGCCACAGCAGCGGCGGCGTATCGCAGCGCCGAGCTGATCGTGGATCAGCGCACCGGCCTCGCCTTCGATTACCGCGCACGGGGCGGGGTCGATCACGTCGAAACCCTCGCGCCTGCGGATGCCCCCGATTGGGTGCAGGACCGGGCGGCGTTGTGGAACGCGGTGGAGCTGGCCGAGACGCGCAAGAACAGCCAGGTCGCCCGCGAGATCCGCGTTGCCCTACCGCATGAGCTGGACGCCGCGCAGCGGCTGCAGCTCGTCCGCGACTTCTGCCAGCGCGAGTTCGTGGACCGGGGCATGGTGGCGGATATCGCCCTGCACGCCCCCGGGCGCGAGGGGGACGAGCGCAACCACCATGCCCATATCCTGCTGACCACCCGGGAGGTCGGCCCTGACGGGTTCACCACCAAGAACCGGGACTGGAACGCCAAGGAGCTGCTGGAAGGCTGGCGGGAAGCCTGGGCCCGGGACACCAACCACGCCCTGGAGCGCTGTGGTGCCGAGGAGCGCGTCGATCACCGGACGCTGGAAGCGCAGCGCATCGAGGCGCAGGAGCTCGCCCTAGAGGCCAGAGAGCGCGGCGACGAGGCCGAGGCCCTGCGCGAGACGGTCCGGGCCGTCTCGCTGGACCGTCAGCCTCTGCCGCATCTTTCCGCCGGGGCGTGGCAACTCAAGGAGCGCGGCATCGAGGTCGCGGCCGTGCAGGTCTGGCGGGAGATCAAGGAGCAGGCTGTCGAGGTGGCCCGCATAGCGCAGGAGCTAACGGAGAAGGCCCGCGTCTGGCTGGAGCGCGTCACGGAACGGGCTGCGGAACAGGTGCGCGGCGTCGTGGAGCGGGTCGTGCCTGCCGATGCCTGGGGGGAGTTCTTCGCCGCTGCCGCCCCCGGCGCGTCAGTCGCTGCGGAGGGACTAGCGCGCGATCTCGAGGTCGAGCGCCGGCTGGAGGCGCAGCGCGAGGCTGCCGAGCGGGAGGCGCGGGAACGAGTGCAGGAGCAGGAGCGCCGGGCCCATGAGCGTGACGACGGCCACGATCACGGCTGGTAAGCCATCCGGCTGGCAATGTTGGTCAGAGTTGTGACGCTCAACGGAACCAATGTTTACCCACTCCATGTGAAGATTCTAGCCTCGATCAAAGTAGGTCTAGACAATGGTACTTCGATTCCCCGATAGCATCCTTGCCAAGCTGCGAATGTGCAAATGTAGTCAGTTTTGATCTATTTTCTCTAGTTATAATGCTTGCTATATGCGGCAATAACCATTGTTTACTTTGACAATCAATTTGCCGTCTTTGGCATCATTTTTTACTAGAGTGTGGAGCGGTTTTTATGAGTGAAACGAAGTTAAGAAAAGCGTTGTATAACTTGGGAATCTGGCGTCATAGACCTGCTTTATCAGTGAGGCTTATCATTGCCCTTTTTGCTATGGCCTTGCCCACCCAAGCTCAGGATATCCTAAGTGAACGCGTCCGCCTTGTGGGCCGATTTCATAGTGAGCCAAGTAAAATAACTGCCGAGTGGCCGGGTAGCTTGATAGAGATCAGGTTTGAAGGCACACAGCTCGACGTAACGATATCCGACAGCGGTAATAACAGTATCATTGTTGAGGTGGATGGGAAGCCAAGACTGCTGGACACGCAATTAGGTGAGCATACTTACTCTATTGTTAATGGTGAAAATCCATCAAATCACGTGGTTCGCATAATTAAGCGAACAGAGGCTGCATTTGGTAAAATAAGTCTCACAAGAATTTGGACTGACGGCAGCTTTATGTCTCCAATTAGAAATAGAAAGAAAATACTTGTTTTGGGTGACTCAATCTCAACAGGCTACGGTGTAGAAGGTGCAGATACCAATTGTGGATTTGAGGCGGAATTTGAAAATCAATATTTAACTTACGCTGCAGTTGCTGCCAGGAATCTAGATGCGGATATTGTTACGCTTGCTGTTTCAGGAGCAGGCCTTGTTCGAAACTATAACGGCGAAACACAACGGACAATGACGCAGCTTCTTTACCAATTACTGCCCTCTTCTTCAGTTCCAGCGCCTTTACCACTAGCTGAGGTTGTGGTGGTGCATCTTGGAACAAACGACTTTGCCGACGGCGCCAGGCCGAACGATTTTATTGCTGCGTATGAAACGCTTCTTAAGGAAGTCCGAGCTACTTCTCCGGATGCAATGATCTACGCTACAATGGGACCAATGCTGCGACCGGAGGATCAAAATGCAGCGGTGGTAGCAATAGAGTCAGCCGTTGTGAAACGTCACTTGGAGGGCGACGACAACGTAGCCATGATCCGCTTCGGCTGGCAGCCTGACCCCGAAGACTTAGGTTGCGATTGGCATCCAAGCGCAAAAGCGCATGCTCGCATGGCAATTGAACTTGAGCAGCGTATTCGTAAAGATATTAATTGGGAAAATTAAATTGAACGTAGTATTTGCGGCTGACCCTCACGTCCCTGACAGTGCGAAAGCACAGTTGCGCGATGGAAAATTATTGGGACTACAGATCCTGCGCTTTGCTGCAGCATTCGCAGTCGTTTTGTTTCATATCGGGAGTGGTTACCAAATTGAATTTGGTAATCAGTCCAATCCATTTTCCTTTGGTGCTGCAGGGGTGGACGTTTTTTTTGTTTTGAGTGGTTTTATTATTGCAATGACGACTGACCCAGCACGGGGCACGTGGTACTTCTGCCTTCGTCGTATCGTGCGAGTTGTACCACTCTACTGGATACTAACCTTAGGAATTGCAGTAATAGGTCTGATAGTTCCTTCTCTTCTCAATTCCACAACCGTTACATTCGAAACTCTATTTAAATCTCTTTTTTTCATTCCATATGATAAGTCAAACGGTGTGATTCAGCCTCTTCTCTTTCTGGGATGGACGTTGAACTATGAGATGTTTTTTTATGCTATCTATGGGGCTTGTTTGCTAGCTGGTTGGAAGTCTCCTCTTGCGCCTGTAATGGTGGTGGTAATTTTAGTTGTCGCAGGACAAATTCTTCCTTTTGAAGGAACAGTCTGGCAATTTTACAGTAATCCTTTGATAATAGAGTTTGCATTGGGCGTAGGTATATACCTAATTTATGCAAAATTTCCAAAATTATTTAAGAACAGAACGATGGTATATGCAGGTGCAGCGGTAGTTTCCTATATTATGCTCCGACTAATTCCTGGTGTTCCATGGCTGCTAATTGGTGCATTGCCAGCAGCACTGTTTGTATCAGCCTTTGTCTCTTTCAATCCTGGATACTCACGCTTAATTGGTCTGCTTGTTCTGTTTGGAAATGCCTCCTACTCCCTCTATCTTTCACATCCTTATATCATCCAACTTTTGTCAAAATTTGCTCCCTCGGATCTTCCAGTTGCATCCCAGATTTTTCTTGGAACAGTAGCATCGTTCCTCTGCATCGTAGCTTCTATTATCCTTTACTATTTTGTCGAACTTCGCTGGCAGCGATACTTTCTGCCAGCTCGTCCAGCTTCACTGGAACCGTCAAAAGTTTGGTCGAAATAGGATCAAAAGGATCGAGCAGGGATGTTTTGTGGAGGGTGATCCACACCTATAATACACACCTCTTAGGTTCTGGAGCATTGGGTGAAAGGGTTGATCTCGTTTTGATGAAGAACCTACATAGAAGTTGCCCACAACGTCGGCGCGATCCCCTGCGCCGAGGTCTTTACCCGCATAACACCGCTTCTCAAGCGGAGCGCAGCCCGGAGGTTGAACGGGGGGCCGGGAGCGACGGTTATGGCCGGCTTTTGCGCCGACCGGACTAAGACAACTCAGGACTGCAAAACCTTACATTCGATAAACCCATGCGTGTACATTTGGACAAGTTGCCGGACAGGTCACCTTCGGGCACAACACACCCATCAGCCGAGCGGATTTTGTGTTGTGTGTTTGACGAGTTCGTCCCGCTCGGCTGCAAAGCCCCCTCCCCGACAAGAAGCGCGTCACCGGCCTTATCTGGGCCGCGCCACGTCTGTCTCCAGCAGTAGCCGCACAGAGCGGATGTCGGGGATGCCGTTGGCCCTGGCCTTGGCCGCGTCCAGGAGGGAAGCGGGAAGGCGCATATTCAGCAAGGCGGCTTTGGCTCGATCTTGAAGCGCATGGGCGTGAAGCCTGACAAGTCATACTCGGACAGATCCGCCGTCTCAACGAAGTCTTCCGCCTCGGCATCGCTAGTCAGCGGCGGCAGGGGCTTAGGATGGGTGTTTATCATGCCCGATCTCCTTGTGGCGCGTGCAACTGACACTGGTGAACGGCCCTCAACGCTCTGCGCCTCGATGAGCCTCCTGTCTTGGTTCTATACTTTGCGGCCAAGGCCGGGCCCTGCCTCTGAGGCAAGGTGCATCTTGCCAATGTACTAGAATGGCCACCAGCGGCGGCGCTTTACGGGGGCCGGCACAACTAGTTTTGCCTCCTGATTAGCAAGGAGATTGTTGGCCTGCTGTCGCCACTTGTCCCGGTCCTCTTTTAGATCGGCCATCTGGGCGACGTAGTTCTCCAATAGTGTATCTTTCAGCTTGTCACGTTCGCGCAGGGCCGCAAGTTCCTCGCGCAAGGCATTGGCGTCTGTAAAGTTATCCCTTTGAGGAGGATTTGCGTCCTTTTGCATTGTAGGGGTTTGCAGGCTTTGCGCGCGCAAAGGGTAGACGCGGGACAGTTCGGCCCCATCAATCTGCCAAGCCCCAGATGTGTCCTTGGTGGCCGAGAGTTTCCCCGATTTTATAGCTCGTGTGATGGTCGCTACGTTCTTGCCAGTGGCTTCCGCAGCTTGGTTTGCGCTGTATTGCATTAGGCTTTGCGTTCCTTTGCATTGTCAGGCTGCGCAAATCTTTGCACGCAAATATGGGGAGCTGTCTATTTTTCAACTAACATAGCAGGCAGATCAGGCTCCATCCCATCAAAAAACGGCTGTGAAACGGGCGGCAAGCCTTCGCCGGAGGGTAGCTGCATTTCACCTGGAAACACCGAAGGAACGCGGTGTAGCGGTGTACTCTCGCCAATTCGGCTTGTGTTCTTCTGCTCGGCTTCTGAAACAGCAACTGTGGCCGTGAACAAGCTTCGGCGAATGCCGTCCCGAGAACCATGCCAAGCGACACGATCGTTGACTACATAAGCATTTACCGTTCCACTTTCGCCAACTTGCCAAACCTCAATCCAGTTTTCGTCGCGAAGGGTGGCAAGCGCACGCTGGACAGTGGGCCGTGAGATCCCGGTCGCCGTCTGTAGCTCTCGCTGTGAAATCACCACTGCATTATTGTCGCCCATGCGCGCAGTGAGGATATGCATGACTGCAGCTGCTTTGGGCGCACGGATGATCAGTTGAGCCCATTCTTCGTGAGCGGCTCGCTCTGTCTGGACCCAAGTTCCGCGCGTCTTTCTCTCTGGCAGCTTTGTCATGTCCCAGCCTCTTTATTGATGCAGGATGCCTCCCCTGCTTTCAAATTATGAAAGTCTGCAATCAATAAAAGAAAGTCAACATTGCTTTCAGAATTTGAAAGTCAGTGAGGCAGGTTGCATCATCTGGGTGATGCAGGGGTGCCTCATCTGGATGATGCAGGTACCTGTGAAAAAGCATTTAAATTCAAGAATCTATTTTTTCCCCTTCTAATGATCTACAGGGAACAACCGGGACGGGCCGTGTCGGGCGAAGCAGCCCCCGGGGAGCAAGCGCCGACCGGCGCGGACTGGCCCGGTTTTTACCTGTCAGCGCGGTTTCGACTTCGGCTTACGGTTGTGGGGTGCGGAACGTTTTGATGAGCGCCACGCGGGAATGGGGATGATCAGGCAAGAAGGGGAAAGGGTTATCCCCAGGGAGCGCCAGATCCCTGCCTCTCATGCAGGTCTGGATGTCGACCGTGGCGCTGGTGGCAGCGGAGGGATTTGCTGGTGAGACGGTGCCTGGTGCAGGGGTGGTGCTTCAACCCCTGGCTGCGCTCTCGGGGATATGAGGTGTTATGCGCCGGAAAGCGCAGGGGGGTGGGGATCAGCCAGGGGTTGTGGGGCGGTTGAGCCGGTCCAGAAGAAGATTTGAGGCCCTGAACCGAGGAACCCGTTTGGCGAAGACCGGGACAGCCTCACCAGTTCTGGGATCGC
>NZ_VDDD01000120.1 GCF_006151785.1 Paracoccus marcusii
CCCCGATCGCAGCCAGCATCCCCGCGCAGACCGCCGGCCCGGACGCGGCCACGGCCCCCCAGACCCGGCGCACCGCGCCGGGCTGGTGGCCGACCGGCCGTCTGACGCCCACCGGCATCTGACCCATCCCATCACGAGGACCATCATGTTCATCCGCCCCGCCATCCTGTCGCTGCTGCTGCTGGCCCCCGCCGCCCAAGCGCAGGATCTGCTGAACGTCAGCTATGACCCCACGCGCGAGCTCTATCGCGACGTCAATCAGGCCTTTGCCGCCCATTGGCAGGCCCAAGGCCATGATGCCCCCCGGATCGAGACCAGCCACGGCGGGTCGGGCGCGCAGGCACGATCCGTGATCGACGGCCTGAACGCGCAGGTGGTGACGCTGGCGCTGGCCAGCGACATCGACCAGATCGCCGCCGCCGGAAAGCTGCCGGACGACTGGCAGTCGCGGCTGCCGCACAATTCCAGCCCCTATACCTCGACGATCGTGTTCCTTGTGCGCGACGGCAATCCCAAGGGCATCCAGGATTGGGGCGACCTGACCGCCGAGGGGGTCGAGGTGATCACGCCCAACCCCAAGACGTCCGGCGGGGCGCGCTGGAACTATCTGGCGGCCTGGGCCTGGGCCCAGAAGAACGGCCGCGATCCAGCCGAGTTCGTGGGCCAGATCTTTGCCAACGTGCCCGTCCTGGACACCGGCGCGCGCGGCTCGACCACGACCTTTGCACAGCGCGGCATCGGCGACGTGCTGCTGGCTTGGGAGAATGAGGCCTATCTGGCGCTGGCCGAACTGGGCGAGGATCAGTTCGACATCGTCGTGCCCAGCCTGTCGATCCTGGCCGAACCGCCGGTGGCCCTGGTCGACGGCAACATCGCGGACGACGCGCAGCGTGACCTGGCAAGCGCCTATCTGGATTATCTTTACACCCCGGAAGGGCAGGCCCTGGCCTTCAAGCACTATTACCGCGCGTGGGACGCCAGCGCCGCCGACCCCGCGGATGTCGCCCGCTTCCCCAAGCTGGAGCTGGTCACCATCGACGACTTGGGCGGTTGGGCCAAGCTGCAGCCCCAGCATTTCGGCGATGGCGGAATCTTCGACCAGATCTACGTGGCGAAATGAGCGGCCGACCCCTCATCAGCCGCACGGCGATGCCCGGTCTCGGCCTGTCGGCCGGGATCACCCTGTTCATGCTGATGCTGGTGGTGTTCCTGCCCATCGGCGCGCTGCTGTGGCAGGGCGCGGCCTTCGGCCCGGCGGCCGTGTGGGACACGATCAACCGCGAGCGGGTCTGGGCGGCGCTGTGGCTGTCCTTCCGGCTGTCCTTCCTGGCGGCCTGCTTCAACCTGATCTTCGGGGTGATCCTGGCCTGGGTTCTGGTCCGCTACCGCTTTCCGGGCCGGCGCATCGTCGATGCCGCGGTCGATCTGCCCTTCGCACTGCCCACCGCGGTGGCGGGCATCGCGTTGACCGCGCTTTACGCGCCGAACGGAGTGCTTGGCAGCCTGGCCGGTGATCTGGGCTGGCGCATCGCCTATACGCAATGGGGCATCTGGCTGGCCTTGGTCTTCGTAGGACTGCCCTTCGTCACCCGCACCGTCCAGCCGGTGATCGAGGAGATCGAGACCGAGGTCGAGGAGGCGTCCGCCACGCTCGGCGCGTCGCGCTGGCACACCCTGCGCCACGTGATCGCACCGATGCTGATGCCCGCGGCGCTGACCGGGTTCGCGCTGTCGCTGGCGCGTGCGGTCGGCGAATACGGGTCGGTCATCTTCATCGCCGGCAACATCCCGCTGCGCACCGAGATCGCCCCCCTGCTGATCGTGATCCAGCTGGAGGAGTACAACTACGGTGCCGCCGCCGCCATCGGCCTGGCGATGCTGGCCATCAGCTTCGCCATGCTGCTGGCGATCAACCTCATCCAGATCTGGTCACGCCGGAGGATCGGTCATGTCTGACGCCACCCACCCCTTCCGCCGCGCGACCGAGGAATCACCCGCCGCCCGGTGGGCACTGATCGCCGTCGCGGTGGGGGGCCTGGCCCTGCTTGTCGGCGCCCCGCTGGTCATCGTCTTTGCCGAGGCCCTGTCGCGGGGCTGGGCTGCCGCGGTCGCAAGCCTGGCCAGCCGGGACGCGCAATCCGCGATCCGCCTGACCCTGCTGATCACCGCAATCGCCGTGCCGCTGAATGCGGTCTTCGGCATCGCCGCCGCCTGGTTCGTCACCAAGTTCGACTTTCGCGGCAAGGCCTTCCTGATCACCCTCATCGACCTGCCCTTCAGCGTCAGCCCGGTCGTGGCGGGCCTGTGCATCGTGCTGCTGTTCGGGGCGAATTCGGCCATCGGCGGCTGGCTGGTGGCCAGCGGATACCCGATCGTCTTTGCCGTTCCGGGGATCGTGCTGGCCACGGTCTTCGTGACCTTCCCCTTTGTCGCGCGCGAGCTGATCCCCGTGATGATCGAGCACGGCCGCGCCGAGGAGGAGGCCGCGCTGACGCTTGGCGCATCGGGCTGGCGGGTGTTCCGCACCGTGACGTTGCCCAACATCCGGTGGGCGCTCCTCTACGGCACGCTGCTCTGCACCGCCCGCGCGATGGGAGAGTTCGGCGCCGTGGCCGTCGTCTCGGGCAAGATCCGCGGCCAGACCGCGACCATGCCGATCACCATCGAGATGTTCTACAACGAATACCTGTCGGTCGCGGCCTTCTCGATGGCGGCGACGCTGACAGGGCTGGCGCTCTTGACGCTGCTGCTGAAGACCGCGCTGGAACTGCGCCATGCCGACGCGCTGTCGGCCACCCGCCGCCACTGAGGAAGGACATCCCATGCATATCCAGATCGACGAGATCGCCAAGGAATTCGGGACCACCACCGCGCTGCACCCGGTGTCGCTGTCCATCCCCTCGGGGGCGCTGGTGGCGCTGCTGGGGCCGTCGGGTTCGGGCAAGACCACGCGCTTGCGCATCCTGGGCGGGCTGGAATTCCCGACCTCGGGGCGGGTGCTGTTCAACGGCCAGGACGCCACCGGCCTGTCGGTGCAGGACCGCCGCGCAGGCTTCGTGTTCCAGTCCTATGCCCTGTTCCGGCACATGACCGTCTTCGAGAACATCGCCTATGGCCTGCGCGCCCGGCCCCGCGCCAGCCGCCCCCCCAAGGCCGAGATCGAGCGGCGGGTGCTGAAGCTGCTGGACCTGATCCAGCTGCCCCAGATCGCCGACCGCTATCCGACCCAGCTGTCGGGCGGGCAGCGCCAGCGCGTGGCCCTGGCTCGCGCCCTGGCGATCGAGCCGCGCATGCTGCTTCTGGACGAGCCGTTCGGCGCGCTGGACGCCAAGGTCCGCAAGGAGCTGCGCCAGGGTCTGCGCGACATCCATGACGAGACCGGGCTGACCACCATCTTCGTCACGCATGACCAGGACGAGGCGATGGCGCTGGCCGATCTGGTCGTCGTCATGTCCATGGGCCGGATCGAGCAGATCGGAAAGCCCCAGGACATCCGCACCCGCCCTGCCACCGCCTTCGTGCGCGAATTCGTCGGCGTGTGACGGACGCCCGCCGCGGGTCGATGTCCTGTCGGTGGCGGGTGGTCAGGTGTCGCGAATGCCGCTGCCGCCTCTTGCGAAATGCGGCCAACTCTGCTTGTAGTTGCGCAGACAAAATGCGGTTCGCGATGCTGCGATGACGGACAGGACACAGAGGCTGCGATGACCGGGACGACCCTGCGTGGCAACGTCTATGCAAACGCCATCGAGGCGCTGACAGAGCTTGCGGCGCGCAACGGCGCGGTGCCGTCGATCCAGGAGATCGCCGACCACATGGGCGTGTGCCGGGACCGGATCGACCAGCTGTTTCCCAGCATTCAGCACCTGCTGGTCGCGATGGCCGAAAGCGCGATGATGGTGCTGAACCAGACGCTGATCGACTGTGTCGCGGCCGCCCGCCGCGACGATCCGGTCGCGCAGTTCCTGGCCATCGCGAACGGCTATGTCGAATGGGCGCATCGCCATCCCCGCGAGTTCCGGATCGTCGGGTCGATGCCCGCCGGCAATTTCGAGGGCAACGAACGCCTGATGCGCTATGAGGCGTCGATCCACGAATTGATGATCAGGCTGCTGCAGCGGGCGCAGGCATCCGGCCTGATCGCGCGGGATCAGGACCTGGTGACCTTCGTTTCTGTCGCGCACACCTTTGCCTATGGGGTGGCCAGCAAGATGCTGTTGGGCGATCTGGCCCGCTGGAACCCCGGATCGTCCGACATCGAGGCCGCGCGCACCAACATGCGCGTCTTCATCCTGCACCTGCTGCGCCCGTCGGGTCACGCGGTCGCGTGACTAGGCGTGCAGGCGGCGCGCCGTCACGGGGCAGGGCCGACCGTCGAAGAAGGTGTCCAGAATCGTCGTGAAGACCGCGGGGCCATCGACGGCGAACAGCGTGGCCGACGACCGCAGCTTGCCCGCGTCTATGGTGCCAAAGATCGCCTCGGCCGACCGGTCGTCATGGGTCAGAACGGCCTGCGCGCAGGCGACCAGGCGCGGACCAAGCAGCGGGTGCGCCAGGTACCGCCGCGCCTCGTCGCGGTCCGCTATGCCGTACAGGTGAGACATCGCCGACTGTCCCAATCCGCGCAGCTGCGGAAAGATGAACCACATCCAGTGGCTTTCCTTGCGGCCCCGCTCCAGTTCGGACAGCGCGACGGCATAGACGCGGTCCTGCGCGGCGGCGAACCGATCGAGGCTTTCGGGGTCCTGTGCGGGCGAATGGCGGGTCATGGGGGTGCTGCCTTTGGGTTTCGGACGGGACATCAGGACAACGCCCCGACCAGCCTGCCGGGTTCACATGGCCCGGGCCAATGTCCGATGGGCATCGGCCCAAGGCGAACCGATCCGTTCCCGCCACGTTGGACCCTGCAACGTGATGATGGAGGGGATCGGATGGATTGGGGCGCAATGTTCTTTCAGGGCTGGGAAGGCATCGTGCGCACGCTGCTTGTCGGCACCTTGGCCTATGTCGTGCTGGTGGCTTTTCTGCGCATCGCCGGCAAGCGCAGCCTTGCCAAGCTGAACGCCTTTGCCTTCGTGGTGACGGTCGCCCTGGGCTCGATCCTGGCCAGCATCCTGCTGCAGGAATCCATCGCGCTGGCCGAAGGGGCCACGGCGATCGGCCTTCTTCTGCTGCTGCAGTTCATCGTCACCTATGGGTCGGTCCATTCCGCCACCTTCGCCCGGCTGATCCGGGCCGAGCCGAGCCTGCTGGCCCGCGACGGCCGGTTCTGCAGCGCCACGATGACCCAGCAGCGGCTGACCGAGGACGAGATCATGGGCGTCGTCCGGTCGGCCGGGGCGCGCGACATCGCCGAGGTCCGCTTCGTCATCCTGGAGGCCGACGGCACCATCAGCGTGTCGCTGCAGCAGTAAGGGTGACCGGCGCGGGGCGCGATCGGAACCTTGCAATGCGCGCCTTTCCGCCCGAAGCATAAGCGATGAGAGAGCTTACCCTGCGCCAGGTCGAGGTCGTGCGCGCCGTCATGATCGCCGGCACGATCCAAGGTGCCGCCGATCTGCTGAACGTGTCCGCACCCGGGATCAGCCGGCTGATCAAGCATACCGAAAGCGGCCTTGGCATCCGGCTGTTCGAACGCAAGGCCGGGATCTTCGTCCCCGCGACCGAGGCGCATGCGATCTTTGCCATGCTGGAGCAGGTCCACCGGCAGATGGACAACCTGAACGTTGCGGTCAGCGCATTGCAGAAGGGGCATCAGTTTACGCTGTCCTTCGCATCCGCGCCCTCGATAGCGCAGTTCATCGCGGCGCGGGTCATCCGCGGACTGCGACAGCGGTTCCCCGATCTGGACATCGACCTGGACATCCTCAAGATCGAGGAGACGCTGGACTATCTGCTGCTGGAAAAGGGCGAGGTGGTGATCATGTCGTCGCACTTGGACAATCCCGGCATCCAGTGCACCCCCATCGGCGAGGGCCGGATCGTGGCCATCATGCCCGAAGGGCACGTGCTGACGCAGAAGCTGGCCGTGTCGATCCACGATTTGGTCCAGTATCCGTTCATCGGCGTCGATCCGTCCGACCCCTATGGCAAGACCCTGGCGCGGCCCTTCGACGATGCCGGCCTGACTCCGCGTCATGCGATGCGCGGGCGGTTCGCCCAGACCATCGTCAGCCTGGTGCGCCACGGCCTGGGCGTCGCGGTCATCGACGAATTCTCGGTGGCCGAGGTGTACATGGCCGGGCTGGTCCGCCGGCCGCTTGTCGAGCCCGCGACGATCACCGCCTGGTCGGTGCAGAAACGGGGGCGGCAGCTGTCCAGCTTTGCCGAACAGACCGTGACCCTGTTCCGCCGCGAACTGGGCCGGGCGCGGGCACGCGAGAGGTGGGACCAGCTCGCCGATTAACGTCAGGTTACGTTCCGCGTTCAATCGGTATTTGCGGTTAGCCCTGCGATCTGAGATGCATGGGCGACGGCCCAGGAGGATGGGCGCTGATCTGAGGGAGGAACGATGCGACATTTTGTTTACGGCGCGGCCGTGGTGCTGGGTCTGGCGATGCCTGCGATGGCCGAATACCCCGAACGCGACATCCAGGGCATCATCCAGTGGGGTGCCGGCGGGTCGACCGACACGGTCAGCCGTTCGGTGACGCCGCATGCCGAGGAGATCTTGGGCGCCAAGGTGATCCTGCAGAACGTGACCGGCGGGGTCGGGGCCATCGGCCTGAACCAGGCAGACCGCGCGGATGCCGACGGCTATACCCTGCTGTTCGGGGCCGAGAACCCCTTGCTCTACAAGGTCATGGGTCTGGGAGAGAAGGACTATTCGGACTTCGTGCCGATCAACGTCATCGCGCGCGGCATCCCCATCCTGGTCGCCCAGCCCGATGCGCCCTTCGACACCTTCCCCGAGATGATCGCCTATATCAACGAGAACCCGGGAGAGGTCCGTTTCGGTTCGACCGGGCCGGGCGGCCTGCCGTCTGTGGTCACGGCGATGATCAACGACAAGACCCCGATCGAGGTGACCGCCGTGCCCTATGACGGCGACGGCCCGGCGCTGACCGCGCTGCAGGGCGGGGCGATCGACGTGATGCCCGCCGTGCTGGGCGCCGCGCTGGAGCCGGTGCGGGCCGGCAACCTCAAGGCCATCGCGATCTTCGACACCGAAGGCGTGCCGCAGTTGCCCGATGTCCCGGCGATCACCGACACGAACCCGGAATTCGCCGACCTGCTGCCCTGGGGTCCGTTCTTCGGCATCTTCGTCAAGGCGGGCACCCCCGACGACATCGTGGCCAAGCTGACCGACGCCTATGGCCAGGCCACGCAGAACGCCGACTTCCTGTCGATGATGGAGGGACGCGGCTTCCGCATGCTGTCGCTGACCGGCGCCGAAGCCCAGGAGTTCCTGGACGGCTGGCAGAGCCAGACCGCCTGGATCCTGTACGACGCCGAGATCGCCAAGAACTCGCCCGAGGATTTCGGCATCAGCCGTCCCTGATCCGTCCCGATCATCCGCCGCTCCGGTCCGACCGGGGCGGCATCCCAAGGTCCGCGCAAGTCACAGGTCCGACGGAGGGACCCATCCATGGAACCGACCCCCAAACGTCGTCCGGGCGAACTTGTCTTCAACATCGCGGTCATGCTGGCCAGCTTCGGCCTGCTCTATTCCGCCTACGGCATCTCGGGCTTCGAGGCGCTTTCGGCCCCCGGCGCGGTGCCGATGGCCACCACCGCGATCATGGCGGTCTGCGCGATCATCATCCTGGTCCAGACGCTGCGCAAGGGCACGGGCGGCGGGCAGACCATGGCCGCCGACATCCTGCCGCTGATCGTGATCGTGACCATCGCGATGATCGCCGCCTATGCGGTGCTGCTGCGGCCGCTTGGCTTCCTGCCGACCTCGGTGCTGTTCCTGCTGGTGATGATCCGCTTTCTGTCGCGGCGCGGATGGGGCTTCTGCCTGGCCGTGTCGGTGGGCACCGTCTTCGTGATCTGGATCATCTTCCGCCTGATCTTCGCCGTCCTGATGCCCCAGGGCATCATTCCCGAGGGACGCATCGTCTCTGCCATCACGTCGCTGTTCTGAGGGCGCATCATGGACATCATGTCGAACCTGCTGATCCCGATCGTCAATCTTGACCTGCTGATGCTGATCGCCGTGGGGACCTTCGCGGGCATCTATGTCGGCGCGATCCCCGGCCTGTCGGTGACGATGGCCGTGTCGATCCTGATCTCGTTCACCTTCTCATGGGAGGTCTATCCGGCGCTGGCGCTGATGATCGGCATCTACATGGGCGGCGTCTATGGCGGGTCGCGCACCGCGATCCTGCTGAACATCCCCGGCGCACCATCGGCCATCGCCACCGCGCTGGACGGATTTCCCATGGCCCAGCAGGGCCGCGCCGGAGAGGCGATCGGCATCGTGACCGTGGTCTCGTTCATCGGCGGCTTCATCGGCATCTTCGCCCTGGGCGCCTTTGCCCCGCTGCTGTCGGACTTCGCCATCGGGTTCCAGCCGCGCGACTTCATGCTGCTGGCGATCATGGGCATCCTGCTGGTCGGATCGCTGTCGGGCGACAGCCTGGTCAAGGGCATCTTTGCGGGCGCCCTGGGCATCGGCGTGGGCGCAGTGGGCATGGACCCGCTGACCATCCAGGACCGGTTTGTCTTCGGCATCTCCGAACTGCGGGGCGGGATCTCGTTCGTGGCGGTGATGATCGGCCTTTTCGGCGTGTCCGAGGCGCTGATCCAGCTGCACAGCATCCACACCCCGGCCGTGCGCCAGAAGATCACCGGCATCATCCCCAGCTGGTCCAAGGTGCGTCGGCACCTGCCGCTTGGCCTGCAGACCTCGACCATCGGCACGGTCGTGGGGGCCCTGCCGGGCACCGGCGGCGACATCGCCGCACTGATGGCCTATGACCACGCCAAGCGCGTCACCCGCAACCCCGAGACCCCCTTCGGCAAGGGCGCCATCGAAGGGCTGGTCGCCCCCGAGACCGCCAACAATGCCGCCGTGGGCGGGGCGTTCATCCCCATGCTGACGCTTGGCATCCCGGGCGACGCGGTCACCGCGATCATGATCGGCGCGCTGTTCATCCACGGCCTGAACCCTGGCCCGATGCTGATGATCGAACAGCCCGACATGTTCTGGTTCATCGTCAGCTCGCTGGCGCTGGCCAACGTGTTCATGCTGATCTTCGGCCTGACCGGGATCCGCCTGTTCGTGCGCATCGTCGAACTGCCGCGCACGGTCCTGCTGCCGGTCATCATGGTGCTGTCGATCGTCGGCGCCTATGCGGTCAACAACAGCCTGACGGATGTCTACTGGATGCTGGGCTTTGGCGTGCTGGGCTATTTCATGCGGCTTTACGGCTATCCGCTGGCGCCCATCATCCTGGGGGTGATCCTGTCGCGGCTTCTGGACGACAACTGGCGCCGGGCCATCATCAGCGAGCGCGAGGATTTCGGCGCGATGATGATGGGCATCTTCACCAGCCCGCTGTCGCTTTGCCTGTTCCTTGCGGTCGTGATGATCCTTGTCACCAACACGCCGTGGTGGGCCCGGCGGCGCGCCCGCAAGGCCTGAGCAATGAAAGACCTGACCATGACCGACACGATCCTGCTGGGCCTGATCGGCGACAACATCGCGGCCTCGCAGTCGCCCCGCCTGCACCGTCTGGCAGGCCTGCAGAACGGGCGCCGGGTGCGCTATGACAGCCTGATCCCCGCGGTCGAGGGGCTGGACTTCGACGCCCTGTTCGCCCGCTGCGCGGCGGGGGGCTATCGCGGCATCAACGTCACTTATCCCTACAAGGAGGTCGTGGCGGGGCGGCTGCGCATCGACGATCCGCTGGTCAAGGCGATCGGGGCCTGCAACACGGTGCTGTTCGACCCGGAGGGGTCGCGCGGCTTCAACACCGACTATTCCGGCTTTGTCGCGGCCTATCGGCGGGTGCGGGGCGAACGGGCGCCGGGGGCCGTGCTGATGATCGGCGCGGGCGGCGTGGGGCGCGCAGTGGCCTTCGGCCTGATCGCCTTGGGCGCAACCGAGATCCGGCTGGCCGATCGCGACGCGGCCAAGGCCGACGGCCTGGCCGATGCGCTGCGCCGCGC
>NZ_VDDD01000011.1 GCF_006151785.1 Paracoccus marcusii
CCGACGGGGCCGGCAGGACCGGGACCTGCGGGACGGGCGCGGGCATGGGGGCGGTGCCGGGTGCGGGCAGCGGCGCACAGCCCGCGACGGCCACTGCCGCGATCAACCCTGCCAGCCAGCTGCGCGCCATCATCTGTCCCATCGTCCCTGCCCTGTTGCGCCGCCCCGGCGTCGGCGCGATCCTGTCGGCGCAGAATACCCCCTGCCCGTCCGGCGTAAACCCCGACCGCTTGCCGCAGCCCCCCTTTCACGCGATTGTCGGGCCTTTCCCAAGGAGATTCGGATGTTCACTATCGAACACGACTTCGACGCGACCGTGATCACCCTGATCGACGAGGCCGAGGCCCAGACACGCCCGCTGAACGAGGACGTCGTCATCCTGGGCTTTGACGACCGGGTGATTCTGGAACAGATGAGCGATGACGGCGAAGAGGTCGTGCGCATCACCCTGTCCATGCATCAGCTGACCGAACTGCGCCTTGCGCTGAACCTGCCCGAGGGCAATTACCGCATCGAGAAGGAAGGCTGACCGCCCGCCCGCGGCCAGCCTCTCGGCTACCGCCCCTGATCTTACAGGAGATCCGCATGGACCACCGCAACGACGCCGCCCTGCAGTTTCTGGCCACCCGCCGGTCCCACCCGCCCAAGATGATGACCGGTCCGGGCCCGGACCCTGACCAGCTGGCCGATCTGCTGACCCTGGCGGCCCGCGTTCCCGATCATGGCAAGCTGGAGCCGTGGCGCTTTGTCGTGCTGGGCCGCCAAACCCTGGATGCGATGGCGCCGCGGCTGCGCGACGCGGTCCTGGCCGCGGGGCAGGATCAGACGGCGGCGGACAAGGCGGCCTCGGCCATGGCGTCGCCGGTGATCGTGGCGGTGGTCTTCTCCCCGGTCGACAGCCCCAAGGTTCCCGAATGGGAGCAGGTCCTGTCGACGGGCGCGCTGTGCCTGGGGCTGGTCAACGCGGCGCTGGCATCCGGTTGGGGCGCCGCCTGGCTCACGGGCTTTGCGGCGCTGGACCAATCCTTTGCGCAGGCGCATCTGGGCATCGCGGCGCATGAGCGCGTCGCGGGGCTGATCCATATCGGCACCCGCGGCGCGCAGCCCCCGGAACGCCCGCGCCCCGACATCGCCGCCAAGACCGAGTGGCGTCCATGATGCCCATTCGCGCGCTGCTGCGGGGTTGGGCCGACCTGCTGCGCCCATCGGTACTGCGGCTGGTGCTGCTGGGCATCGGGCTGACGCTGGTGCTGTTCGTGGCCCTGCAGGCGGCGATCTTCTGGACGCTGCGGCTGTGGCTGCCGGGCGGGGTCACCCTGCCCTGGCTGGGCCAGATCGAGTTCGGTCAGGTGCTGTCCTGGGGATCGCTGGCGCTGTTTCCGGTAATGGGGATCTTCCTGATGGCCCCGGTCGCCGCCGGTTTTGCGGGCCTCTTCGCGGAAACCGTTGCCGAAAAGGTCGAGGCGATCCATTACCCGGACCGCCGCGGCACGTCGCTGGACTTCTTCGACGGGCTGCTGGAATCCGTGGCGGTCGTGCTGGCGGTCCTGGGGGTGCTGGTGATCAGCCTGATCCTGACGCCCTTCATCGGCCCCTTTGCGCCCCTGCTGTTCCTGGGCGCGAACGGCTGGCTGCTGGGACGCGAGTTCTTTCAGATGGCCGCCCGTCGCCACCTGGACGAAGGCCCGGCCAGCGACCTGCGCCGCGCCCATTCGGCGCGCGTGACCCTGACGGGCGTGCTGGTCGCGGTGGGCCTGGTCATCCCCGTGGTCAACATCGCCGTGCCGCTGCTGGCGGCGGCGGCCTTCACCCACCTGTTCCAGATGATCAGCGGATCCACTGGTCCAGGTTCGAGATATCCGCGCGCGTGATCACGCCGCCCAGGACGATCCACGCCAGTACGGCCCAGATGGCGCTGGTGATGGCCGTGGTCCAGATCAGCTTGCGCCGCCAGTTCACGCCCGACGGCGCGCCCGCATGGGTGCCGGGAATGACCTCTCCGGCATCGGCCTGACTGCGCTGCCCGATGGGCATGACGCAGAACAGGGTCAGGAACCACAGCGAGGCGAACAGAACGATACCGCCGGTCAGGTTCATCAGATTTGCTCCAGTTCGATCAGGCAGCCGTTGAAATCCTTGGGGTGCAGGAACAGCACGGGCTTGCCATGGGCGCCGATCTTCGGCTCTCCGGTGCCCAGCACGCGGGCGCCTTGTGTCTTCATGTGGTCGCGCGCGGCGATGATGTCATCCACCTCGAAGCACATGTGATGGATGCCGCCCGACGGGTTCTTGTCCAGGAACCCGCGGATCGGGCTGTCGTCGCCCAGAGGGTACAAAAGCTCGATCTTGGTGTTCGGCAGTTCGATGAACACCACGGTCACGCCGTGGTCGGGTTCGTCCTGGGGCGGACCGACGGTGGCCCCCAGGGTGGTCTGGTACTGTGCCGCCGCCGCCTGCAGGTCGGGGACGGCAATGGCGACATGGTTCAGGCGACCGATCATCGTCACATCCTCCGTTTCAGGCGGTTCTAAGCCCTGGGCGCGCCGCGGGAAAGGAAAAGCATCGCCGTTAACCGGTTCTTAGCGAATCGGGGCTTAACTGGGCGTGAAGACGTGGATGGGGACACAGACATGCTGACGGATATCACGGCCGACACGCCCAAGCCCTTGCCGCAATGGCGTTTGTCGCTGCCCAACAGACCGCTGACAGGCCTGACGGTGCTGGTGATCGAGGATTCGCGCTTTGCCAGCGAGGCCGTGCGGCTGCTGTGTCTCAAGTCCGGTGCGCGGATTCGCCGCGCGGATTGCCTGCGGTCCGCGGCGCGTCATCTGCGCAGCTATCGTCCGGCGGTGGTGGTGATCGACCTGGGCCTGCCCGATGGCGACGGGGTCGCGCTGATCGCCGAACTGCATGCCGCCGAACTGCGGGTGCCGGTGATCCTGGCGATGTCCGGCGATCCCGACCGCGCGTCCGAGGCGCTGGCGGCGGGTGCGGACGGGTTCCTGCCCAAGCCGGTCGAGAGCCTGGCGGTGTTCCAGCAGGCGATCCTGCGGGTGCTGCCCGCCGATACCGGGGCGATGACGCTGCGGGCGCTGCCCGACGACATGATCCAGCCCGACCCCTCGGGCCTGCGCGACGACCTGGCCCACGTGGCGGAGGTGCTGTCCAGCGCCCATGACACGACCGAGATCGACTATATCGCCCGCTTCCTGGCCGGGGTGGCACGGTCCGCCCACGACCCCGCGCTGGAGGCTGCGGCCACGGCGCTGGCGCGCGACTACAACGCCGGGCACGCGCTGGCGACGGACCTGGCGCGTATCAGCGGCATGGTCCAGGACCGCCTGTCCCGCGTGGCCGAGATGTAGGATTAGGCGGTCATCCGCGGATCGGACCCCATGTCCAGTCCGGGAAAGACAGACCCCTCCAGGGTGGCACGATCGATGCCGAACTTGGCGTGCATCGCCCAGGCCGCATAGGCGCGAATGTCGCGCAGCGGCATCAGGTCGCGCCCGTCGTACAGATCGCCCTCTGCCAGACCCGGCCAATCGCCCATCATCCGCCCGCCGCGCACGGCGCCCCCCGCCACCAGCAGCGTGCCCCCGGTGCCGTGATCGGTCCCCGCCGATCCGTTCTCGCGGACGGTGCGTCCGAACTCTGTCATCGCCATGACGGTGGTGCGGTCCCAGTTCGCGCCCAGATCCGCCTTCAGCGTCAGAATCGTGTCGGCCAGCCGCCCCAGCATCCGCAGCAGCGACCCCGCCTGCCCCGCATGGGTGTCCCACCCGCCGATGGAAAAGCTGGCGATCCGCGTCTGGCCGTTCAGGCGGTCCGCGGCAAAACGCGCGATCTCCAGGTGGTCCTGTCCCGGCTTGCCGGTGGCAAGGTCCGGCGACAGGCTGGCCACGATCTCCATCGCCTGCGCACTGGCGTCGCGGAACAGCGGGTCATCGTGATAGATGCGCGTCAGCAGCTGCTCGGCCTGCGGGCTGAGGTCCATCTGCGCCTTGGGGGTCCAGCTTTTGGCCGGGGCCTGCCCCTGCAGGATGCGCATCTGCGAGACCCCTACAGAATAGGCGGTCTCCGACGCCTGCCCCGGCATCGCCTGCAGCAGCCGGTTCAGCCAGCCGTCCTGCTGGGCATCCAGGTCCAGGTCGGTGCCGGTGCCGGCCTCCAGCATGGTCTGGCCGTCGAAATGGCTGCGCTTGTCGCGATAGGGCGTCGAGACCGCGGGCGCGAAGGCCAGCTGCCCGGCCTGCCACAGCGGCAACAGGTCCGACAGGCCCGGATGCAGCGCAAAGAACCCGTCCAGATCAGTGGCGCCGTGATCGGGTCCAAGCGACAGGGTCTGGCGCAGCCCCCGAAGTGCGGGGTCGCCATAAGGCTGAAACGCGTCCATCCCGTCCATCGCGCCGCGCAGGATGATGACGACCAGGCGATTGTCGCCCGGCGCCGCCGCGAAGGTCGCCGACGACAGCAGCGGATGCGCGGCGGCCGAGCAGCCGATCAGCGCCGTCGATTTCAGGAACAGCCGCCGAGACAGCATCGCGTCACCTCCGGTTGAAATCGGCCGAGGCCAGGATCAGGGTCACGCCCTCGGCCTGGCTTTCGGCGCGCGGGACCGCCCAGGACAGCGCCTCGGACGCGGTGTCGCCCAAGGCCGCACGCAGCAGCTGGCGTGCGTCGGGCAGCGGGTCGGTCAGCCGCGACGGCGCGCTCAGCGCCCAGGTGATGCGCATCGCCAGACCTTGGGGGCTGGCCCAGGCCGCCTGATCCTCGGGCCAGCCGTCGGGCCCCAGGGGGCTGCCCCAGGCCTGCCCCATCGCAGTCATCGGTTGCAGCAACAGACGCTGCAGCTGGCCCGGCTTCATGTCGCGGACCTGACGCCCGTCGACGCCAAGTCCGCGCAGGGCGGCCACCAGAAAGTCGAAGGGCTGCCGCATCTTCTGGCGGAACTGCTGCCGCAGTTCCGGCGCCTCTGCCAGCGCCAGGTTCATCGCGCCCAGATCGCCGCCGGTATCGGCGAACACGGCCGCCAGCCGGTCGACCAGCGGCTGCGGCGGTTCGTCCGCGACGAAATGCACAGCCATCTTGCGGGCGATATGCCGGGCGGTCGCCGGATGGTGGGCCAGGTCGGCGATGACCCCGCGAATGTCGTCCAGACTGGCGCGCCCCCCGCCATAGCGGGCGCCCAGAACCGTCTCGGCCCCCGGTTCGGCCTGGCCGGGACGGAAGATGCCCGTCTGCCGGGGGTGATAGGCCAGTCCGGTCAGCAGTTCGGCCAGCTGCGTCACATCCTGCTGGGAGTAATCGGCCCCCACGCCAAGGCTGTGCAGTTCGATCATCTCGCGCGCCAGGTTCTCGTTCAATCCCAACGGCTTGTCGGGATTCCTGCGCGCGCGGGCCGAGTTGGGGCCGACCGACCGGTCCTGATCCAGATAGCGCACCATCGCCGGATGGATTTCGGCCGCCAGCATCATGTCGGCGAACCGACCGGTCAGATGCGGACGGATCGCATCCTGGACAAAGGCGTCGGTCATCAGGTTCCAATAGACCGTGCCACCGGTGACGGTGAAATGATCGGCCCAGAACCAGACCAGACGTTCCCCAAAGCCGGAAGGGTCATCGACTGCGCGCGCGAAACGGTTCTGGATCGCCGCACGATAGATGCCGCCCAGCCTGCGCCGATAGGCGACATCGCGATCGCGGGCGGCAGGATCGCCGGCGCGGGCGGCGGCGCCAAGGTCAAGGCCCTTGTCCTGCCAGGCGCGGACCTTGTCCAGCGTCACGGCCTGCGGCCCGATCCGCGTGGCCGCCGCAACCGATGCCGCCATTCCCGCCGGGTCGGCGGGCGGTGTCAGGCGCGGCGACAGGCCAAAGCCAAGGCGGATCGCGGCGATTTCAGCATAGGACGGCATCGGGCGACAGGCTCCGGCTGGTGCTGCTGTGCAGCATCATGCCATGTCCGCCGCCCGGGGTCAGGTCACTCTTTCGGCAACGCCCGCAGACGCAGGTCACGCATTTGCTCGTTGGTGGGCTCTGACGGGGCGCCCATCATCAGGTCCTCGGCGCGCTGGTTCATCGGGAACATGATGACCTCGCGGATGTTCTGCTCGTCGGCCAGCAGCATCACGATGCGGTCGATGCCCGCGGCACAGCCCCCGTGCGGCGGTGCGCCATAGCGGAACGCCTTGACCATGCCGCCGAACCGCTTCTCGACCTCGGATGCCGGATAGCCGGCCAGCTCGAACGCCTTGAACATGATCTCGGGCTTGTGGTTGCGGATCGCGCCGCTGATCAGCTCATAGCCGTTGCAGGCCAGGTCGTACTGGTATCCCAGAACCTCCAGCGGGTCGCCGTTCAGCGCCTCCATCCCGCCCTGCGGCATGCTGAAGGGGTTGTGGCTGAAGTCGATCTTGCCGTCGTCGGTCTTCTCGTACATCGGGAAATCGACGATCCAGGCGAACTTGAACTGGTTTTCGTCGATCAGGCCCAATTCACGGCCGATTTCCGTGCGGGCGCGGCCCGCGACGGCCTCGAACTGGTCGGGACGGCCGCCCAGGAAGAAGGCCGCATCACCCTCGGCCAAGCCCAGCTGCGTGCGGATCGCCTCGGTCTTCTCGACGCCAAGCGCCTTGGCGATGGGGCCGGCGGCCTCGGTCGAACCGTCCTCGGCGCGGCGCCAGATGATGTAGCCCATGCCAGGCAGGCCCTGCCCTTGCGCAAAGGCGTTCATGCGGTCGGCGAACTTTCGGCTGCCGCCGGTGGGCGCGGGAATGGCGCGGACCTGCGTGCCCTCCTGCTCCAGCAGCTTGGCGAAGATGCCGAAGCCCGACCCGCGGAAGTGATCGCTGACGATCTGCATCTCGATCGGGTTCCGGAGGTCGGGCTTGTCGGTGCCGTATTTCAGCAGGCTGTCGGCATAGGGGATCAGCGGCCAGTCGGCGTCCACGCGGCGGCCGCCACCGAACTCCTCGAACAGGCCTTGGATGACCGGCTGGACAGTGGCGAACACGTCCTCCTGCCGGACGAAGGACATCTCCATGTCCAGCTGATAGAAATCGGTCGGGCTGCGGTCGGCGCGCGGGTCCTCGTCGCGGAAGCAGGGGGCGATCTGGAAATACTTGTCGAAACCCGCGACCATGATCAGCTGCTTGAACTGCTGGGGCGCCTGCGGCAGGGCATAGAACTTGCCCGGATGCAGTCGCGACGGCACCAGGAAGTCGCGCGCGCCCTCGGGGCTGCTGGCCGTGATGATCGGCGTCTGGAATTCGGTGAAGTTCTGGTCCCACATGCGGTTGCGGATCGACCGGATGACCTTGGACCGCAGCATGATGTTGTTGTGCAGGCTGTCGCGGCGCAGGTCCAGAAAGCGATAGGCCAGCCGCGTCTCCTCGGGATAGTCCTGGTCGCCGAAGACCGGCAGGGGCAGTTCGTCCGCGGGCCCCAGCACCTCGATTTCGGTGGCATAGACCTCGATCTCGCCGGTGGGCAGCTTGGCGTTGACCAGCGACGCGTCACGCATCTTGACCCGGCCGTCGATGCGGATGACGGTCTCTGCCCGCAGCTTGTCCATCGCGGCAAAGGCGGGGCTGTCGCTGTCGGCCAGCACCTGCGTCATGCCG
The DNA here is from genome assembly GCF_006151785.1 of Paracoccus marcusii. Taxonomy (GTDB): domain Bacteria; phylum Pseudomonadota; class Alphaproteobacteria; order Rhodobacterales; family Rhodobacteraceae; genus Paracoccus; species Paracoccus marcusii. The sequence goes on from NZ_VDDD01000011.1 coordinate 7,623, forward strand.
TAATGGTCGCGCAGGTCGACGAACAGCACGCCCCCGTGGTCGCGGACCCGGTGGACCCAGCCCGACAGGCGGACGGTGGTTCCGGCATCGGCGGCCTTCAGGTCGCCGCAGGTATGGCTGCGATAGGCGTGCATGAGCGTTTTCCCCAGTTTTTCAGCCCCCGCACAAAGCGCGGGCTGGGCGGGAAGTCAACCTCTTAGAGCAGGCCTTCAGAACGGCCGCACCACGTTGCCGCTGTAGAAATAGACGCCCATGCCAACAGCGAACAGCACGTTCCCGGCCACCGCGTGCAGCGCCCAAGCCGCCGGAAAGCCGTGCCGCAGATAGGCGCGGGCAAAGAACCAGCCGCCCACGAAGGTCATGATCGCCACGATCCAGGACCAGTACATCAGATGCGCGAACGAAAAGATGGCCGCGTTCAGCGCGATGGCCGCCCGCCCCTGGGGCAGGATCGCGCCGTAGCGGTGAAAGAACAGCGGGCGGAAGATCAGCTCCTGCGGCAGCGCCGACAGGATCGGATAGAAGGTCCAGATGACCAGCAGGAATTCGGGCCGGTTGCGGGGGATCGAGAACAGCGCCTCGGGGCGCATCCAGGCCAGGATCAGCCAGCCCGCCGCCAGCGTCGCCAGCGCGATGCCCGCCAGCTCCTGCCAGGGCATCCGCCGCCAGCCCCGCACCAGCACGCGCCAGCGGAACCCGCCGGTGATCCACAGCAGCGCCATCCCGGCCAGGCTGAACACCGCCAGCGCGGTGAACAGCTGATCGGGCGGCAGGAACAGTGCGATCGCCAGCGGCGCCCCGACATAGAGCGCCGCGAACTCGACCTGCAGCCAGCGCCGGGGGGCTAGCGAACCAGGCGCGCCTGCAACCATCGCGCCCAATCCGCAGCCGAGCCCGCAAAGGCGTTGATGTCCGTGTCACCGCGGATGCCCGGAACGATGCCCGTGCCGGTATACTGCCAGAACGTCCAGCGCTGGCCCGGATAGGTGACACTGGGATGATCCGCGACCGATCGCAGCCAGAACTCGGCGTTCATGCGGCCCATCTGGTTCTCGCGATAGAAATCGACGGTGGTGTAGATGATCGGGCGCTGGCCGTAATGGCGGCCGACGATCTGCATGAATACCTCGGCCTCGCGCAGAACCTCGGCGGCCGGGGGGCGGCGGGGGCAGTTGCGCGAATTGGTCCATTCCATGTCCAGCACGGGCGGCAGCGATCCGGCCTCGCGCGGGACGTTCTGGATGTACCAATATGCGTTCTCGGCGCCAGATCGGCAGAAATAGTAGAAATGATAGGCGCCCCGCGGGATCCGGGCCTGCGCGGCCTCGTACCAGTAGCGGCGGAAGTTCGGGTCGGAGTGATCGCCCCCTTCGGTCGCCTTGATGAAGGCGAAGCTGATGCCCGCACCGCGCACCCGGTTCCAGTCGATGTCCCCCTGCCAGCGCGAGATGTCGATGCCGTGCACCGCATGCCCATAGGGCGCGCCGTTGCGCCACTGGTGCGGCGCGCGGTCGCCCAGCTGCGGGTTCGCCCCGGGTCCGGGCGCGACCTGGTAGCCGCCAGGCGCCTGCCCCCGCGGCGGCGTCCGTCCGCAGGAGACGGCGAATGTCACCACCGCCAACCCCAGCAACAGCTTTGTCAGAAATTTCATGCCTGCCCCTTCTTCTGTCCGAAGATACCGCCCGCGGCGCTTTGCGCGCCATTCTGTGGCCGTTATCTCAAACCCGTGAGGCAATGTCATCGGCCCATGCCGGTCACGGTTGCGTCAGAAGAACGCCCGGACCGTTTCAGGTCCGGGCGCGGGGAACACGGAATGTGGGCGCGGCTCAGTTCGCGGGCGCGGGGGCATCGTCGCCTGCGGGCCGGTCGGCGGTGCCGGTGGGGGCGGTGGTGCCATCGGCCGGGGTATCCGCGCCGGGCGTGGTGGGTTCGCCGACATCCTCGCCCAGGCCCTCGGCATCGCTGATCGGCGTGTCGGCGGGCGGGGCGGTCATGGCGATGCCGTCTTCCTGTTCGTCCACGCCAGGCGTGAAGACGAAGAACACCAGTGCCGCCACGACCAGCGCGACGATGATGGCGATGATCGCGGGCTTGTGATTGCGCGCGGCTTTTTCCGGCTCGTGGTTGTGGGACATGGGATCACTTTCCTGTTGGACTCGCAAGGAAACGTGGCCGGGGGTGGGCGGTTCCGCAACAGCTTGGCAAACCCCGCGCCCGTCTGCCATGAAGGCCCGACACCCGCCCCGATCAGGACCCGCGCAGATGACCGATCCTACGCTACCCCCCGGACTAGTCGCGGACGGACCTGCGACAGCACGCCGCGCCTTCGTCACCCTGGTCAGCAATGCCGCCTACCTGCCCGGCGCCGAGGCGCTCCTGCGTTCCCTCAGGCTGACCGGAACCTCCGCCGATCTGGCGGTGATGCATCGCGGCCTCGATGCGGATGCGCTGGCGCGCCTGTCCGCGCTTGGCGCCCGGCTGATCCGGGCCGACCTGCTGCCCACGTCGGACGCCTTCGACCAGGCCCATGCCCGCGACGCGCTGCACGCACGGGCCGCATTCCTCAAGGGCGGAAAGCCGGATTTCCATACCCCCTTGGACAATTTCATCAAGCTGCGCCTATGGCAGCTGGACTACGACGCCTGCGTCTTCATCGACGCCGACGCGATCGTGCTGCGCCCGGTCGACAAGCTGTTCGATTTCCCGGAATTCTGCGCCGCGCCCAATGTCTATGACGGGCTGGACGGGTTCGGCCGGATGAATTCGGGTGTCTTCACCGCACGCCCCGATCCCGCGACCTTCGCCGCGATGATGGCCCGTCTGGACCGGCCGGGCGCCTTCTGGCGGCGCACGGATCAGACCTTCCTGCAGGAGTACTTTCCCGACTGGCAGGGGCTGTCGATCCACCACAACCTGCTGCAATACGTCTGGACGCACATGCCGCAACTTTGGGACTGGACCCAGATCCGCATCCTGCATTTCCAGTACGAGAAGCCGTGGCAGGATCACCCCAAGGCCGACAGTCTGCGCCCGCTGATCGACCTGTGGCGCCAGATCGCGGCGGGCGGACCCGTGCCCGACCTGAACGCCCTGCCCGGCCCGCCCGCCTGATGCGCGTGGCCCTGACCGGCGCGTCCGGGATCGTCGGGCGCTATGCCGCGCGCGCCCTGGGCCGGGCGGGCCACGACGTGACGCCCCTGGACCGGGCCCATGGCTGGGCGTTGGGCGACCCTGCGCCGCTGCAGGGCCATGACGCGCTGATCCACTGTGCCTTCGCCCACGCGCCGGGCCGCTATCGCGGCGGAGAGGGCGACGACCCCGCGGCCTTCATCGCTGCCAACCTGGACGGTACGCGTGCCCTGTTCGATCAAGCCGTGCGGCAGGGGGTCGGGCGGGTGCTGTTCCTGTCCTCGCGCGCGGTGCATGACGGTCATCCGCCGGGGATGCGCCTGCCCGACGACCTGCCTGCCGCGCCGACCACGCTCTACGGCCAGGTCAAGGCCGGGGCAGAGGCGTTTCTGGCATCGCTGCCGCTGGCCGGCTGCGCGATCCGCGCGACCGGCGTCTATGGTCCCGGCCCCGCGCATAAATGGCGGACGTTGTTCGCCGATTACCTGTCCGGTCGCCCCATCGCCCCGCGCATCGCGACCGAGGTCCACGCCGCCGACCTCGCCCGGGCGCTGGTCCTGCTTCTGTCGACGGGGGTGCTGCCATCCACCGTCAACTGCAGTGATCTTGTGCTGGATCACCACGACCTACTGGCGATCGTCCGCGACGCCACCGGCAGCCGTCACCCGTTGCCCCCGCGTGCCGATGCGTCACGCCTGCGCGTCCCGGACTGCACCGCACTGATCGGTGCCGGATGGCAACCCGGGGGTGATCGCCTGCTGCGCCACACGATCCGTCGATTGCTGCGGGACTAGGTCACGGATCAGCGATGCCTTCGGGGGGTCCGGGGGGCGGCGCCCCCCGGCGTCGCGGGACGCAATCAGCCTCGCCGGATCGACGCCATGCCCAGCACCCGCGCCCGCTTGCGCGGATCGCTGTCGAACAGCGCCGCCAGCTGCTCGGTGATCGCCCCGGCCAACTGCTCCGCATCGGTGATCGTCACGGCCCGCTGGTAATAGCGGGTGACGTCATGGCCGATGCCGATCGCCAGCAGCTCGACGGCGCGGCGCTTCTCGACCATGGCGATCACGTCGCGCAGGTGGCGTTCCAGGAAGTTGGCAGGGTTGACCGACAGGGTGCTGTCATCGACCGGCGCGCCGTCCGAGATCACCATCAGGATCTTGCGTGCCTCGGGGCGGCGGGTCAGGCGCTTGTGCGCCCATTCCAGCGCCTCGCCGTCGATGTTCTCCTTGAGCAGCCCCTCCTTCATCATCAGCCCCAGATTGGGACGGACACGGCGCCAGGGCGCATCGGCGGACTTGTAGACGATGTGGCGCAGGTCGTTCAGGCGCCCGGGCTGGGCCGGACGGCCCGCGGCCAGCCACGCCTCGCGCGACTGCCCGCCCTTCCAGGCGCGCGTGGTAAAGCCCAGGATCTCGACCTTGACGTTGCACCGCTCCAGCGTGCGGGCCAGCACGTCGGCGCAGATCGCCGCGATGCTGATCGGACGCCCGCGCATCGACCCGGAATTGTCGATCAGCAGCGTGACGACCGTGTCGCGGAACTCGGTGTCCTTCTCGATCTTGAAGGACAGCGGCATGGTCGGGTTTGCCACCACGCGGGCCAGGCGGCCGGCGTCCAGGACGCCCTCCTCCTTGTCGAACTCCCAGCTGCGGTTCTGCTGGGCCTGCAGGCGGCGCTGCAGCTTGTTGGCCAGGCGGCTGACGGCCCCGCGCAGGGGCTCCAGCTGCTTGTCCAGATAGGCGCGCAGGCGCTCCAGCTCGGCGATGTCGGCCAGATCCTCCGCGCGGATCTCCTCGTCCCAGGTCTGGGCAAAGACGCGGTAATCGGGGCTGGCCTCGCTGACCGGGGGCGGCAGGTCGGGCGGGCTGTCCTGATCGGGCATCTCCGCCTCGTCCGCCATCTCGTCCTCGGCGGTGTCGTCCATGCCGACCTGGGCCTGGCGCTCGTCCTGGGTCTGCTCCTGGCTGCGCTCGGGGCTGGCGTCGCTCTCCTCGCTGTCGTCCTGATCCTGCGATTCGCTGTCGCCGGATTCCTCGTCCTGCTCGGCGTTCTCGTCGCTGTCGTCATCCTCGGGCTGGTCCGGATCCTCGCCCAGCTGGTCGCCATAACCCAGGTCGGTGATGATCCGCCGCGACAGCCGAGAGAACGCGGCCTGATCCGCCAGCGCATCGTTCACGTCCGCCAGCGCCCCCGAGGCCTGGCTCTCGACAAAGGGCCGCCACAGGTCGGCGACATGCTGCGCGCCCGCGGGCAGCGCACGCCCGGTCGCCGCCTGGCGCAGGATGTAACCCGCCGCCACCGACAGCGGCGCATCGGCCGGGGCCTTGATCTGGGCATAGCCCTTCTTGTCGGCCTCGGCGCCGATCTTGGCGTCGATGTTGGACAGCGCCCCCGGCATGTCCCGCGCGCCAAGCGCCTCGCAGCGCGCGGTCTCCAGCGCCTCGTACAGCTCGCGGGCCATCGGGCCCGCGGGGGAATAGTGGGCATGGGTGCCCGCATCGTGGTGGCGCATCCGCATGGCCAGCGCGTCGGCCGTGCCGCGCGCCAACAGCACCTCGTCGCGGCCCATGCGGCGGCTGATCTGCGGCAGGCGCATCGTGTCGCCCGCAACCCCGGCCGGGTCCGCGCTGAAGGTCACGTTCAGTTCGTGTTCGCCCGCCAGCGCGCGCGTCGCCTCGGTCAAGGCCTTCTTGAACGGGTCGGCGGGGTTGTCGGATTTCTTCATCTGCGGATGGCCCCCTTGGCCGCGCGGGCCTCAGCCCGCCTTGGCGGCTGCGCTTTCCGGCAATTCCTCGTCGAACAGGCGCTGATAGAACTCTGCCACGGTCTGGCGCTCCAGCTCGTCGCATTTGTTCAGGAAGGTCAGGCGGAACGCGTATCCCACGTTGTCAAAGATGCGCGCGTTCTGCGCCCAGGAAATGACCGTGCGCGGGCTCATGACGGTGGACAGATCGCCCTGCATGAAGGCGGTCCGCGTCAGGTCGGCCAGCGTCACCATCTGGTTGATGGTCTTGCGGCCCTTCTCGGTGTTGTAATGCGGCACCTTGGCCAGCACGATCGCGGCTTCGGCGTCGTGACGCAGATAGTTCAGCGTCGCGACCAGCGACCAGCGGTCCATCTGGCCCTGGTTGATCTGCTGGGTGCCATGGTAGAGGCCGGTCGTGTCGCCCAGGCCCACCGTGTTGGCGGTGGCGAACAGGCGGAAATAGGGGTTCGGCGTGATGACCTCGTTCTGGTCCAGAAGCGTCAGCTTGCCGTCGGCCTCCAGCACGCGCTGGATCACGAACATCACGTCCGCGCGGCCCGCGTCGTATTCGTCAAAGACGATCGCGGTCGGGTTCCTCAGCGCCCAGGGCAGGATGCCCTCGTGGAACACGGTGACCTGCTTGCCGTCGACCAGTTTGATCGCATCCTTGCCGATCAGGTCGATCCGGCTGACATGACTGTCCAGGTTCACGCGCACGCAGGGCCAGTTCAGGCGCGCCGCGATCTGTTCGATATGGGTGGACTTGCCCGTCCCGTGATAGCCCTGGACCATGACGCGGCGGTTGTAGGCAAAGCCTGCCAGGATCGCCATCGTCGTGTCGGGATCGAACTTGTAGGTGCTGTCGATCTCGGGGACGCGATCCGTGCGGTCGGCAAAGCCCTTGACCTTCATGTCGCTGTCCAGACCGAACACCTCGCGCAGGTCGATCTCTTCGGTGGGTTTCGCGTTCATGTCCAGCATCGGCCCTAGCCCTTTCCATCACATCGGCGCATTGATCGCGCATTCGGGCAACGGGTGCAAGGCACGGCGCGGGCGGCCGCCACCCCGTGCGCGCGTTGACGCGCGAGGGTGTGCTTCATAAGGTGCCCACAACCCTTGGAAGGATGCCCCGGTTTTGACAGACGCACGCCGTTCCGAACTGGAAACCCTGATCGCCCGCACCGCCATGGGTGATCGCGACGCCTTTGACCGCCTGTACGACGCGACATCGGCCAAGCTGCACGCCGTGTGCCTGTCGGTCCTCAAGGACCGCCCCGAGGCCGAGGAGACCTTGCAGGAGGTCTATATCCGCGTGTGGCAAAGCGCCGCGCGCTATGCCTCGAACGGGCTGTCGCCGATGACCTGGCTGATCACCATCGCCCGCAACCGATCCATCGACAGGCTGCGCGCCCGCGGATCACGACCGGTAACCGCGCCCGAAGATGCCGCGGCCTTCGTCGCCTGCAGTGCGCCGGGTCCCGAATCGGCGACGATCATGGCCCAGGAACGCCGCATGCTGGACGACTGCCTGGCCAGGCTGGCCGAGGCGCAGGCGGGCGCCGTGCGTGCCGTCTACCTCGAGGGGGTCAGCTATGCCGACCTGGCCGCGCGTGAGGGGCTTCCCATCAACACCGTGCGCAGCTGGCTGCGCCGCAGCCTGCTGCGACTGAAGGATTGCGTAAGCCAATGACCGACGACGCCCCGCTGACCCCGTCCCAGGAAGACCAGGCGCTGGCGGCCGAGCTGGCGCTTGGCCTCTTGGACGGACCCGAGGCCGCCGCCGCGACGGCCCGCATGTCCACCGACCCGGATTTCGCCCGCATCGTCCACGACTGGTACGAACGCATGGCCGGCATCGCCGAGGCGCTGACCCCGGTCATGGCCCCTGCCCGCGCACGCCAGGCGATCCGCGAACGGTTGGGCCACGTCACCCCGCCCCTGGCCAACGACCCGACCGAACGGCGGGCCTGGTGGCGCGGTCCGATGGGCGCGCTGGCCGGGTTGCTGGCCGTCGCGGCGACCGCCGCGTTCCTGTGGCTGCCCGGGCTGCAGCAGCCCGCCGCCCCCGCCTATCAGGCACAGCTTGCGACCCAGGATCAGGCCCTGCGCGTCGCTGCCCGCATCGACGGGCGCGACATGGAGATCGCGCTGGAAAGCGGCGCCGCCCCCGATGACCGCGACTGGGAAATCTGGTGGGTGAAACCCGACGGCTCGGCCCCGGTATCGATCGGGCTGGTCCCGCGCGACGGCACCCTGCGCATGACACTGCCGGACGGGCTGGATCCCTCGGCGGATATCCAGATTGCGCTGTCGGACGAACCGGCGGGCGGATCGCCGACCGGCCAGGCGACCGGGCCGGTGGTGGCCATCGCGCCGCTCACGTCCTTGTGATCGCGGATTGACCGGTTGGTTGCGCAACTAACCCGCGCCTGCCGCGTGTTTGGGACTGTCGGGCGCAGAAATGCCGCCCAGAACCAAAACCGGAGGAAGTCCATGACCACCCGCTTTACCAAAGTCGGCGCTTCGATCATCGCTGCCACCATCGCGCTTGGCGCACCGGCCTTTGCCCAGAACACCATGGTCGGCGGCGCCGAGATGCTGCCGTCGCGCAACATCGTCGAGAACGCCGTGAACTCGGCCGACCACACCACGCTGGTCGCCGCCGTGCAGGCCGCGGGCCTGGTCGAGACGCTGTCGGGCGCCGGCCCGTTCACCGTCTTCGCCCCCACCAACGCGGCCTTCGAAAAGCTGCCCGACGGCACCGTCGAGGACCTGCTGAAGCCCGAGAGCCTGCAGACCCTGCAGACCATCCTGACCTGCCACGTCGTCCCGACCGAGGCGATGTCGTCCGCCGTGGGCCGCATGATCCAGCAGGGCGGCGGTTCGGCCGCGCTGGAGACCGTGGGTGGCTGCACGCTGACCGCCAGCATCCGCGCCAGCGACAACGCCCTGCAGATCACCGACGAGAACGGCAACGTCGCCACCGTGCTGATCCCCGACGTGGACCAGTCGAACGGCGTGATCCACTCGATCGACACCGTGCTGCTGCCGGCGTCCTAAGACGCCCCGCAGGACCTGCCGTCCCCCGACAGGCAGGTCATGGCCCGCGCAGTCCCCTCTGCGCGGGCCTTTTTGCATGCCGATCCGTGAGTGATGGTGAAACCGCTTGCCTCGACGCGCGTTGCCGGGTGCTGATGGGCTGCGGCACGGCGCCGCATCGGGCCAATTTCCGAAGGGACACTGCATGAGCGGGTTGATCGCGCTTCTTGACGACGTAGCGGCAATTTCAAAGGTGGCGGCGGCATCGATCGACGACGTGGCGGGCCAGGCGGCCAAGGCGGGCGCCAAGGCCGCGGGCGCGGTCATCGACGACGCGGCGGTGACGCCGAAATACGTCCACGGTTTCGACGCCAGCCGCGAGATCCCCATCGTCTGGAAGATCGCGCGCGGATCGTTGTTCAACAAGATGGTCATCCTGTTGCCGGTCGCGCTGCTGCTGTCGGCCCTTGCGCCTTGGGCCATTCCGCCCCTGCTGATGCTGGGCGGCGCCTATCTGTGCTACGAGGGCGCTCACAAGGTCGCGCACCTGTTCCACAAGACCGACACCCATGACAGCGAAAAGCACACCCATCCCGACACCGACGGTGCCGCGCTGGAGGAGGCCCGCGTCGCCGGCGCCATCAAGACCGACTTCATCCTGTCGGCCGAGATCATGACAATCGCCCTGTCCACCATCCCGACCGACGACAGCTTGCTGATGAAGGCCGTCATCCTGGCGCTGGTCGCTGTGGCGATCACCGTCGCGGTCTATGGGTTCGTGGCGCTGGTGGTGAAGGCCGACGATGTCGGGGTGCATCTGGCACAGCGCCGCACCGGCGCCGTCGCCGCTCTGGGCCGCGGCATCGTCAAGGTCATGCCCGGCTTCATGAAGACGCTGACCGTGGTCGGCACCGCCGCGATGATCTGGGTCGGCGGGCAGATCATCGTGCACGGCCTGGAGCAGCTGGGCTGGGGCGCGCCCTATCACCTGATTCATGACTGGGCCGAGGCCGCCGCCGCCGCCGTGCCCGCCGCCCCCGGCGTGGTCGCATGGGTCGTCACCGCCTTCTGCGACGGCGTCATCGGCCTGATCCTGGGGCTGGCCCTGCTGCCGGTGGCGACCAAGGTCATCAACCCGATCATCGGCGCGGTGATGGGGGCATTCGCGCAACTTCGTAAAAAACCGAACGCCAACGAAACCCGTTGACCCAAACCTCCCGACGTCACAAGACTGTCACATGAGCGTTGCGATGCTGTCGTGAACTGCCGATAGGCGGGGTCAGCATCGCAACTCTGTAAGGGAGGGAAGACAACATGATCCGATACGGAACCGCATCCGCGGTGGCGCTGGTGGCGTCGCTGACTGCCGCGCAGGCAGAAACGAACATCGAATGGTGGCACGCCATGGGCGGCGAGCTGGGCGCGAAGCTGGAGGAGATCGCCCAGGGCTTCAACGACAGCCAGGACGAATACACCGTCACCCCCGCCTACAAGGGCACCTACCCCGAGACGATGACCGCCGCGATCGCCGCGTTCCGCGCGAACCAGCAGCCCGCCATCGTCCAGGTGTTCGAGGTCGGCACCGGCACCATGATGGCCGCCCAGGGCGCCATCGTCCCGGTCCACGAACTGATGGAGCAGCACGGCCAGGCCTTCGACCAGGCGGCGTTCCTGCCGGCCGTCGTCGGCTATTACACCGATTCCGACGGCAACATGCTATCGATGCCCTTCAACAGCTCGACGCCGATCCTGTACTACAACAAGACCGTGTTCGAGAAGGCGGGCCTGGACCCGAACACCCCTCCCAAGACCTGGGCCGAGCTGGAGCAGTTCAGCAAGCAGATCATGGAATCGGGCGCCGCGACCTGCGGTTTCACCACGCAATGGATCAGCTGGATCCAGACCGAGAACCTGTCGGCTTGGCACAACCAGCCGATCGGCACGCTGGAGAACGGCATGGGTGGCCTTGATGCGCGCCTGTCGCTGAACGGGCCCGTTCAGGTCAAGCACTGGGAGAACCTCAAGCGCTGGTCCGACGAGGGCATCTTCAAGTACGGTGGCCCGGTGGGCGCCGACAATGCGGGGCCGATGCTGTACTCGCAGGAATGCGCGATGCTGATGGGCAGCTCGGGCAGCCGTGCCGGCGTCATCGCCAACTCGACCGCGTACGAGGTCGGCTATGGCATGCTGCCCTATTACGACGACGTCGAGGGCGCGCCGCAGAACTCGATCATCGGGGGCGCCTCGCTGTGGGTGCTGTCGGGCAAGACGGACGAGGAATACGCGGCGACCGCGGCGTTCTTCGAATACCTGACCCAGCCCGAGGTGCAGGCCGATTGGGCGTCCTTCACCGGCTACCTGCCCATCACTGCCGCCGCGCGTGAGCAGATGGCCGGCTATTATGCCGAGAACCCCGGCGCCGACACCGGCATCAACCAGATCACCCTGAACGAGCCGACCGGGAACTCCAAGGGTCTGCGCTTTGGCAGCTATGTCCAGATCCGCGGCATCATCGACGAAGAGTTCGAACAGCTTCTGTCGGGCGACAAGGACGCGCAGGGCGCGCTGGACGCGGTCGTCAGCCGCGGCGACGCGCTGCTGGAAGAGTTCCAGGCGCAGAACCAGTAACCGCCCCACCCCCTTCGGCCGGGGCCGCGCATCACGCGCGGCCCCGGTCTTTTCCCGTTTTCGCCCCAAGGTCCCGCGATGAAGCGCACCATTTTCCGAAACCAGTTGCTGCCATGGCTGCTGCTGGCCCCCCAGCTGATCATCACCTTCATCTTTTTCCTGTGGCCCGCCGGTCAGGCCATCCGTCAAAGCTTTCTGCGCGAGGATGCCTTCGGCACCCGGACGACCTTTGTCGGGCTGGAGAATTTCGCCCGCCTGTGGGGCAGCCCCGAATATCTCAACAGCCTGCAGGTGACGGCGGTCTTCGCCATCTCGGTCACGGTGCTGTCGATGGGGCTGTCGCTGCTGCTGGCGATCGCGGTGGACCGGATGATCCGCAGCACGCGGGTCTATACGACGCTGCTGGTCTGGCCCTATGCGGTGGCGCCTGCGGTCGCGGGCATCCTGTGGTGGTTCATCTTCAACCCGACCATCGGCATCATGCCCTATCTGCTGGGGGGCTTGGGCTATGACTGGAACCACATCCAGGACAAGGGCGACGCCATGACGCTGGTCGTGATCGCCAGCGCGTGGAAACAGATCAGCTACAACTTCCTGTTCTTCCTGGCAGGGCTGCAGGCGATCCCGGCCAGCCTGCGCGAGGCCGCGGCCATCGACGGGGCGGGTCCGGTGCGGCGGTTCTTCGACATCACCTTTCCGCTGCTGTCGCCGACGACGTTCTTCCTGCTGGTCGTCAACATCGTCTATGCGATGTTCGACACGTTCGGCGTGATCGACGCCACGACCGAGGGCGGCCCGGCACAGGCCACCAACATCATGGTCTACAAGGTCTATTTCGACGGCTTCGTCGGGCAGAACCTGGGCTCGTCCGCCGCGCAGTCGGTGGTCCTGATGGCGCTGGTCCTGGTGCTGACGGTGATCCAGTTCCGGTTCGTTGAGAAGAAGGTGGCCTACTGATGATCGAGAACCGTCCCTTCCTGAACCTGGCCGCCCACCTGACGCTGATCCTGGGCGTCTGCGTCGTGGCGCTGCCGGTCTGGGTGGCCTTCGTGGCCTCGACCCACAGCGCGACCGCCTTCATGTCGGGCACCATCCCGATGTGGCCGGGTGACCAGATGATCCAGAACTACAGCCAGATGCTGGGCGCGGGCGTGTCCACCAGCGGCACGCCCCCGGTCGGCGTGATGATGTTCAACAGCCTGGTCATGGCGCTGGCCATCGCCATCGGCAAGATCGTCATCTCGGTCCTGTCGGCCTTCGCGGTGGTCTATTTCCGCTTTCCGCTGCGCGGCCTGGCCTTCTGGTGCATCTTCATCACGCTGATGCTGCCGGTCGAGGTGCGCATCGTGCCCACCTTCCAGGTGGTGGCCGATCTGGGCATGCTGAACAGCTATGCCGGCCTGTCGATCCCGCTGATCGCGTCGGCCACGGCCACGTTCCTGTTCCGCCAGGTCTTCCTGACCATCCCGGACGAACTGACCGAGGCCGCCCGCATCGACGGCGCCGGGCCCATGAAGTTCTTTCGCGACATCCTGCTGCCTTTGTCGCGCACCAATATCGCAGCCCTGTTCGTGATCCTGTTCATCTATGGCTGGAACCAGTATCTTTGGCCGCTGCTGATCACGACCAGTTCGGACTATTACACCATCGTTGCGGGGATCAAGCGCATGGCGGATGCCGTGGACGGTCTGCCGCAATGGCACCTGGTCATGGCGACCGCGATGCTGGCGATGATCCCACCCGTGATCGTGGTGGTCGCCATGCAGCGCCTGTTCGTCAAAGGTCTTGTCGAGACGGAGAAATAAGATGGCATCCATCACCCTCAACAATGTCGGCAAGGTCTATGCCGGCGGCGCCCGCGCCGTGGGCGGCGTCAATATCGACATCGCGGATGGCGAATTCCTGGTCCTGGTCGGCCCGTCGGGCTGCGGAAAATCCACGCTGCTGCGCATGGTCGCGGGGCTGGAGAGCATCACCGAGGGCGAGGTCCGCATCGGCGACCGCGTGGTCAACGAGATCGAGCCCGCCGATCGCGACATCGCCATGGTGTTCCAGAACTATGCCCTGTACCCACACATGTCGGTGCGACAGAACCTGGCATACGGCCTGAAGAACCGCGGCACCCCCAAGGCCGAGATCGAGCGGCGCGTGGGCATCGCCTCGGACATCCTGCAGATCGGCCCGTTCCTGGACCGCAAGCCGCGCGCCCTGTCGGGCGGCCAGCGTCAGCGCGTCGCCATGGGCCGCGCCATCGTGCGCGAACCGGCCGCGTTCCTCTTTGACGAGCCGCTGTCGAACCTGGACGCGAAACTGCGCGTCGCCATGCGCCTTGAGATCAAGGAGCTGCAGAAGCGCCTGCGCACGACCTCGATCTATGTGACTCATGACCAGCTGGAGGCGATGACGCTGGCCGACCGGCTGGTGGTGCTGAACGGCGGGCAGATCGAACAGATCGGCACGCCGCTGGAGGTCTATCGCCGCCCGGCATCGGCCTTCGTCGCCAGCTTCATCGGCAGTCCGGCCATGAACCTGATCGAGGCCAGCGCCGTCCCGCACCTGCCCGGAACCGGGCATGCGGGCCATGTGGGCATCCGCCCCGAGGATCTGAGCGTCACCGCCGACGGCCCGATCGAGATGTCGGTGCTGGCGGTCGAGGAACTGGGCGCGCAGCGGCTGGTCCACGGCAAGACCGGCGATGCCCGCATCACCATCACCCTGCCGTCCGATGCCCCCCTGTCCGATCACATGCGCCTGTCCTATCGCCCCGGCGGGCTGCACCTGTTTGACAAGGTCAGCGGCAAGCGCATGGACTGACTAGAATGAAACGTGAACATCCGACCCTTGCGGGTCGGGCGTTCCGTGCTACCTTGGGGTGAACCAACGCGGAAAGGTCGCCCCATGTGCCTGTCGTTCGGCTGCTCTCACCACAATCCCATCGCCTGCATCGTGCCGCCCTATATGCTGCGGGTGCTGGCGCTGCGGGGTGACCCCGCGACGGCGGACATGGCGCGCACGCTGCTGCGCCATGACGAACAGCTGCGCGAGGAGCGCGCGGCCTGGGCCAGCCTGCCGCCCGCGCTGCAGGGCATCGCCCCCGATCCCGAGCTGTGCTGCCCCGACCGCCGCATCCATGACGGCGAATTCCGCGCCGCCCTTCCCGGCCGCCTGGTCCGGGCCGAAGGCGACGCGCCGTCCGGCATCGCGGATGCCGACCTGGCCTATGACAGCGCCGGCCAGGTCTTCGCGATGTTCGCCGAGGAATACGGCCGCAATTCGCTGGACGGACGCGGCATGCCGCTGGTGGCGACGGTCCAGCACCGCCGCAACTACAACAACGCCTTCTGGGACGGGCAGCAGATGGCCTATGGCACGGGCGACGGCAAGATCTTCCGGACCTTCCTGCAGCTGTCGGTCATCGCGCATGAGATGACCCATGGTGTCATCCAGCATTCCGGCGGGCTGATCTACGAGAACCAGTCCGGTGCGCTGAACGAACATGTGGCCGACGTCTTCGGCGCGCTGGCCGAACAGCGCGTGCTGGGCCAGACCGCTCATCAGGCCGACTGGCTGATCGGGCGCGGCATCCTGGGCGCGGGCATCAACGGCGTGGCGCTGCGCAGCATGAAGGCACCGGGCACGGCCT
Source organism: Paracoccus marcusii (assembly GCF_006151785.1). Lineage (GTDB taxonomy): Bacteria > Pseudomonadota > Alphaproteobacteria > Rhodobacterales > Rhodobacteraceae > Paracoccus > Paracoccus marcusii. The sequence continues at coordinate 22,811 of NZ_VDDD01000011.1, forward strand.
ATGCCGACGACCTGCTGGGCACCGACCCCCAGCCCTGGCACATGGATCAGTTCAACACCACGACCGACGACAATGGCGGCGTGCACATCAATTCGGGCATTCCGAACCACGCCTTCTACCTGTTCTGCAGCTATCTGGGCGGCAACGCGTGGGAGCTGCCGGGCCGCATCTGGTACCGGACGCTGCAGGACCTGAACAACCCGATGGCCAGCTTTTCCGACTTTGCCGACCAGACCCTGCGCAGCGCGGCGGCACTGGCGGGCGCGGGCAGCCAACAGGCGGTGCTGTTGCGGCGCGCTTGGAAACTTGTGGGAATCGCGGTCTGATCCTATGATCCGCGGACCGGAGGACCGCATGATCATAGAGATCCGCAGCCATGGCGGCTTTGGCGGCATCACTGCCGCCACCTCGCGCCGCATCGACACCGATGCCCAACCCGAACCCCGGGCGCAGGAACTGTGCGCGGCCTTCCACCCCAAGGCGTTGGCCGACATGGCGGCCACCCCCTGTCCCGGCTGCCCGGATCGGATGCGCTATGCGATCACCGTGACGGACGCGACCGGCCCGCACGCCATCACCCTCTCCGAGGGCCAGATGCCCCCCGAGATGCTAGACCTGCTGGACGATCTTTAGATCCAGCCCTTCCAACGCAGGAACAGCCACGTCCCCAGGGTCGTCCCGCCCATCAGGATCAGGGCGAAGGCATAGCCCCAGGGTTCGTCCAGTTCTGGCATGTTCGTGAAGTTCATCCCATAGACGCTGGCGATCAGCGTCGGCGGCAGGAACAACGCCGCGACGACCGACAGGATGCGGACCGTGTTGTTCTGTTGCAGGTTGATCAGGCCAAGCGTGGTGTCCACCGCCAGGCTGACCCGCCCGCCCAGAAAATCGGCATGCACCTCCAGCGCCTGGATGTCGCGCATCTGGGCACGGGTGGCGGCGCGCAGGCGGCCCTCCTCGGGGCGGTCCTCCAGCGTGGCGGTATAGAACGCCTGCATCCGCTCGACCGTCAGCAGGGCCAGGCGGACGCGCGCCATCGTCTCGGCCTCGCGTCCGACATCTTGCAGTGCGGCCTGCAGCCTGTCCGAGGCCGCGGCGACCGCGCGGCGTTCGAACACCGCGGCGGTGGTCTGGTCCAGCGTGCGGCCCGCCCCTTCCAGGATGTCGGCCAGCCGGGCGATGATCTCCTCGACAAGGCCTAGGAACAGGCGGTCGGGCGTGCCGCAGCCCAGGGTCGAGCGTTCGGCGCGTTCGGGATAGGTCAGGAACGGCCGCGGCGAATGGTGGCGCACCGTCACCAGCCGGTCCGTCGACAGGATGAACGTCACCGGCATCGAGATCCGGTCACCCCCGGCGCGCTCTCCCGGCAGCATCGCGGTCATGTAGTCCAGCCCGTCCTCGCGATAGAGGCGGTTGGACAGCTCGATCTCCTCCATCTCGGCCAGGCTGGGAACAGGCACGCCAAGCACGCGCAGCTGCGCGATCTCGGCGTCGTTCGGCTGGATCAGGTCAATCCATGCCGCGTCCGCGACATCGCGTTCTGCGGCAAGGCGCACCAGGCGACCGTTCTCGATGGAATAGGCGTAATACATGCGACGCTCCGGTCGGTTCGCCCCCGTGGTGCCCTACCGCGGACAAACGATCAAGCGGATGTGGAAAGGGGCGCCCCGGATGGGACGCCCCTTACTGGCGGTTGCGGCAGGGCGATCACTTGTCGCGATAGTAATCGTCGATCTCGCGGTCAGCCTCGTCCTTGGTCCAACCGTATTTTTCCTGCAGCTTGCCGGCCAGCTTGTCCTTGTTGCCGTCGATCTGATCCAGCTCGTCGTCGGTCAGTTCGCTCCATTTGACCTTGGTCGCGCCTTTCAGCTGCTTCCATTTGCCTTCGATGATATCCCAGTTCATTTCCGCCTCCTTTTCAGACGTTCATATGCCGGAATAACGCCCGCAGCCGTGGCAGGTTCCTAGCGGACAAGGTCCGGCGGAACGCCGCCGTCGATATGGGCCTGCAGGTTCGCCAGCGCGCGCAGGCCCATGCGGGTGCGCGTGTCGTCGGTGGCCGTTCCCAGATGCGGCAGCAGCGTGGCATTGGGGGCATCCAGCAGGGCCTGGGGCACATGCGGCTCTTGCGCATAGACGTCCAGGCCTGCGCCCGCGATGCGGCCGTCCACCAAGGCTGCGATCAAGGCGTCCTCGTCCACCACGTCGCCGCGGGCGATGTTGACCAGCACGCTTTGGGGGCCCAGGGCCTCCAGTTCGGCCGCGCCGATCAGGCCGCGCGTGGCAGCACCCCCCGGCACGGCGATAACCGCCACGTCGCAGGCCGCCAGCATGGCGCGCAGATCACCGATCTGGCGGGCCGGAAAGTCCAGCCCCGCGACGGTCGAGCGGTTGAAGAACACCACCTCCATCCCAAAGCCCAGATGCGCGCGCCGCGCGATGGCCTGGCCGATCCGGCCCATACCGACGATGCCCACGGTGCGACCCGACATCTCCGCGCCCAGCAGCTGCGTGGGGTTCCACCCGGTCCAGCCGCCCGCGCGCAGCAGGCGTTCGCCCTCGGATGCGCGGCGCAGCACCATCAGCATCAGCGTCAGCGCAATGTCGGCGGTGGCGTCCGTCACCACGTCGGGCGTGTTCGTGACCGCCACACCGGCGGCGCGGGCCGCGACGATGTCGATATGGTTGAACCCCGCGCCGAAATTGGCCAGCAGCCTGCAGCGCAGATCGCCCTGGAAGGCCTCGGCCCCGAACGCATCGCCAATCGTCGGGATGATCGCGTCATAATCGCGCATCGCCTGGCCCGCCTGATCGACGGTCAGGGGCGTGTTGTCACGGAATGTCGCATCGCAGGCCGCGCGGATGGCGGCGGTGGCGCGGTCGGTCATCGGGCGGGTGACAAGAACCTTCAATAGAGGCGGCCTCCGTTGGGGACGGTCAGGTCGGGGCGGATCAGCACGACCTCATTGTCGGGGTCGGGCACGCCCAGGACCAGCACCTCGGACATGACGGGGCCGATCTGGCGGGGCGGAAAGTTCACGACGCACAGCACCTGCGTACCGACCAGCGTCTGGGGGTCGTAATGACGGGTGATCTGGGCCGAGGACTTGCGCTCTCCCAGATCGCCCAGGTCCAGCCACAGCTTGAACGCGGGCTTGCGCGCCTCGGGGAAGGGTTCGGCGCGGGTGATGGTGCCGACGCGGATGTCGACCTTCAGGAAATCGTCAAAGGTGATCATCCGCGACCCAGCTCCCGCCCGCGTTCGGTCGCGGCCGCCACGGTGCGGATCATCAGCGGCGTGAGGCCCGCACCCTCGTCCATCAGCACCGCCAGCCCCGCAGCAGTCGTCCCGTTGGGCGAGGTCACGTTGCGACGCAGCACGGCCGGGTCCTCGTCCGCATGGACAGCCAGCGCACCTGCGCCGGCCACGGTCATGCGCGCCAGTTCCAGCGACAGCGCGGGCGAAAGGCCCTGCGCCGCGCCCGCGGCGGCCATCGCCTCGATCAGGTGGAACACATAGGCCGGGCCGCTGCCCGACAGGCCGGTGACGGCGTCCATCTGGCCCTCATGCTCCAGCCGGACGACGCGGCCCACGGCGCGCATCAGCGCCTCGGCCAGGTCCAGATGCGCAGGCGTTGCGGCACCATTGCCGATCATCGCGGAAATGCCCTGACCGATGGCCGCGGGCGTGTTGGGCATCACCCGGATCACGGGGGCGCCGGGAAAGGCCGCCTCGAAGGTCGCGATGGTCGTGCCTGCCGCGACCGATATCACCAGGCTGCCCGACAGGTCCGGCATGGCAGACAGCGCGCCGCCCATCATCTGCGGCTTGACCGCCAGCACGACCACGGCCGGATCAGCCGGCAGGTCCGCATTCACGCGCAACCCGCGGTCCTGCCATTCGGGTGCCAGGTTCGGGTCGATGACCGTGACCGCGCCCGCGTCCAGCCCGCGCGCCAGCCACCCCTGCAGCATCGCCCCGCCCATGCGGCCGCATCCGACCAGGACCAGTCCGCGCGCGTTGATGTCGTCGAAATCGTTCATGTCAGGCCCGTCCGTAGGTTTCGCCCAAGGCAATCTCCAGCGCCGCGGCGGGCGATGTGCCGCCCCATCCGGCCAACTGGAACGAAGGATAGAACCGCTCGCACGCGGCCAGGGCGGTGCCGATCATCCGGTCCACCTGTTCCGGCAGCGCGATCGCGTCCCCCGCCAGCACCAGCCCGTACCGCCAGACCATCTGCCGCTGCGGCGCGCAGAAGGTGAAGGCCCCGTCCCAGACCCGGTCGTTGGCCAGGTTGATCGTCTGATAGATGGCCGGCATGCGGTCCGCCGGCGGGTCCATGTCGAAGCTGCAGATCAGCCGCAGGACCGCGTCGCGGGGCGACCATGCCAGGGTCAGCGCATAGCGGCGCCACTGGCCGTCCACATCCATGACGATCTGATCCTCGGCCAGGCGGTCGAACTCCCAGGCGTGATGCGTGGCCACGGCCTCGACGATGTCGATCGGGTGGATGTCGTCGATGCGCATGGAGGAATCGATCTGCGTCATGGTCTGCCTGTGGCTGCGGTCTTGCGCCGTGGTGGTCCTTGGGTGGCCACACAACACCGGGGGTCGGCGGCCATGGCGCTTACAACATATCGTGGTCGGCTTTACCACTGGTGTAAAGTCCGAATTGCCCCCGCGGCGGTGGTGTCCTAGCAGGGGCGGACAGGACCAAGGGGGCGGCATGGCACGCGATCACGGCGGCAATCTGGATGCGGCGCAGGCACGTTTCGGCACGGGCGACTGGATCGACCTGTCGACCGGCATCAACCGCAGGCCCTGGTCGGTCCAGCCCCTGTCGGACACGGCCTTTCGCGCGTTGCCGATGGCCAGGGCGGAACGGGCGCTGATCCGGGTCGCCGCAGAATGGTTCGGCTGCGCGGACGACCATGTCCTGCCGATGGCGGGGGCCACGGCCGCGATCCAGTTGGTGCCGCGCCTGCGGCCCGCGGGCCACGCGGCGGTGCTGACGCCCAGCTACAACGAACATGCGGCCAGCCTGACCGCCGCGGGCTGGCGTGTCACCCCCGCCCCCGACCTGGACAGGATGGATGGCGCCGACCTGGCCGTCGTCGTGAACCCCAACAACCCCGACGGGCGGGAATGGTCGCCCCTGGTCCTGGCCGCGCTGGCACGGCGGGTCGGCCTGTTGGTCGTAGACGAAAGTTTCGCAGATGCGCGCCCCGACCTGTCGCTGGCCCGGTCCCTGCCCGTCAATGCGGTGGTGCTGCGCAGCTTTGGCAAGTTCTGGGGTCTGGCCGGGCTGCGGCTTGGCTTTGCGCTGGCGGACCCGGCCCTGCTGTCGCCGCTGCGCGAGGCCGCGGGCCCCTGGTCCGTCAGCGGCCCCGCACTGGAGATCGCGACCGCCGCCATGGCCGACCGGGCCTGGGCCGACGACACCGTGACCTATCACGCCGAAGCCGCGCTGAACCTTGACCGGCTGGCCGCGCGCGCGGGCTGGCGGCCCTTGGGCGGGACGCACCTGTTCCGTCTGTACGAGACGCCGGACGCGCAGGCGGCCCAGGACACGCTGGCCCGCGCACATGTCTGGACCCGGCGCTTTCCCTATTCGGACCGCTGGCTGCGGCTTGGCATTCCCGGCAGCCGGGACGAGTTCGCCCGCGCCGGGCAGGCCATGACCCGCTAGCGCTTGCGCAGGAATTCCGTGCGCAGGACCAGGCCCCTGATGCCGTCGTGGCGACAGTCGACCTCTGCCGGGTCGTCGGTCAGGCGGATGCCGCGGATCACGGTGCCCTGCTTGATCACGGTGCTGCTGCCCTTGACCTTCAGGTCCTTGATGACGACCACCTGGTCGCCGTCGGCCAGCGGCGTGCCCGCGCTGTCGCGCACGATGCCTGCGGCGGCGGCCTCGGCCGCGACCTCGGCGGCGGGGCGCCATTCGCCCGTGGCCTCGTCATAGACATAGTCGTCATCGGCCATGGTCTGCCCTTTCGCGGCTGGCGGCGCAGGGTGCCGCCCGTCACGCCTTAGGCCGCAGGGGCGGGCCGCGCAACCTCTGGCGCAGGGCGCGGGGTTTGGCCATGATGGGCCTGCGAAAAGGATGCCCCCGATGATGCGACTTTCCCTGTTCCTGACGATGCTGGCCGCCCCCCCCGCGGCCTTGGCCGACGCGCCGCTGATGGTGCTGGACCGCACGCAGCTGCCGTTCGACCTGGGGCCCGGGAACCCCGCCAACAGCCCCGCTCGGCCGGGCAATGCGCCCCATGCGGCCTGGAACTCGGCCGGAAATACCGCGAACGCGCCGACCGCACCGGGCAACCGCCCCAGCGACCGCGTGAACGAGGGGAGAGTGATCTTCACCTCGGACGGGTCGGTGGTGGGCTATTACGCGCCGAACGCGGTCGGGGTGCTGAACCTGTTCGACACCCAGGGCCGGCGCATCGCCTATCGCCCGGCGCGGGGCACGAAAAGCCTGTTCACTGTGCAGGGCGCCTGGTGCGGCACGGTTGACGGGCTGCGCGACGGCAGTCTGGTGCTGGCGGTCACGCCCGATTGCGCGCGCCAGTTCATGCGCTGACACCCTATCGTCACATTCCGTCCCTAGACCGCAGCAAAGCCATCGGAGACGCAGATGAACGACTACAAGGACTGGCTGCAGGCAGAGCTGCAGGAGACCCTGGACGAAGATATCGAGCTGGAGATGGAGGACGCCGCCCTGTCGGCCGAAATCCGGCGCATCTATCGCAGCCACCATCCCGACCAGATGGACCGCAAGCTGTATTTCCGCGAACTGCTGCGCCTTCAATCCGAACTGATCCGCCTTCAGGACTGGGTCAGCCACAACAACGAACGCGTCGTGGTCCTATTCGAGGGGCGCGACAGCGCCGGCAAGGGCGGCGCCATCAAGCGCATCACGCAGCGGCTGAACCCGCGCGTGGCCCGCGTCGTCGCCCTGCCCGCCCCGTCCGACCGGGAGAAGACGCAATGGTATTTCCAGCGCTATGTCCCCCACCTGCCGGCGGGCGGAGAGATCGTGCTGTTCGACCGCAGCTGGTACAACCGTGCGGGCGTCGAACGCGTCATGGGCTTTGCCACCGAGGATCAGGTCGAACAGTTCTTCCAGGACGTGCCCGAATTCGAACGCATGCTGGTCCGGTCGGGCATCCGGCTGGTCAAGTACTGGTTCTCGATCACGGACGAGGAGCAGCAGATGCGGTTCCAGATGCGCATCCACGACCCCCTCAAGCAGTGGAAGCTGTCGCCCATGGACCTGCAGTCCCGCGTCCGGTGGGAGGCCTATACCAAGGCCAAGGAGGACATGTTCGAACGCACGAACATCCCCGAGGCGCCCTGGTACATCGTGCCCGGCAATGACAAGAAGCGCGCACGGCTGAACTGCATCGACCACCTGCTGGGCCTGATTCCCTATGGCGACGTGGACCATGAACAGATCACCCTGCCCGATCGCGTCTTCAACCCCGATTATGAGCGCGACGCCGTCCCCCGCGAGCTGTATGTTCCGCAAAAATACTGAACCGGGGCGATGATGCTGGAATATCATGTCTATGACGTCTTCACCGACCGGCCCTTTGCGGGCAATCCGCTGGCCGTGGTCATGGGGGCCGATGCGCTGAGCACGCGGCAGATGCAGACCATCGCCCGCCAGTTCAACCTGTCCGAGACGATCTTCGTCATGGCGCCGCGCGATCCCGCGCACCGCGCCCGCGTCCGCATTTTCCTGCCGCTGGCGGAGATCCCCTTCGCGGGTCACCCCACCATTGGCTGCGCGCTGCACCTGTCGGCGGGCGACGGCGATCTGGTGCTGGAGGAGGAGGCCGGGCCGGTCCCGGTGACCATCCGCGACGGCTTGGCCGAATTCGCGGCCCCCGTGCTGCCGCAGTTGGGCGATGCGGTCGCGACCGACCTGGCCGCTGCGGGCCTGGGCCTTGGCGCGGACCGGATCGGCTTTGGCAACCATCGGCCGGTCGTGGCCCATGCGGGTCCGGCCTTCATCTTCGTGCCACTGCGCGACGCGCAGGCCTTGTCCGATGCCCGCCCCGCGGGGGCCGCGTTCGAGGCGCTGACGGCCAAGGTCGGCAAGGTCTATGCCTATGCCCCCGACGGCGCGGGGTTCCGCGCGCGCATGTTCGCCCCCGGCAGCGGCGTCCCCGAGGACCCCGCCACCGGATCGGCCACCGCGACCCTTGCCGCGCCCCTGCTGGCCGCAGGCGTCCTGCCCGAGGGAGAGACGCGCCTGTCCCTGCGCCAGGGGGTCGAGATGGGGCGCCCGTCCCTGCTGGGCCTGCGCATCGCCGTCAAGGGCGGCGCGCTGGCGCAGGTCTGCGTGTCCGGCCGTGCCGTTCCCGTGGCCCAAGGCCGCACCCGCATTCCGGAGGACACATGACCAAGGCTTATTGGATCGCCCATGTGACGATCGACGACCCCGACGCCTATGATGCCTATCGCCGGGCCAATGCCGCCCCCTTTGCCGGATACGGCGCGCGCTTTCTGGTGCGCGGCGGGCCGCAGCAGGTGGTCGAGGGCCAGGCCCGCCCCCGCAGCGTCGTGATCGAGTTCCCGTCGCTGGAGGCGGCGCAGGCCTGTTACGACAGTCCCGGCTATCAGGCGGCCAAGGCGCTGCGCGAGCCGGTCTCTGCCGCAGATGTGATCATCGTCGAGGGCTGGCCCGGCTAGACCGCGGCCGTCTGCAGGGGCATCCTTCGGCCATGTTCATGGACCTACTGACACGCCTGATGGGCGATACCGCCGCGCCGATCGACCGCGACGATGCCGAGCTGGCCATCGCCGCGCTGCTGGTGCGCGTGGCGCGGGCCGACGATCATTACGATCAGGCCGAACGCGACCGCATCGAGCAGGTCCTGTCCCGCCGCGGCCTGACTGCGGCCGAGGCCGCCGCCCGCCGCTCCCAGGCCGAGGCGCTGGAGGCGGAGGCCAGCGACACCGTCCGCTTCACCCGCCAGATCAAGGACCGCATCGCGCTGGAGGATCGTCGTGCCGTTCTGGCCGCGCTGTGGGAGGTCGCCTATGCCGACAACAGCCGCGGCGCGGATGAGGACAGCCTGATCCGCCTAGTCTCCAGCCTTCTGGGCATGACCGACCGCGAATCGGCCGAAATCCGTCAGCATGTGCTGGCCCGGATCGGCCTAGAACCCTAACCGGTCGCGCAGCCCGAACCACGCCATCCCCGCCACCAGCAGCGGCTTGCGCAGGGCCGCACCGCCCGGAAAGGGCCGGGTGGGAACGGCGGCCATGGCGTCGAACCGTTCGGCCTGGCCCGCCACGGCCTCGGCCATCAACTGCCCCGCCAGCGTGGCCATCGCCACGCCATGCCCGGAATAGCCGCTGGCCGACAGGCAGTTCGGCGCGGGCCGGGTGAAGCAGGGCATGCGGTTCATGGTGATGGCCAGCGTCCCGCCCCAGGCATGGGTCAGGGGCACGTCCTGCAGCTGCGGATAGACTGACAGCAGATGCGGGCGGACCACCGCCGCAATGTCGCGCGGAAAGCGGTAGGTGACCGTCTCTCCACCGCCGAAGACCAGCCGCCGGTCGTCGTCGACGCGCCAGTAGTTCACGACGAACTTCGTGTCCGCCACCGCGATGCGGTCCGGCAGGATCTCGGGGTGATCATCCAGCGGCGGGGTCGCGACGATATAGTTGTTGATGGGCATGACCCGCGCGGCGACTGCCCGGTCCAGATCGCCCAGATAGCCGTTGCAGGCCAGGATGACGTGATCGGCCCGCAGCACGCCCTGATCGGTGCGGATGATGCTGGGCGCACCATGGGTCAGGCCAGTGACCTGCGCGCGCTCATGGATCACGACGCCCGCATCCTGCGCCAGCCGCGCCATCCCCAGGGCCAGCGCCAGCGGCTGCACATGCCCCGCGCCGCGGTCCAGATCGCCGCCGACATAGGCAGTGCTGCCCAAGGCCGCCGCCAGCCCGTCGCGATCCAGGGGCGTGACCCGGTCGTAGCCGTAATGCCGTGCCAGATGGTCGGCCATGTGGCGGGCGTGATCGACCTCGGACGCGGTACGGCAGGCATGTGCGATGCCGTCGCGGACCCGCACGCCCGCTTCGGCGGCGATGCTGCGGACGGCGGCCTTGGCCTCCTCGGCCAGGTCCCACAGGCGGCGGGCCGTGTCGCGGCCCAGCTGCGCCTCCAGCCAGTCGACCTCCTGCCGCTGGCCGGACCCGATCTGTCCGCCGTTGCGACCCGACGCGCCAAAGCCCACGCGCTGCGCCTCCAGCACCCGGACCGACAGGCCCCGCCGTGCCAGATGCAGCGCGGCCGACAGGCCGGTATAGCCCGCCCCGATCACCGCAACATCCGCCCGCGCCTCGCCCCGCAGGGGCGGCAGGTCGGGCTGCGGCCCGCACTGGTCGGCATAGAGGCTGGGCGGATAGGCCCCTAGCCCGTCGTTCAGGTGCAGCAGGTTCATACGTTCAGCAGCAGATGTTCGCGTTCCCACGGGCTGATGACCTGCAGGAACTCCTTGTATTCATTGCGCTTGACCGATTCGTAGACGGCGCAGAAATCCTCGCCCAGAACGCCGCGCATGGGCGCGCTCTCCGACATCAGGTCCAGCGCGTCGCCGAGGTTGTAGGGCAGCTCGTCCTCGGACATGTAGGCGTCGCCCAGGCATTCGGCGCGCGGGTTCTCGGCCTCCAGAAGGCCCAGATAGCCACAGGCCAGGCTGGCCGCGATCCCCAGATAGGGGTTGCAGTCCATGCCCGCCAGCCGATTCTCCAGCCGCCGCGCCTCCGGCCCCGAGATCGGCACGCGCAGGCCCGTGGTACGGTTGTCGCGCCCCCATTCCAGGTTGATCGGCGCCGCGAAGTCCGGGACATAGCGGCGATAGCTGTTCACATAGGGTGCCAGCAGCGCGATGGCCGCGGGCAGGTGCTTCTGCATGCCGGCGATGAAATGCAGGAAGGCCGGCGTCTCGCGGCCCTTGTCGTCGGAAAAGATGTTCCGGCCCGTCTCGATATCCGTGATCGAATGATGGATGTGCATGGCGCTGCCCGGCTCGCCCTCAATGGGCTTGGCCATGAAGGTGGCAAAGCAGTCGTGGCGCAGCGCGGCCTCGCGGATCAGCCGCTTGAAGTAGAAGATCTCGTCGGCCAGGGCCACCGGATCGCCATGGTTCAGGTTGATCTCGACCTGGCCCGCGCCGCCCTCCTGCAGGATGCCGTCGATCTCGAAACCCTGCGCCTCGGCAAAGTCATAGATGTCGTCGATGACCTTGCCGTATTCGTCCACCGCAGACATGGAATAGGCCTGTTTCGCCGCAGCCCGCCTGCCCGTCCGGCCCATGGGCGGGATGATCGGCTGGTTCGGGTCGATGTTGCGCGCGACGAGGAAGAACTCCATCTCGGGCGCCACGACCGGGTTCCAGCCCTTGTCACGGTACAGCTGCACCACGCGTTTCAGCACATTGCGCGGCGCGATGGGCATGGGGTTGCCCTGCTGGTCGGTCGCGTCATGGATGACCTGGATGGTCCAGTCGGCGGTCCAGGGCGCGGCGGTGGCGGTGGAATAATCCGGCACCATCACCATGTCCGGTTCGGTGAAGGCGCCCGACGGGTTGTCGGCCCATTCCCCGGTGATCGTCTGCAGGAAGATCGAATTGGGCAGATAGAACTGGTTCTGCCGCGCGAATTTCGACGCGGGCATGGCCTTGCCACGGGCGACGCCCGCCATGTCGGCCACGATGCATTCGACCTCGTCCAGGCGGCGCCCGGACATGAAGTCGCGCGCGGCCTGGGGCAGTTTCTCGGTCCAGTCGCTCATGCGGCACCTTTGTCGGCTTGCGCCAGGGCGCGGGGTTGCTTGAAGAAGGCCTCGATCCGGTCGGCCAGCAGGGACGCGCCATCGGCCTGCCCCATGCGGGCCGCAGCCCCGGCCAGCAGGTCGTCCGGCACGACACCCTTGGCGCGGGTGTCCATCAGGCCTTGGATGAAATCGTCGCCGAATTCCGGATGTGCCTGCACGGTGAAGGCCCGGTCGCCATAGATCAGCGCGGCATTTTCGCAGAACGCGTTCCGGCCCGCGACCTGCGCGCCGGGCGGCAGGGCCACGACCTGATCCTGGTGCCAGGCGTTCAGCGTGACGGGCTGGCCGCCGAAATCGTAATCCTGCGCGCCCACGGCCCAACCGCCGGGATGCTTGACCACGGTGCCGCCCAGGGCCTGCGCGATGATCTGATGACCAAAGCAGATGCCGACCATCGGCACGCCCGCATCGTGGACGCGGCGGATGAAATCCTCCAGCGGCGGGATGAAGGCGTGATCCTCATAGGCCCCGTGGCGCGAACCGGTCAGCAGCCAGCCGTCGGCATCGTGGATGTCCTGTGGAAACTCCATCCCCTCGACATGCCAGGTGGTGAAGTCGAATCCGCGCCCGGCCAGCAGGCGCACGAACATGTCCGGATAGTCGCCCAAATCCCGCTTCAGCTGCGCCGGCGACTGGCCGCATTGAAGGATGCCGATCCGCATGAAAAACCTTGATGTTGCTTGTGTCCGAAGCCTAGTCGCCCCGCAGGGGGGGCCGCAAGGGGGGGCGTTTGCGCCTTTTGGCGGTCTGGCCGCGCGGACGCACAAGCGCTAGGCTGCGCGCAACGGAAAGGATGCACCCATGCCCCATCAGCGCCCCGAGATCGACCCGGACGGCCTTGACGAATTCTCGGTCGTGTTCACCGACCGGTCACTGAACCATATGTCGAAACGCTTTCAGCAGGTCATGCGCGACCTGTCGGCGGGTCTGTGCGAGGTCTATGGCGCGGCCCAGGTGGCGATCGTACCGGGCGGCGGCAGCTATGCGATGGAATCGGTCGCGCGCCAGTTCGGGCGCGACGCGCATGCGCTGATCGTCAGGAACGGCTGGTTCAGCTATCGCTGGAGCCAGATCTTCGACGCGGGCGCATTCGCGCGCGAGGTGACCGTGGTCAAGGCCCGCCCGCAAGGGAACGCGCCCCAGCCCGCCTATGCGCCCCCGCCCATCGACGAGGTCGTGGCCCGCATCCGCGAGACGCGCCCCGACGCGGTCTTTGCCCCGCATGTGGAGACCTCGGCCGGGCTGATCCTGCCCGACGACTATATCACCGCGCTGGCCGATGCCGCGCATGAGGTGGGTGCCCTGATGGTGCTGGACTGCATCGCGTCGGGTGCGATCTGGGTCGACATGCGGGCCACGGGCGTCGACGTGCTGATCTCGGCCCCGCAAAAGGGCTGGTCGACGTCACCCGCCGCAGGCCTTGTCATGTTGTCCGATCGCGCCGCCGAACGACTGGCCACCACCGACAGCGACAGCTTTGCGCTGGATCTGAAGAAATGGCGCGCGATCATGCAGGCCTATCTGGATGGCGGCCATGCCTATCACGCGACCATGCCCACCGACGCGCTGCTGGGCCTGCGCGACGCGATGGAGGAGACCCGCGCGATGGGGTTCGCCGCCGCGCGCGACGCGCAATGGCGCCTTGGCCGGGCGGTCCGCGACGAACTGTCCGCGCGCGGCATCCGCTCGGTGGCGGCCGAGGGGTTCCAGGCGCCGGGCGTCGTGGTCAGCTATACCGACGACCCCGAGGTCAAGTCTGGCAAGGCCTTTGCCGCCCTCGGCACCCAGATCGCGGCGGGCGTGCCGTTGGCCGTGGATGAGGGGGCCGACTTCTCGACCTTCCGCATCGGGCTGTTCGGTCTGGACAAGCTGCGCGATGTCGACGGCACGATGGCCCGGCTTGTGCCGGTGCTGGACCAGGCGACCGCCCCGCGCGGCTAAGCCTTTGACGCGCGCGTCACGGCGGGATAGTGCCCCGCCGTGACCATGTGGCGACAGGACCCCGACATGACGCTGACGATCGACCTGGAAAGCCCGCTTGGGCCCGACCTGGACCTGCTGTTCCAACGCCACACCGCCGAGATGCATGCCGATACCCCGCCGGGATCGATTCACATGATGCCCAAGGAGGCATTGGAGAACCCCGCCATCGCTTTTTTCGTGGTGCGCGACGCGGGCCAACCTGTCGCCATGGGCGCCATCAAGGATCTGGGCGCATCCGAGGGAGAGCTTAAATCCATGCACGTGCTGTCCGAACAGCGCGGGCGGGGTGTCTCGCGGATGCTGCTGCGGCACATGCTGGGTCACGCGCGGAACGCGGGCTATGCCAAGCTGTCGCTGGAAACCGGCGTGCAGCCGGGATTTGTCGCGGCGCGCGGCCTCTACGCCCGCGAGGGGTTCACGGAGTGCCCGCCCTTTGGCAGCTATCGCGCCGACCCGCATTCGGTCTTCATGACGCTGATGTTGTAATGCAAACGGCGCGCATCTTGCGATGCGCGCCGTCGTCTTCCTGTCGATCATTCAGTGCTCGTGCGTGGGCAGAGCCTTCAGATCATCCTTGGTCCAGTTGGTCCGGGCATGCACGGTGCCGCTTTCGTCGCGCATGAAGTCCAGGTCGGTCGCCGGAACCATGACCGGCTTGGCGCCGATGCCCAGGAACCCGCCGACGTCCAGAACGACCTTGGCCGATGCTCCCATGCCGTGCGTGTGCGACACGCTGCCGACGGTTTCGTCGCCCGGGCCATAGACGGTGGCGCCGTCCAGAACGGCCTCGGTCAGTTCGTCGTGGGTCAGTCGCGTGTGATTTGCGTGGTCCATGTCGACCTCCTTCAGGTGGTGTGGCACATCAACACCGGCCCAGCGGGCGCCGTTCCATCGTCATGGGATGGCCCTGCGCACAAGTTCGTGCTTGCCGGGGCGATTATGTCTGGATTGCCGATGCGCCTGCCGCTAAGAAAGGCCAGCCCGCGGGCCCCGTAGCTCAACTGGATAGAGCAATTGACTTCTAATCAATAGGTTGCAGGTTCGAATCCTGCCGGGGTCGCCATTTTCCGTTTTAGCTCAGACCCTTACCGCACCAATCGGTGCATCTTCTCCTGTCCATAAGGACAGGATGACGCCGCCGCAGACTTCAGACAAAAGAGGCTTATCGGCCGGGCGTCCTTGGTGGTTGGTTTAAAGAGTTCAGACGCCCGGCCGATCTGTCACCCCTGCGGTCAAGTGCCATCCGCGGGCGTCCCCAGATCCCACCACAGCCCCGCCATGATCGCCAGCGCCTGTCGCGACAGGCTTTGCAACGCATGTTCGTCGGGCGCGTGCTGACAGCAGCCGCGATAGGAATGGGGCACCCAGATCGTCGGCAGGCCCAGGATTTCCGCAAAACATTCGTTGGGCAGCGATCCGGCCAGGTTCGGCAGCAGATGCGGGTCCTGCCCGGTCGTCCGCCGGACCGACCCCGCGACCCGGCGCACCCAGTCATGGTCGGGCATCAGCCGCGTGGCATGGGCGGGATCGCCGTCCCGCGGCACGATGCGCACCGCGTGATGGCCGTGGCGGTCCAGGTGGCGACGCAGCGCCGGCAGGATGTCGTCCGGATCGGTCCCCACGACATAGCGCAGCTGGCAGGTCGCCCGCGCGCGGCCCGCGATGGCGTTCACGGGTGCGTCGGGCACACCGGCGGTCATCGCCAGCACCGCAAAACTGTTCCACCCAAAGGCGCGTTCGGTGGGTGTCAGCCCGACCTCTCCCCAGTCGGCATCGACCTGGGGGCCGCCCGCCTCGATCACCGGCAGGTCGCGCAGGGCGTCTCGCAGCGCGGGCGTTAGGCTGTCGGGGCGCCATTCCGGGACCTGGATCTGGCCGCGCCCGTCGCAGATCGTGGCCAGCGCATGGGCAAGGATCATCGCCGGATCGGCCAGAAGACCGCCCCAGTTGCCCGAATGATGCGCCCCCGGCCGCAGCTCCAGCACCAGGTCAAAGGCCAGCGCGGCGCGCGATCCCATGAACAGCGTCGGCACGTCGGACTGCAGGCGCGGGCCGTCGGACGCGATCAGCACATCGGCCGCCAGCGCATCGGCATGATCCCGGCAGACCTGGGCCAGGCCGGGCGATCCGGTCTCCTCGGACATCTCGAAGATGATCCGCATGTTGGAGCCCAGATGCCCGCGCGTATCGATGACCGCCTGCAGCGCGGCCAGGTTGATCAGGTGCTGCCCCTTGTTGTCGGCCGCGCCACGGCCATACAGGCGGTCACCCTCGGCGGTCAGGACAAATGGCGACAGCCCGTCGCGCCACTGGTCGGTCTGGGCGCGGACCACGTCGCCATGACCATAGGTCAGGACCGTGGTCAGGGCCGGATCCTCGATCCGTTCCGCGATCAGCAGGGGGCCGCCGCGCGGGTCGGGGTTGTCCAGCACCCGCGTGGCGAAACCCAGACCGGACAGGCGCGGTATCATCGCCTCGGTCAGATAGCGGTCCAGATGGGACCGCTGCGTCGGGTTCTGGCTTTCGGTCGGATGCGCCACCAGGGCCGCCAGATCGGCCTGGAATCCGCCCTGGTCGAAATAGCCTTCGGCGCGGGCGACCGCATCCTGTCGCGCATCGGTCATGGGCGAACCTCCGGGCGGTATCCGGCGGACGCCTCGATCAGGTGGGTGGTATAGGGCTGGGCGCCCTGCCCCGCCCGCAGATGGGACGCCGGCAGGATCTCGACGATGCGGCCGCGCTGCATCACGGCCAGCCGGTCGCACATATGGGCGATCACCGACAGGTCGTGGCTGACCATCAGATAGGTCAGCCCGTGTTCGTCGCGCAGATCGGCCAGCAGGTTCAAGATCTCGGCCTGGACGCTGACGTCCAGCGCGCTGGTCGGCTCGTCCAGCAGCAACAGGCGCGGCTCCGCCGCCAAGGCGCGGGCGATCGCCACGCGCTGACGCTGTCCCCCGGACAGCTGGTGCGGATAGCGGAAGCGGAACCCCCGGCCCAGACCCACGTCGTCCAGCAGCTTGACGATGCGCTGGTCGATCCGGTCCATGCCCTGCAGACGCAGGGTTTCCGCCAGGACGGCATCGACGGAATGGCGCGGATGCAGGCTGGCATAGGGGTCCTGGAACACCATCTGGACGGTGCGAAAGAACGCCCGGTCGCGCCGCTCTCCCTTCTGAGCCTGACCGTCGACCGCGATCCGGCCGGACCAGCCGGGGATCAGACCTGCGATGGCGCGCAGGATGGTCGACTTGCCCGAACCGCTTTCGCCGACCAGGCCAAAGCTTTCGCCCTGCGCCACGTCGAAGGCCGCATCGTGGACGGCGGTGACGCGGTCGGGCTCCTGCCCGAACCAAACGGTCAGATCGGCAACGCTCAGCATCTCAGGGGCCTTTCACGACGGGGTCGCGCCAGCTGTCCTGGCGCTGGAGGACCGACAGGCGCGACACCGGCGCGTCCAGCCGCGGCAGGCTGTCCAGAAGCCCGCGGGTATAGGGGTGCTGCGCCCGGTGCAGGTCGCGGGCGGGCAGCGTCTCGACCACGCGGCCGGCATACATGATCAGCACGCGGTCGCAGAACTGCGCCACCAGGTTCAGGTCGTGGCTGATGAAGATCAGTCCCATGCCCCGGTCGCGGACCAGCCGGTCCATGATGTGCAGCACCTCGGTCCGGACCGACACGTCCAACGCGCTGGTCGGTTCGTCCGCGATCAGGATCTGCGGGTCGGGGGCCAGCATCATGGCGATCATGATGCGCTGACCCATGCCGCCCGACACCTCGTGGGGATAGCTGTCCATGACGCGTTCGGGGTCGCGGATCTGCACGGCCTCAAGCATCTCCAGGGCCTTCGCGCGGGCGGCGGCGCGGGGCGCGCGGGCGTGCAGGCGATAGGCCTCGATGATCTGCTGGCCCACGGTCATCACCGGGTTCAGGCTGAACTTGGGGTCCTGCATGACCATGCTGATGCGCCCGCCGCGGACGCTGCGCATCTGCCGGTCGGGCAGGTTCAGGATGGACTGGCCCTCCAGCTCCATCCGGGCGGCCTCGACCCGGCCGGGCGGACGCACCAGGCCCAGGATCGCGCGGCCGGTCATGGACTTGCCCGACCCGCTTTCGCCCACGACGCCAAGGCGTTCGCGGCCAAGGTCGAAATCGATGCCGCGCACGGCCTGAAACTCGCCCTGCCGGGTCGGGAAGGTGACGCGCAGGTCGCGCACGGACAGAAGAGGTTCGGTCACGACTTGTCTCCCTTGGGGTCCAGCACGTCGCGCAGCCCGTCACCCAGCAGGTTGAAGGCCATCGACACCAGGAAGATCGCGATGCCCGGCATGGCGGCGACCCACCAGAAATCCAGGATATAGCCCCGCCCGCCCGAGATCATCGCACCCCATTCGGGCAGCGGCGGCTGTGCGCCGAGGCCCAGAAAGCCCAGGCCCGCCGCCGACAGGATGATCCCAGCCATGTCCAGCGCCACCCGCACGATCAGCGACGACAGGCACAGGGGCCAGATGTGGCGGATCAGCAGGCGCAGCCGCCCCGCCCCCTGCAGGCGCGCGGCGGCGATGAAGTCGGCGTTGCGGATGGTCAGCGTCTCGGCCCGCGCCAGGCGCGCATAGGGCGGCCAGGCGGTCAGCGCCAACGCCAGCACCGCGTTGCCGATGCTGGGCCCCAGGGCCGCGACGAAGGCCAGCGCCAGGATCAGCTTGGGGAAGGCCAGGAAAATGTCGGTCACCCGCATCAGCACTTGGTCCACCCAGCCCCCGGCGAACCCCGCCACCGTGCCGATCAGCAGCCCGATGACCGGCGCGATCAGCGCGACCGTGCCCACGATGAACAGCGTGATACGCGAGCCGTGGATCAGCCGCGAGAGGATGTCGCGCCCCAAGGCGTCGGTGCCCAGCCAATGCGTGGCCGACGGCGGCTGCAGCCGGTCGGCCAGGTTCTGGGCATAGGGGTCCTGCGGCGCGATCCAGGGTGCCAGGATCGCCATGCCGATCAGCAGCACCAGGATGATCAGCCCGACCATCGCCAGCTTGTTGGCGCGGAAGGTCAGCCAGCCCTGATAGATCGCGCCAAGCCGCGCCTGGCGGCGGGTCTGGGGCGCGTCGGACAGCAACCAATCGCGGCGTGTCATGGCGCTCATGTCGACCTCGGATCCAGGAAACGGTACAGGATGTCGCTGAACAGGTTCAGCACGACGAAGCACACGCCCACGACCACCGTTCCGCCCAGCACCGCGTTCATGTCGCCCGACAAAAGGCCGCGGGTGATATAGCTGCCCAGGCCCGGCCAGGTGAAGATGATCTCGGTCAGGACCGACCCTTCCAGCAGAGAGCCGAAGGACAGCGCGATGACCGTCACCAGCGGGATCGCGATGTTGCGGAAGGCGTGGCCCCAGATGACGGCGCGTTCGGACAGGCCCTTGACCCGGGCGGTGGTGATGTATTCCGCCGACAGCTGTTCCAGCATGAAGCTGCGCGTCATGCGGCTGATATAGGCCAGCGAATAATAGCCCAGCAGGCTGGCCGGCAGGATGATGTGAGAGAACGCGTCGCGGAATGCGGCCCAGTCCCCGGCGATCAGGCTGTCGACCAGGATCATGCCGGTCACGTTCGGCACCATCCCGTCATAGATGATCCCCTGCCGCCCCGGCCCCCCGACCCAACCCAGCATGCCATAGAAGATCAACAGGCCCATCAGTCCCAGCCAGAAGATCGGCATCGAATAGCCAACCAGCGCTACGACGCGGGCAACCTGGTCGATGACGCCGCCGCGCCGCGCCGCCGCGATCACGCCCAGGGGCACGCCGATCACGACGCCGATGAATGTCCCCAGGGCCGCCAGTTCGAAGGTCGCGGGAAAGACGCGGGCGATGTCCTGTGCCACCGGCTGCCCGGTGGAGATGGAGCGCCCGAAATCGCCGCGCAGCACGTCGCCCACATAGGACAGGAACTGCACGATCAGCGGCTGATCCAGACCCATCGCCACATAGGCGGCGTCGTACTGGGCCTGGGTGGCGCGGTCGCCCACCACCTTCAGCACCGGGTCGATCGGCATGACCCGCCCGATGATGAAGGTGACCAGCAGCAGCCCCAAGAGCGTCAGCGCCAGCGACAGGACGGTCCCCGCCACGCTGCGCACGCGCCTGCGGGTCAGGGCGCGGCGCCGCGACGGTGCGGTCGCGGCGCCGGTCGGATCGGTCGGGGCCATTTATTCGCTCTTCGTCACCTGACGATACATGACCGACGAAATGGCGCCGCCGCTCCACCAGTTCTGGACGCCGTCGCGCAGGCCGACCTGTTCGATGCGCTGGAACAGCGGCACGATCGGGGCCTCGGCCTGGTACTGGCGCTGGATGTCCTGGTACATCGCGGCGCGGGCGTCGGCGTCCTGCTCCAGGGTGGCTGCGACAGTGGCCTCGTTCATCTCGGCCGGCACCTCATAGGCGTTGCGCCAGGCCAGCAGGCCCACGGCCGCCGCCTCGTCGCTGTTGTCGGGGTTATAGGCGAAGGTCGCGGCATTAGTGTTCGGGTCCGAGTAATCCGGCCCCCATTCGCCCAGGAAGATCGGAACCTCGCGGGCGCGATAGGCGTCCAGCACCTGCGCGCCGGTCATCTGCTCGATCTCCAGGGTCAGGCCGACCTGGGCCATCGACGCCTGCAGGGTCTGGGCCACGTCCACGTATTCGCGCAGGTCGCGCACGCGGGTGGTGATGGTGCCGCCCTCGATCCCCGCATCGGTCAGGATCTGGCGGGCCTTCTCCACGTCATAGGTCCAGGGTTGCTCGTCCAGCACGCCCAAATAGCCCTGGGGCAGGAAGGTCTGGTGGGTGACGAACTGACCCTTCAGGAAGCTGCCGGTGATGCCCTCGTAATCGACGAGGTGCTTCATCGCCTCGACAACGGCGGGGTTCGACAGCAGTTCGTCCTTCTGGTTCAGGCCCATGTAGAGGATACGGCCGCGCGGCTCGTCCTGGATGGTCACGCCCTCGACCGCGGCGATGGATTCCACGTCCGTCGGCGTCAGGTTGCGCGCCACGTCGATGTCGCCCTGCTCCAGCAGCAGCCGTTGCGCGCTGGATTCGGCGACGTTGCGCACGATCACGCGCTTCATCTCGGGGGCGCCCTGCCAGTATTCCTCATAGGCGGTCAGCTGCACCGCCTCGTTCGGACGCCAGGCCGACAGCACATAGGCGCCCGACCCGGCCTCGTTCGTGTTCAGCCAGGCATTGCCCATGTCGCCGTCGACCTCGTTGGCCATGACGGTCTTCATGTCGACCACGCTGGCGATGTTGGCGGTCAGGCAGTTCAGCACGAAGGTCGGCGCATAGGGCTTGTCCATCGTCAGCGTCAGCGTGTTGCCGTCGGCGGTGATCATCTGATCGACGTTGTCGGCGGTAAAGCCGAACTGGGTCAGGATGAAGGCCGGGGTCTTGTCCAGCTTGACCGCGCGCTGCAGCGACCAGGCGGCGTCCGCGGCGCGCACGGGGTTGCCGGAATGGAAGGTCGCATCCTCGCGCAGCGTGAAGGTGATGGACAGGCCGTCCTCGGACACCGCCCATTCGGTCGCAAGGCTGGGCTGGAAGCCCGCGTCCGGGTCCAGCGGATTGAAATCGACCAGCCGGTCATAGGTGTTGTTGTTGACGTCGTTGCCCGCGAATTCGAAGCTTACCGCCGGGTCCAGGCTGATGATGTCGTCGATCGTGTGGGCCACGACCAGGGTGTCGGCCGGCGTCTCGGCCCAGGCCGCGGGTGCAAGCGCCAGCGCCGAGGCCAGAAGCATGGCGCGCATGGTCAGGGGATATGTCATGTGAGGTTCCTGTCGGTGATCGGCCCCCGCTGTGTCGCGGGGTTGCATGTCATGCAGCCTGCCGCAGGCCCGTCCGGCATTCAATGCCAATCTGACGGCCTGCCCGACGGGAAGGGCCTAGCCCGCCCTGACATCCCCGACGACCGGCCCGTCCAGCGCGGACGCGTCGCGCAGCGGGTGATCGGCGCTCATCACCTGCCCGCTGACGCGGTTCCGCCCGGCCAGCTTGCTGCGATACAGCATCCGGTCGGCCCCGGTCAGCCAGAAGGCGTTGTCGCTGCCCATGTCGCAACGCCCCGACGCCACGCCGATGCTGATCGTCACCACCTGCCCCACCTGCGACGCGCGGTGCGGGATGGCCAGCGCCTCGACACCGGCGCGCATCGTCTCGGCCAGGTGAAGGGCGCCGTCCAGGTCGGTGCCGGGCAGGATGCAGGCGAACTCCTCGCCGCCGTAGCGCGCGCACAGGTCGCCCGACCGGCGGATCGACTGCGCCAGCGCCTGCGACACGGCCTTGAGGCAGATGTCCCCCTCGGGGTGGCCATAGCTGTCGTTGAAGCCCTTGAAGTGATCGATATCCAGCATCAGCACCGCGATCAGACCGCCGTCGCGCGCCTGCCGGTGCAGCTCCGCCTGCAGGCGGCGTTCCAGCATGCGCCGGTTGGCCAGCCCCGTCAGCGGATCGCGCAGCGCCTGTTCGGTCAACTGGTCGCGCATCCGCTTCATCTGGACGTGGTTGCGCACGCGCCGCTGCAGGGCGGCCGGGCGGACCGGCTTGGTGACATAGTCGATCGCACCGACCGCCAACCCGCGCAACTCGGCCTCGTCATCGCCCAGGGCGGTGGCGAAGATCACCGGAATGTCGCTGAGCAGCGGGTCGGCCTTGAAGATGCGGCACAGCTGATAGCCGTCCATGCCGGGCATCACCACGTCCAGCAGGATCAGGTCCGGCCTGCTTTCGCGGGCCACCTGCACGGCCTGTTCGCCGGACAGGGCAAAGCAGATCTCGTACTCGTCCTCCAGCACGGCGGTGACGATCTCGATGTTGGCGGGTTCGTCGTCGATCACAAGGATGACGGGGCGGTTGTCCATGTTCATATCCCTGGTTGACCGGTGTCGGGGTGGGGGCGGTTCAGCAGCGCATCCGCCGCGGCATAATCCAGCCGCAGCAGCGCGCGGCGCACGGGATGGTCGTCCATCGCCATGCGGTCCAGCTGCAGCGCCTCGGCCAGCGCGTCAAAGCTGGCACGGGCGGCCATGCTGCGACGGCGGACCTGGTCGCGCAGATGGCCGCGCAGCTGGGCGATCCGCGCGCTGTCGCCGGCCGGGGTGGGCGGCGACG